>NZ_BAAAJK010000003.1:23424-233377 GCF_039526905.1 Pseudonocardia kongjuensis | reverse complement strand
GGGCGCCGCGCCCCGCGCCCCGCGCCCCGCACCGCGCCTCGCGCCGCCCCGCGCCGCGCCCCGCACCCCGTCACCCGCCGAGATGCAGATCAGCGGGAATTGTGGATCTTTCCGGCCCGCTCATCTGCATCTCGGCGGGTGACGGGGTGCGGGCTGCGCGGGTCGGAGGTTCGCGATCGCGACCGGGTGCCGGGGTTCGGCAGCGGCGGGTCCGGGCGGCGCGCGACCGTCCCCGGATGACGGTTCCCGGTTTGCCCGAGGTGTTCCGCGGCACGGTGGCGGTGGCCTCGGGCCTGGTCACCCCCGATCTGTTGCGCGGGCCGCAGTTCGCCCGGGTGCTGCCCGACACCTACGTCCGGGCCGAGCTGTGCCCGCCCGATCTGCGGCTCCGGTCGCTCGCCGCGTACGCCTGGGCGGGACCCGGGGCCATCCTCTGTGGATACTCGGCGGCCGAGCTGCTCGGCGCCTCGTGCGCACCGCGCGACGCGCCCGCCGAGGTCGCCGTGACCGCGGTCCGGGCCGGGCCGCGGAGCCGCGCGGGCGTCGTCCGGGTCCGGCGCGACCTGCTGCATCCCGACGACATCACCGAGCTCGGCGGCCTCCGGACGACCGGCCGGATCCGGACGGCGTTCGACCTGGCCCGGCGGCTCCCACCGGTCGAGGGCGTCGTCGCGGTGGACGCGCTGGCCCGCGGTGCGTTCGCCCCGGACCTGCTGCGGGAGTTCGCCGCCCGGCATCCGGGACTGCGCGGCGTGCGGAAGGTCCTCGACGCCGTGTGCTGGGCCGACGCCCGGTCCGGCTCGCCGCCGGAGACCCGGCTCCGGCTGATCCTGGTGCGGGCCGGGCTGCCGTGGCCGGTGCCGCAGCATCCGGTCGTCGACGGGCGCAACGAGATCCTCTGGCTGGACCTCGCCTATCCGGCGGCGCTGCTGGGCGTCGAGTACGACGGCGGTGGCCACTTCGCCACGCCCGAGGCGGCCCGGGCCGACGCCCGCCGGCACACCCGGCTCGTCGCCGAGGGATGGCGGGTGTTGCGCTACACCGCTCAGGACATGCGCCGCGCTCCCGGCCGGATCGTCGCGGAGGTCCGGCACGCGCTCGGGCCGACCCACCGAGATGCAGCTCAGCGGGCCGGAAAGATCCACAATTCCCGCTGATCTGCATCTCGGCGGGTGACGGGGTGCGGGTGGGGCGGGCGGGGCGCGTGGCGGGGCGTGGTCCGGGGCGTGGCGGGGCGCGGACGTGGCGGGTTGCGGGGCGGGGCGCGGGGCGAGGCGTGGCGGGTTGCGGGGCGTGGCGTGGGGCGTGGCGTGGGGCGTGGCGCGGGGCGGGGCGAGGCGCGGCGCGGCGCGAGGTGCGGGGCGTGGGTGGGACGCGGCGCGTGGCGTGGCGTGGCGTGGGTGGAGCCTGGCGGGGCGCGGGGCGCGGGGCGCGGCGAGGCGCGGCGCGAGGCGCGGGGCGTGGCGTGGGTGGGGCGTGGCGGGGTGCGGGGCGTGGCGCGGGCGTGGCGGGGTGCGTGGCGTGGGTGGGGCGTGGCGTGGGTGGTGCGTGGCGTGGGTGGGGCGTGGCGGGGCGTGGTGTGGCGCGTGGCGGCCGGGTCAGTGGAAGACGACGGTGCGGTTGCCCTGGATCAGCACCCGGTCCTCCAGGTGCCAGCGCAGTCCCCGCGCCAGCACCAGCCGCTCGATGTCGCGGCCGCGGCGCACCATGTCGGCGGCCGTGTCGCCGTGGTCGACCCGGGTGACGTCCTGCTCGATGATCGGGCCGGCGTCGAGATCGGCGGTGGCGTAGTGGCAGGTCGCCCCGATCAGCTTGACCCCGCGCCGGTGCGCCTGGTGGTAGGGCCGGGCCCCGGCGAACGACGGCAGGAAGCTGTGGTGGATGTTGATCGCCCGCCCGGCCCACGCCTCGCACAGGTGCGCGGGCAGGATCTGCATGAAGCGGGCCAGCACGATGGCGTCCGGGTCGTCGGCGTCGACCAGCTTGCGGATCTCCTCGAACGCGGTGACCTTGCCCTGCTCGCGGAACCGGTCGCCGGCGGCCGGGAAGGGCACGTGATGGAACGGCACCCCGTGCGCGGTCACGATCGGCTCCAGCGACGCGTGGTTGCCGATCACCCGGGTGATCTCCACCGGCAGCTCGCCGGTCCACACGCGTCCGAGCAGGTCGTGCAGGCAGTGCTGGTCGCGCGTCACCAGGAGCACGGCGCGCTTGCGGGTCCCGGTGTCGGAGATCCGGTGCTCCCCGCCGAGCTCGGCGGCGACCGGGGCGAACAGCTCGCGGAGCTCCTCGACGTCGCACGGGACGGACGCGGCGTCGACGACCTGGCGGGTGGCGAACACCCCGGCCTCGACGTCGGCGTGGTAGGCAGCCTCGGTGATGGACGCGCCGAGGCCAGCGAGGAACGACGCGATCCGCGCGACGATCCCGGTCCGGTCCGGGCAGGACAGCGTGATGACGTACCGGCGGCCGGTCATCAGGAGATCTGCTTCAGGGTGAACTCGGTCTCGGCGGCCAGCAGTTTCTCGATCTGCCCGGCCACCGCCTCCTCGATCCGCGATCCGATCAGCGGCACCCGCACGGTCACCTCGGCCCGGATCATGACCTCGGAGCCCCCGTCGACGTCGACGATCCGCATCACCGACCGGGCGGTCGCCGGCGTCCCGACGACCTCGACCGAGCCGGTGCCGTCGTAGCGCCCGGCCCCGCCGGACCGCCAGTGCTCGGTGCGGTCGATCTTCAGGTCGCCGCCGGGGATGAACGAGGTGACCACCGACGGCAGGTCGGTGGCGGAGATGCCGTGCCGCAGCGTGTACCGGACGCCGCCCGGCTCGGTCTCGTAGGCGGTGATCGCGGCCCCCGGACCCCCGAGGTGCTTCAGCTGCTGCTCCAGCAGGTCACGGTCCACCATCGCGGCGTAGACCTTCTCCGCCGGGTGCACGGAGGTGGCGCGGTAGTCGAGCGAGCGCGGCATGCGCGCAGGTTACCGTTGACGGGTGAGCTCCCCCGCCTCGACGACCACCGATCCCCGGCTGAGCGCGCACACCACGCTGCGGCTGGGCGGGCCGGCCGCCCGGATCGTGCGCGCCGAGGGGGCCGCCGAGGTGGTGGACGCGGTCGGGTCGGCGGACGCCGCCGGGGAGCGGGTGCTGCTGGTCGGCGGCGGTTCCAACCTGGTGGTGGCCGACGACGGGTTCGACGGCACCGCGGTGCTGCTGGCCGGCCGCGGGATCGCCCACGAGCGGCGCGACGGGGCGGTGCTGCTGACCGTCGAGGCCGGTGAGGACTGGGACGACGTCGTCGCGGCCACCGTCGCGGACGGGCTCGGCGGGCTCGAGTGCCTGTCCGGCATCCCCGGCCGCACCGGCGCCACCCCGGTGCAGAACGTCGGCGCCTACGGCGTCGAGATCGCCGATCTGCTGGTCGACGTCGATCTCTACGACCGCCGGACCCGCACCGTCCGCGAGCACGTGCCGGCCGCCGCGCTCGGGCTCGCGTACCGCACGAGCGTGCTGAAGGGCAACGACGACGCGATCGTGCTGCGGGCCCGGTTCGCGCTGCACGCCGACGGCCGCTCCGCCCCGATCCGCTACGCCGAGCTGGCCCGCACCCTCGGCGTCGAGCCGGAGACCCGGGTCGATCCGGCGGCGGCCCGCGAGGCGGTGCTGGCGCTGCGCCGCGGCAAGGGCATGGTGCTCGACGCCGCCGACCACGACACCTGGTCGGCCGGGTCGTTCTTCACCAACCCGATCCTGGACGCCGCCGACGCACCGGCCGCCGACGGGATCGCCGCCTGGCCGGCCGGCGAGGGCCGGGTGAAGCTGTCCGCGGCCGGGCTGATCCAGCAGTCCGGGTTCGCCCGCGGCCACGCCGGCCCGGGCGGCCGGGTGTCGCTGTCGACCCGGCACGTGCTGGCGCTCACCCATCGCGGCGGCGGGACGACGGCGGACCTGCTCGCGCTGGCCCGCGAGGTCCGCGACGGGGTGGCGGCCCGGTTCGGCGTCGCCCTGCACCCGGAGCCGGTGCTGGTCGGCTGCGCGCTCTGAGCGGCCGGGTGCGCGCCGGGCGCCCGTGAGAAACCGGCCCGGAACGGGTACGCACCCGGCATGAGCGCCCCGCAGAATCCGGACGTCCCCACCGACCGCGCCGAGGCCCGGGCCACCCCGCTCCCGGAGGAGCAGGGCACCGGCGCGCCGGACCGGGACGGCGCGGAGGAGATCCTGCGCGAGTCCGAGGAGCGGATCGCGGGCGCGGCCGCCGGTGACGAACCGGCCGACGACGCCGAGCAGCGCCGCCGGTCCGAGGAGACCCTGTAGCGCCTCAGCCGCGCCGGTGCCGCCGGGTGCCGGACGCCTGGTCGCGCGGCTTGAGCACGATCTGGTCCAGGTTGACGTGCGACGGCCGGGTCGCGGCGAAGACGATGGTGTCGGCCACGTCGTCGGCGGTCAGCGGGGTCAGCCCCTGGTAGACCTTCGCGGCCTTCTCGGCGTCGCCGTCGAAGCGCACCTCGGAGAACTCGGTCTCGACCATGCCGGGGGCGATCTCGGTGACCCGGATCGGCTCGCCGAGCAGCTCGCCGCGCAGCGTCCGGTGCAGCATCGCCTGGGCGTGCTTGGCCCCGGTGTAGCCGGCGCCGTTGTCGTACCAGTCGAGCGCGGCGATCGAGGTCACGGTGATCACGTGCCCGTCGCCGGAGGCGCGCAGCTTCGGCAGGAACGCCTTGGTCAGCCGCAGCGTGCCGAGCACGTTGGTCTCCCACATCCAGCGCCACTGCTCCTCGTCGGCCTGCTCGACCGGGTCGAGGCCCTTGGCGCCGCCCGCGTTGTTGACCAGGACGGCGGCCTCCGGCACGGCCTCGTCGAAGGCGCGGACCGAGTCGGCGTCGGTGACGTCCAGCGGCAGCGCGGTGCCGCGGATCTCGTCGGCGATCTCCTGGCAGCGCTCCACCCGGCGGGCACCGAGGACGACGTGGAACCCGGCCTTCCCGAGTGCGCGGGCGGTGGCGGCGCCGATCCCGGAGGAGGCGCCGGTGACGACAGCGGTCTTGTGCTCGGCGGTCATGCCCCGAGCCTAGGTGGCCGGTGTCAGCCGGGCTCGACCCCGCGCTGCGCGGAGCGGTCGCCCCGGCGGGCGGCCGCCCGCTGCACGGAGAACACGAGCGCACCGAACAGGCCGACGCCGAGGCCGGCGATGCACGTCCAGAACACCTCGCCGGGGCCGGTTCCGGCGACGAACCCGGTGCACAGCGCGATCCCGGCGGCGATCGCCCACACGGCCATCCCGCCGACGATCACCGGCGGTGACTCGTAGAACCGGGACGGCAACGCGGGCGGGGGCGGCGGGTCGCCGTCGTGGGATGCCGTCACATCCTGCACTGTAACGACGCGTACCGCCGGACGGCGCAGCGTTGCGCCGCGTCTAGGGTGTCGCCGTGATCGAGCGCTACTTCCGCGTGTCCGAGCGCGGGTCCACGATCCCCCGGGAGCTGCGCGGGGGACTCGTCACCTTCATGGCGATGGCCTACATCATCGTGCTGAACCCGCTGATCCTCGGCAGCGTCACCGCGACCGACCCGTCGGCGAAGACCGACGCGCTCGGCGGCATCCTGCCGCTGGCCCAGGTCGCCGCGGTGACCGCCCTGGTCGCGGGCGTGATGACGATCCTGTTCGGGGTGCTCGCGAACTATCCGTTCGCGATCGCCACCGGGCTGGGGATCAACACCCTGCTGGCCGTGACCATCGCGCCGCTGATGAGCTGGCCGGAGGCGATGGGCCTGGTCGTCATCAACGGCCTGATCATCGTGATCCTCGCCGTCACCGGCTTCCGCACCGCGGTCTTCAACGCCGTGCCGACCGAGCTGAAGACGGCGATCGCGGTCGGCATCGGCGCGTTCATCGCGATGATCGGGCTGGTCGACTCGGGCTTCGTGCGCCGGCTGCCGGACGAGGCCAACACCACCGTGCCGGTCGGGCTGGGCATCGACGGGTCGATCGCGTCCTGGCCGACCTTCGTGTTCGTGCTCGGCCTGCTGATCGTCGGCGTGCTCGTCGCGCGCGGGGTGCGGGCCGGGATCCTGATCGGCGTCGTGCTCAACACGGTCATCGCGATCGTCGTCGAGGCGCTGGCGCAGGTCGGGCCGGGCGGGCCGGACAACCCGGGCGGCTGGTCGCTGGCGGTGCCCGAGCTGCCGTCGCAGATCGTCGGGATGCCGGACCTGTCGCTGGTCGGCCAGGTGTCCTTCGGCGCCTTCGCCCGGCTGGACATCATCACCGTCGTCCTGCTGATCTTCACCCTGGTGCTGGCGAACTTCTTCGACGCGATGGGGACGCTCACCGGGCTCGGCAGGCAGGCCGGGCTCAACGACGAGCAGGGCAAGCTGCCGAACGTCGGCCGGGCACTGGTCGTCGAGGGGGCCGGCGCGGTCGCCGGGGGTGCGGCCTCGTCGTCGTCGAACACGCTGTTCGTGGAGTCGGCGGCCGGGATCGCCGAGGGCGCCCGGACCGGTCTGGCGAACGTGCTGACCGGTCTGCTGTTCCTGCTGGCGATGTTCTTCACGCCGCTGTACGCGATCGTGCCGGTCGAGGCCGCCGCACCGGCGCTGGTCGTGGTGGGTGCGCTGATGTTCCGGCAGATCACCGGGATCGAGCTGGACGATCTGCGCACGGCGATCCCGGTGTTCCTCACCGTCGTCGTCATGCCGTTCACGTACTCGATCGCGAACGGGATCGGCGCCGGCTTCATCTCCTACGTGGTGCTGGCCGCGCTGACCGGCCGGGCCCGGCAGGTGCACCCGCTGATGTGGGTGGTCGCGGTGCTGTTCGTCGGGTACTTCGGCGTGGGACCGTTGCGCGAGCTGCTCGGCTAGGAATCCGCTCTTGCCAAGTAAGGCTAGCCTGAGCTAACTTACGTCTCGTCGCTTCGTGGTGGGAGCGGCGCGTCAGTTCGGGACAGGAGAAGGCCCCGGCTCCCACAGGAGCCGGGGCCTCCTTCTTTCCCCAGTCACACCGTCCCGCCGCCGAGCGAGGACGGTGCTCCGCCGGTCAGGGCGCGTAGATGCGCACCCAGTCCACCTCGAAGTCGAGCTCGTCGGGGGAGGTCTCGTCGAGCGGGGGGATCCAGTCCTTGCCGTACGGGCCGATGTCCTGCTGCATGGCCAGGTGCATCGGGCGCGGCGGGATGTGGTCGGGATCCATCGTCCGGAAGACCTCGACGCCGTCGATGTAGAACACCACCCGGTCCGGCAGCCACTCGACGGCGTAGTTGTGCCACTCGGTGAAGTCGCCGGTGATCGTCTTGCCGACCTGGCTGTTGTCCTCGCCGTAGTGGACGATCGTGTGCGTCTCGGAGCGGTCGCCCTTCGGGATCTCCATGAAGTTCAGCTCGCCGCCGACCGGCCAGTCCTCGGCGACCGGCCAGAGCAGCGCGACGTCGCCGTAGCCGGTGCCCGGGTTGGTCTTGGCCCGGATCTCCCAGCGGCCGTACTGCATGCCGCCCTTCCAGTGCAGGCCGGCCGAGGTGAGGCCGCGGCTGGTGAGCAGCAGCCGCCCGTCGCGCACCGACAGGTTCTCGGCCATGTGCCTGCCGACGCCGCCGGTGGTCTCGCCGGTGTAGGGGGCCCAGCGGTCCAGGTCGAGCTCGGTGCCGTCGAACTCGTCGCCGGCGATCATCCGCCAGCCGTGCCGGACGCCGGCCTCGGCCTCGGACCGCGACGCCGGGTCCAGCGCGGCGACCTGGTCCGGCCGCTCCTGGTCGTGCATGCCGCCGGGGGACTCCTCGGGCGCCGGTGCGGCGGCCGGCGGGGTGTCCCGGCCGGAGCCGCCGGTCAGGTCGACCGACGCGGCGACGCCGACGACGCCGGCCAGCGCACCGACCGCGAGCAGCGCACCGAGGACGGTCGGCCACCGGCGCCGGCCGGGCGCCTCGGGATCCGGCGTGCGGTGCCGTGCCCGCTCGGGTGCCTCCTGCTGCACGCCGTCCTCCTTCTCGTGGCGACGCGCAACACGCTAGGGAGGCCGGCCTGTGGCGACGCTGAGAGCCGGTGCGGGCGTCACCCGAGCGGGTACTGCCGGACCCAGTCGACCTCCATCCGCGACTCGCGCACCTGGCCGCCCTTCGGGAACCAGTCCAGCTGGATGCACAGGTGCATCGGGCCGGGCGGCTGGACGGTCGGATCGGTCGCCTCGAACCACTGCTCGCCGTCGACGTAGGCGGTGATCCGGTCCGGGGTCCACTCGACCGCCCAGTTGTGCCAGCCGGTGCCGTCGATCTCGACCGCGCCGTCGATCTGGGAGTTGTCCGGTCCGTAGTGCACGAAGATGTTCGTCCTCTGCCGGGTCGGGTCCATCATCTCCATGAAGTCGATCTCGCCGCCGACCGGGAAGTTCTCCGCGGTCGGCCAGAGCAGGAGCAGGGCGTTGTACGACGGGTCGGACGCGGGCGCCCGCACCCGGCCCTCCCAGCGGCCGTACTGCTGGCTGCCGTCGGTCCAGGCCATCCCGGCGGTGTTGCCGTCGGCGTCGCCGGTGATCGTGAGGACGCCGTCGGCGACGCTCACCGCGTCCGGGGTGCGGCGGCCGTTGCCCGCGTGGCCGGGGCCGTCGTAGATGTTCCAGCCGGAGAGGCCGTCGTCGAAGTCGTCGGAGCGGACGGGCTCGCCCCAGCCGTGCCGTTCGGCGGCGGTGCTGCCGCTGCCCTCTGCTCTGCTCACCTGTTCGTCCGTCCCGCCGTCCGCGATGTCATCCCGCGATGGTGCCGGGTCGTCGCCGGAGCCGCCCGGATCGTCCGGCCCGGAGGTCCGGTCCGGTGCGGCGACCTGCTCGGAGATGCCCGGAGCGGGCGCCGGGCCGTCGTCGCCGGGCGTCACCCCGATCAGCTCGCCGCCGGGGCCGAGTACCAGCAGCAGCACCGTCACCCCCTTCGCGACCAGGGTCTTGATCATTTCTTCCAGCTCGCCGGCGGTCATCGCCCGCTCCTCGGGTCAGTCGCCCACGTCGGGCGTGTCGGGGGTGATCGGGGTGTCGGCGGCGACCAGCCAGCGGCCCGCGGGACCGCGGTGCAGCACGACGCGGGTCCGCCACCGTTCGGTGCGCGGCGGGGCGCCGACCGCCGCGGTCGCCGTCCGGATCCCGGCGACGAACGCGACCCGCCCGCGCACCGGGTCGCTCCCCGCCGGTTCGAGCGCCTCGACGACCGCGATCCGCCGCTCGCCCGGGCCGGGCGGGTCGAGGACCGGGAAGCCCGCGCCGCCCGGGATCGCGTACCCGGCGGCGTCCCGGCGGGTCGTTCCGGCGCTGCCTGGGGCGCCGCCGTGGGCGGCCGCCAGGTAGGCGCGGGCGACCGCCTCCGGGGACGCCGGCAGCACGGCCGGGACCGGCGGATCCGGTCCGCGGTCCGGGCCGGGATCGCCGAGTGCGGTCCGGTCGTCCACGGTCAGCACGCCACCGTCCGGCGGTGCGGCACCGGGTGCGACGACGAGCAGCAGCACCGTCACCGGGGCGAGCAGCACGAGCGCGATCGTCACTCCGCGAAGCTGATGTGGATGTGGTCGTAGTGACCGCCGGTCGGGTCGGACGTGTCGTAGATCCCGCCACCGGTGTAGCGGCGGCCCCAGCCGGTCCCGTCGTCCCGCACGGACGGGTCCCAGTAGCGGCCCTGCCAGATCAGGTAGCGGATCCGCAGCGGTTCCGCGTTGGCCGCGAGCCAGTGCGTGATCCGCCAGCCCTCCGCCAGGTCCGGCTCCTCCGGGAAGCGGCCCGCCGGGCCGGTGAACAGGTCGCATGCGCGTCCCTTCGGGTGATCGGAGCGGGGGTTGTGCCGGTGCTCGTCCCAGCAGCCGACGGTGTCGATCACCGGTTGGAACGCGGCCCGGACCGCGGCGAGGCCGTGTGCGGTGGCGCCGGTGAGGCAGCCGTCCGGGCGGACCGGATCGGGTTCCCGGCAGGGCGTCGGCCCGCCGGTCCAGGCCGGTGCCGGGGCCGACGCCGGATCGGCGGGCGGCACGGCCGCCGGGGGAGCCGGCGGGGGAGCGGCCGGGGTGCCGGTCGAGTAGTCGGCGACCAGGTCGTGCACCGCGTCGAGGTAGCGGCGGACCGCCGACGCGCACGCCTGCGAGCAGCCGGCCTCGCCGGCGACCGGCACGCCGGACGCCGAACCGGTGACCCGGCGGCAGCCCGCGATGTGGCAGACCAGCATCGCGTCGAGCACGGCGACGTCCTTCGGCGTGGTCGCCAGGTGCCCCGCGGCGGCCCGCAGCGTGGCGCAGAGCCACGGCACGACGGTGCGCAGGTGCGCCGCGGGATCGGTGAGCGCCGGATCCGGCCAGGGGGCGCCGCCCGCCGCGGTCCAGGTCCGCTCGGACACCTGCAGCAGGCCCGTCGCGGAGCCGGTCCGCAGCTCCGGGTCCCAGCCGGACTCGGCCTGCACCTGCGCGACGACCCAGGCGGGCGGCAGCTCCGGGCAACCCTCGGTGGTGAGCTCGGTGACCAGCGACAGGTGCGGCCGGGCGGCCTCCGGGACGCGGTCGACGTCGATCCCGGACGATCCGGGCGGCTCCGCGGCGGCGGCCGGGGCGGGCACGGTCAGCAGGGCGGCGAGCAGGGCGGGCACCAGCATCAGCGGTCGCACGGGTCACCGGGCCCGGTCCGGGGGAGCGGGACGGCGCCGCGCAGCGGGCGCAGTCCGCCGCCGGTGCCGGCGACCAGCGGGTGCGCGAGCCGGTCCCCGGCGGTCAGTGCGGCGACGATCCGGCCGAGCGCCTCGGCGTACCGGCGGACCGCGGTGGACGGCGCGGAACGGATGAGCACCGTCCCGGCGTCCGACCAGGGATCGGGCGATCGGGTCCAGCCGGGCACCGCGGGCAGCGCGACGACGGCCGCCCAGCCGGGGCCCGCGGCGGCGGCGTCGAACCCGTCCGGCTCCGTCCATCCGGGGTGCAGTGCGAGCACCGGTGCGCCGGGGCCCGGCCGCGGTGCGACCCGGGCGGCGGCGGCGAGCCCGGCCACGGTGTCCCGGCACAGCAGCACGTCCGGCAGGAGATCGGTGCCCCCGACGACGCCGAGATCGCGGGCCCGCAGTGCGCGCGCGACGGTCGTGGTGCCGACGCCGCCGGCGAGCCCGCCGACCGCGGGGACGCGGCGCGCCCCGGCCGCCCCGGTCAGCCCGGCCGACCCGGTCAGCCCGGTCAGCCCGGCCGACCCGGTCAGCCCGGTCAGCCCGGCCGACCCGGTCAGCCCGGTCAGCCCGGTCGCCCCGGTCGCCCCGGTCGCCCCGGTCCCTCCGGTCGCTCCGGCCGACCCGGTCCCGCCGCTCACCGGGGCCGTCCGGCGAGATCGTGCGGACTCGGCGTGCGCTGCCCGGGCTCCGGGCCCGCGTCGACGACGAGCCGGTCACCGTCCCGGGCGACGGTCACCTCGATCCGCACCCAGCGGGCGGCCAGCCCGCGCCAGCCGCGGGCCGACGGGGCGGGTGCGGCAGCCGGTTCGCCGAGCGGACGCTCCGGCTCCGGCTCGGGTGCGCCGGGCGTGCGGGCGTCCACCCGGCGGTACGGGACGACCCGGACCCGGACCTCGACCAGCACCCGTTCGCCCTCGCGCCGGACGCGGCCGGGCAGCACCAGATCGGCGCGCTGGCGGCCGGTCCCGGTCCAGCCGAGCAGGGCCGCTCCCACCGGTGACGACAGGTGGGCGCCGAGCGCGCGGCCGCGCCGGTCGGGATCGTTCTCGTCCCAGGAGAGGAGGTCGGCGGCGAACGCCCCGGCCAGGGCGGCGGCCGCGGCGGGGTCGACCGGGTCCGAGTGGTCCGCGTCGTCCGGGGTGGTCGCCGGGGGAGGGACGGGGTTCGCCCCGTCGGGCGGCGGGGTGGTCGGCGGGGGCCCGGGTGTGGTCTCCGGTGGGCGGAGTGCCTCGGTGCCGGGCGTGGGGTCGTCGGTGCGTGGGGTGGTCGGTGGGGGCCCGGGTGTGGGGTCGGGTCCGGTGGGTGTGGTCTCCGGTGGGGGGAGTGCCCCGGTGCCGGATGTGAGCGTGTCGGCGGGTGCGGTGGTCGGTGGGTGCCGGGTCCCGGGGTCGGTCCCGGCTCCGACGGGGGGAGCGGCCGTCGGCGCCCGCCGCGTCTCGATATCGGGCCCGGTGGCCGGCCCGGCGTCCGGGTCCGGCGGCGCCGTCCCCGGCGCGGGCGCCGGGCCGTCGGCGGTGGAGCGGGCGGGTGCGGTGAACACCGCCGGCGGATCGGCTGCGGGGCTGACCGGCGGACCCCATCCGGCACCCTCGGTACCGGTCTCGGCGGCGCCCCGGGCCCGGAGCGCCGGGAACCCGAACGGGTCCGTCACCGGCTCCGGATCGGCGGGCGGATCCTGCGCCGGGCGCCTGGGTGTCCAGAGCGCGGGCCGGGCCGCGGCCGTCGCGGGACGGGTCGACGGCGGCGGGCCGGGGACCGGCGGCGGATCGTCCAGCCAGGGATCGGGGCCGTCGTCGACCGGCTCGGAGCGGCCGAAGAGGCGGAACCGGGACATCGGCTGCGTCACCGGTGGGCGGGACCGCACCGCGGTCCCGGCGGCTGCTGCACGGACATGGCGCTCCGACCTCCTCACGCGCCCGGGGCGGTCGCGCGGTGGAGGACGGTAGGAAGCAGCGGCCCGTGCCGGGTCGCTTCGGCAGGAGACCCTTCGCGATGGTGAAGCGGGTCCGGCGGTTCAGCCCGGGATCAGGCGGGGATCTCCCAGGTGTGCACCGGCTCGTTGGCGGCGGATCGGGGCAGGTAGCGCTCGAGCATCCCGTGCAGTGCGGTGATCCGGTCCGCGCCGCGGGCCTCCAGCGCCGCGACGGTGTCGAGCTGCCAGGACGCCCCCGTCTGCCGGGTCACGCACCGTCGCTCCAGCACCGTCAGGTAGCGGTCGCAGACGGCCTCGCTGACGCCCCAGCGGGCCAGACCCTCGTGCGCCAGCGGGATCAGCTTGCGCAGCGCCAGCTCGTCCGGATTGATCCAGCCGGTACCCGGCCAGTAGAGCGGCGCCTGCATGCCGTGCCGGGCGGCGGTCTGGAAGTTCTCCCGGGCGGCCTCGAACGACACCGACCGCCACAGCTCCTGGTCGGACTCGACGAGCGTGCGCAGCAGCCCGTAGAAGAACAGTGCGTTCGCGACCATGTCGACGGTGGTCGGTCCGGCCGGGAGCACCCGGTTCTCCAGCCGGACGTGCGGGGTGGGCCCCGTACTGTCGTAGATCGGCCGGTTCCAGCGCCAGATCGTGCCGTTGTGCAGGGTCAGCTCGGGCAGCTCGGGGAAGCCGTGGTCACGCATCTGGGCGACCGGGTCGATGTCGGTGGTCAGCGGCATCAGGGCCGGGAAGTAGCGGGCGTTCTCGGAGAACAGGTCCAGCACCGAGTCGATCCAGCGCTCGCCGAACCAGACCCGGGGCCGTACGCCCTGGTTGTGGAACTCGGGGGTGCGGACGTCGCAGGACTGCTCGAACAGCGGGATCCGGGTCTCCGCCCACAGCTGGGAACCCAGCAGGAACGGTGAGTTCGCGCCGAGCCCGAGCTGGACGCCGGCCAGGCACTGCGCGGCGTTCCAGTAGCGGGCGAACTCCGACGGCGCCACCTGTAGGTGCAGCTGCAGTGAGGTGCAGGCGGCCTCCGGGATGATCGTGTCGAAATCGGCGTTGACCCGCTCGTCGGGATCGCAGCCCGCGATGTCGATCCGGATCGGCTCGCCCCGGGCGTTGAGCATCTGGTCGTTCAACGCCTGGTAGCGGTCGTCCGCGGTGATCGACTCCCCGACCATGTGGCCCGGGTCGAGGGTCGGCAGGATCCCGATCATGACGAGCTGGGTGCGCAGGTCGCCCGCCTTGGCGCCGGCGCCGGCGAGCAGATCGAGCAGCTCGTGCTCGAGCTGGCGCCACTGGTCGCCGGGCAGCGGCCGCGGCGGCAGGTTCAGCTCGAGGTTCCAGCGGCCGAGCTCGGTCTGCCACTCACCTCTGTTGATCGTCTCCAGGACGTCGTGACCGTTCAGCGACGGCGCCAGCTCCGGATCGACGAGATTGAACTCGACCTCCACCCCGGTCATCGGCTCGGTCTCGGGGAAGGGGTAGGTGCGGAGCATGTCCGCCAGGGAGTCCAGGCAGCGTTGCACCTTGATCCGGTATCGCTGGCGGTCGCGCCGGGTGAACGTCGTCCGGTCGACCACCTGACCCATGCGTGAACCGACCTCCATCGAACGGGGAGCGCCTCCTCACCCTCCCGGACCAGGCCCGGTTTCGAAGGGAGAGGCAGTACACGGTGACATATCGCCGGACCGGGCGGTACCGGCTGACCGGGCGACCGGACGCGGTGAACGGTCAGTGACGTGGGACGATCGGCCGTCGTGGCCATACTCACGCCGGTTGACATCCCGGACGACCCCAGGATCGACGACTTCCGCGACCTCACCACCGCCGATCGGCGCCCGGATCGGCCCGGTGGGCGCGGACTGGTGATCGCGGAGGGCGTCGTCGTCGTGCGGCGGCTGCTGGAGTCGGCCTACCCGGTGCGTTCGCTGCTGGGGGTGCCTCGGCGCCTGGCGGAGCTCGCCGACGAACTCGACCGGGTGGACGTACCGGCCTACTCCACGGACGCGGACACGATGGCCCGGGCGGTGGGTTTCCACCTCAATCGCGGCGTTCTCGCCGTCGCCGACCGGGTCCCCGAGCCGCCGGTCGCCGGACTGCTGGAGCGGGCCCGCACGATCGCGGTCTGCGAGGGCGTCGGTGATCACGAGAACCTCGGTTCACTGTTCCGCAACGCGGCCGCGCTGGGGGTGGACGGGATCCTGCTCGGGCCGGGTTGCTCCGACCCGCTCTATCGGCGCAGCGTCCGGGTGTCGATGGGCCACGTACTCCGGGTGCCGTTCACCCGTTTGGCAGGCAGCTGGCCCGCGTCGCTCGACACGCTGCGTGACAACGGTTTCACGGTGGCAGCGCTGACCCCCGCGGCGGACGCCGAGCCGCTGGCGACCGCGGGGCTCGCCGGGACCCGGGTCGCGCTGCTGCTCGGAGCCGAGGGGCCGGGCCTCAGTGACGAGGCGCTGGCCGCCGCGGACCGGCGGATCCGGATCCCGATGGCCTCGGGGGTCGACTCGTTGAACGTCGCCACCGCGGCCGCGGTCGCGTTCCACGCCGTGACCGCCGGCTGAGCGTCGGCGGCGCGCGGGGCGGCCGGCACGTCGTGCTGCTGCGCCGCGGTGCAACTGCGCGGCGGTGCCGCTGTGCCGCTGTGCCGCGGTAGCGCGGTGCCGCGGTGCTGCGCCGCAGCGCGGGTTCGCTTGCGTTCGCACGGGTTCGGTGCGTTCGCACGGGATCGAATCCCGTGCGGATGACGGGATCCCGTGCGGATGTGTGACGGTGGCGCGCGGCCCCCGGGGCCCGGGATCGGCCGGAGCGTCGCCCCGTGGCGTTCGCCGGAGCGCTGCTGCGTCGCGGGTGTGCGCGGCGCCGTCGCCGTTGCTGTATCGCTGTGCGCGGAGGCGCGGCTATGTGGCTGTGCCGTTGCGTCGGGCCACGGGGCAGTGCCGCTGCGCGGGGGAGTCGCACCGAAGTCCGGGGCCACGCCCGCCGCCGCCGTGCCACCCCACCACCCGAGCACGTTCGCACGGGTTCGGCACGTTCGCACGGGATCCGATCCCGTGCGAACGCAGCGAACCCGTGCGAACGGATCAGCGCTGTCCGCGGACGCCGAGGAGGACCTCGTCCCAGGACGGCATGACCGGCTTGCCCTTCTTGGTCCGCCGGGAGGCCGCTCCACGCTGGCGGGACGACTGGTCGGCGGCCCCGGTGGTCGAGTCCTGTCGCTCCGAGGTGTCGCCGCCCTGCTCCGTCGCGCCGGCGCTCTGATCGGGGTCGGAGTCGGTGGCGCCGGCCCGGGCGTGGGGCTCGGCGTCGGAGTCGGTGGCGCCGGTGCGGTCGGCCGTGGGAGAGGTGGCGGAGTCCAGTCGGACTCCGGTGTCCCCGGCCGTGGTGTCGGTCGCCGTCGCGGCGTCCGGCGCCGCGTCACCGGCCGCCGATGCCCCCGGGTTCGGCTTCCCGTCCGTCGCCGCCGCGCCGGACCGGGCACTGCCGGCGCCGTCGCTCGCGGCGCTGCCGGTCGCGTTGTTCCCGGTCGCGGCGCTGCCGGCCGGCGTGTTCCCGGTCGCGGCGTTGCCGGTCGCGTTGTTCCGGTGGGAGGCGCCGTCGAGTTCGACGGCGCGGCTCGCCGTGTCACCGGCCGGCGCGCCGGTGTCCGGTCCGCCGTCCGCCACACCGGTGCCGCGCGCTGCGTCGCCGGTGGCGGTACCCCGGTCTGCGGTGTCGCGGCCCGTCGTGGCATCGGCGATCGTGTCGCCTGCTGTGCTCGCCCGGCCGGTCGCGGTGCCCGCACCGGACCCGGCTCCATCGTCGGTCGCCGAGCCACCGGTGACCGCGCCGCCGCCGGACGCCGCGCCGCTGCCGGACGCCGCGCCGCTGCCGGACGCCGGGCCGCTTCCGTGTGCTGGGGCGCTGCCGGTTGCCGAGCCGCTGCCGGCTGCCGCGCTACCGCGGGCCGGGTTGCCGCCGGGCGCTGCGTGGCCGGGTGCTGCGTGGCCGGGTGCTGCGTTGCCGGTTGCGGTGCCGCCGCCGGGTGCTGCGTGGCCGGTTGCGGTGCCGCCGCCGGGTGCTGCGTGGCCGGGTGCGGTGCCGCCGCCGGGTGCCGGGTCGCTGCCCTGCTCCCCGCCAACGGTGGCCTGCCCCGCCGCGCCACGGTCCGCGGCGCCCGCGGCCCGTGCCTCGGCCGCAGCCCCGCCGGCACCGTCGACGTCGTCGACGGAGGCGGTCCCGTCACCGGGCATCGGCTCGGCGGAGGAGGCCCCGGTGCCGGCGGCGTGCTCGGGCTCGGCGGGTTCGACCCGCGGGATCGTCGGTGCGGCGGCGGCCGGTGCCCGGGTCTCGTCGGGCCGCGTCGTGCTGCCCCGGGTGGGTGCCTCGACCCGCGGCCGCGGCGGCGGGCTGGCGCGCCGCTGCTCGGGCGCGATCCCGCGGCCCCAGGAGTCGGCCGGCGGGTGCGCCTGGCCGCCCGCGACCGCCCGGGCCGGGGTGGCCTCGGTGGGGTGGTCCCCGACGGGCTCCTCGTCGCGCGCGATGTCGACGACCGAGCCGAGCGGGCGCAGCGGCCGCGCCGGGAGGCCCTCGACGAGATCGGAGGCGTGCTCGTCCAGCGGGGACACGGTGCCACCGTGCGCCCCGGGCTGGAACGACCAGTGCGCGGCGTTGTCGGACCGCCCGGTCTGCCAGGTCAGGACGACGACCCACTTGCCGTCCTCGCCCTTCCAGGAGTCCCAGCCGGCCGCGGTGAAGTCCTGGCCGCGCAGGCCGAAGGTGTGCGCGACGGTCTCGCCGAGGGTGCGCGAGTCGGGGCCGTCGGCCCGCTGCGGGTGCGCGCTCTGGGCGAGCTCGGCGGTGCGGGAACGCTCGAGGAGGACCGGGTAGGCGAACCGCTCGATCTTCTGGGTCGGGACGCCCGCCGCGGCGGCGACCTCGTCGACCGACGCGCCGCCCCGGATGCGGGCCTGGATCTCCCGTGGGCGCAACTGGCTCTCCAACTCGATCGCGATCTGGCCGAGCCGGGTCACGTCACCACGTGCGGCAGCGCGGAGCTGCTCGTCGGCCGGCACCGTGTAGCGCTCGCGGCGCCCCGGGTCCTCGAGGACGACCGAGCCGTCCCCGGTCACCCCCACGACCCGCAACGCGCGCATCGATCAATCCTCCTGCTGTCGTCCCCGTCCGGGTGACGGTAGATGCCTGCAGCTCCGTGCCGGGTGAGGCGCGCCGTGCGAGTTCTGCCTGGTCGACGACATCCACCTGGCAGACGGATCTGCGAGACGGTCTCACTCACCGTGCCCAGGCTTCCATGACGCGTGACACACGATGCAAGTGGGGCGGATGTTACTCCTGTGACTACAACGAGTGTCTATCGATCGGGCAACGGACGCCGCGGCGAGGCAACCCCGACCGGGCCCACCGGTACCGGACGCACGACGGCCGGGCCCCGCAGGTTGCGGGACCCGGCCGGCGGGTGCTGTCCGGAGGGCGGACGCCCGGAGGTCGAGCTGCCCGGGACGAGCCCGGGCGATGAGCAGGAGCCGGACCGCCCGGGAGCCGGGCGGCTCGGGAGCTGCGCTGCTCAGGAGCTGTGCTGCCCGAGAGCTGTGCTGTTCAGGAGCTGCGGCTCAGGTGCCGAGCTGCTCCACGACCCAGTCGATGCTCGCGGTCAGCGCCGACACGTCGGCCGGCTCGACCGCCGGGAACATGCCGATCCGGAGCTGGTTGCGGCCCAGCTTGCGGTACGGCTCGGTGTCGACGATCCCGTTGGCCCGCAGCGCGGCGGCGACCGCGGCGGCGTCCACCGCGTCGTCGAAGTCGATCGTGCCGACCACCTGGCTGCGGTGCGCCGGGTCGGTCACGAACGGCGTCGCGAACGCGCTGTTCTCGGCCCACGAGTACAGCCGCCCGGACGAGTCGCGGGTGCGCGCCACGGCGCCGTCCAGCCCGCCGAGGCCGCCCAGCCAGTCGATCTGCTCGGCGAGCAGGAACAGGGTGGCGACCGCCGGGGTGTTGTACGTCTGGTCCTTGCCGGAGTTGTCGACGGCGGTGGCCAGCGACAGGAACGGCGGGATCCACCGGTCGCCGGCCGACTTCAGCTCGGCGACCCGGTCCAGGGCGCGCGGGCTCATCAGGGCGATGAACAGGCCGCCGTCGGAGGCGAAGCCCTTCTGCGGCGCGAAGTAGTAGACATCCGACTGCGCGACGTCGACCGGCAGGCCGCCGGCGCCGGAGGTCGCGTCGATGAGCACGAGCTGGTCGTCGGTCGCGTCGGCGGGCCGCTGCACCGGCACCGCGACGCCGGTCGAGGTCTCGTTGTGCGCCCAGGCGATCGCGTCGACCGACGGGTCGCTGACCGGAGCGGGCGCGGTGCCCGGCTCGGTCGAGACGACCACCGGATCGGCCAGGAACGGCGCCCCGGTCGTGGTGTCGGCGAACTTCTGCGAGAACTCGCCGTAGGTCAGGTGCAGCGAGCGGCGGCGGACCAGGCCGAAGGCGGCCGCGTCCCAGAACGCGGTGGACCCGCCGTTGCCGAGGACGACCTGGTAGCCCTCGGGCAGCGAGAAGAGTTCGGTGAGCCCGGCCCGCACGCGTCCCACCAGGTTCTTCACCGGCTTCTGCCGGTGCGAGGTGCCCATCAGGGAGTCGCCGGTCGCGGCCAGCGCGGAGAGCTGCTCCGGGCGCACCTTGGACGGACCGCATCCGAAGCGGCCGTCCGACGGCAGGAGATCGACAGGGATCTTCAGGTCGGCAGGAGAGGTCACGCTGCCAGTGTCGCAGCACCGTGCGGCCCCGCAGCGGCGACGGTGCGCCGGGCCACACCCGACGCTCAGCCCGCGCGCGGGGGCCGGTGCGCGCGCCGGTACGCCAGCGGGGCCATCCCGATCTCGGCGTGCAACCGGTGCCGCAGCGCGGCGGTCGTGCCGAAGCCGGTGCGCGCGGCGATCTGCTCGACCGGCAGGTCGGTGGTCTCCAGCAGCCGCCGTACCCGGTCCAGCCGCTGCGCGGCGAGCCAGCGGCCCGGACTGGTGCCGGTCTCGGCGCGGAACCGGCGGGTGAAGGTGCGCACGCTCATCGACGCGCGTGCGGCGAGCTCGTCGACGCCGGGGGAGCGGTCCAGGTGCTCGACCGCCCAGCGGCGCACCGCCGCGGTGTCGGTGCCGGACCCCTCCGGCATCCGGGTCTCGACGAACTGGGCCTGCCCGCCCTCCCGCCACGGCGCGACCACGTTGCGCCGGGCGGTGGTGGCGGCGATCTCCACCCCGTGGTCGCGGCGCACCAGGTGCAGGCACAGGTCGATCCCGGCGGCGACGCCGGCCGAGGTGAGCAGGTCGCCGTCGTCGACGAACAGGACGTCCGGATCGAGCCGCACCTGCGGGAACCGGCGCCGGAGCCGGTTCGCGTGCGCCCAGTGCGTCGTCGCCGGGCGGCCGTCGAGCAGGCCGGCCTCGGCGAGGACGAAGGCGCCGGTGCAGATCCCGACGATCCGCGCCCGGCCGGCGACCCGGTGCAGCAGGTCGAGCACCCGGCGGTCCGTCTCCTGCTCCGGGCCACCGGCCGGGCCGGGCGAGTGCGGACCGGCGATCGCCGGGACGACCAGGGTCTGCGCGTCCGCCAGCACCTCGGGGCCGTGCTCGGGGAGCAGCCGGTAGCCCGAGCTCGTGCGGACCGGGCCGCCGTCGACGGAGCCGACCCGCACGTCGTAGAGCGGGGTGCCGTCGGTGCCGGTGGTGGTGCCGAGGATGCGTTCCGGGATCGCCAGCTCGAAGGTGATCACCCCGTCGACGGCGAGCACCCCGACCCGGTGCGGTGGGACGGCCATGGCCGGATTTTTGCACATGTCGTCCGTTCGGCCACTGTCCCGGGCGGGCGGCACCGCGCAGTCTGATCTCCATGACGGAGGCACCCCCGCGCGCGGCGGGACGGGCACGCCGGGTGCACCCGGCCTGGTGGGTCGCCGGGGCGACGTTCCTCGCGCTGCTCGGCGCGGCCGGGTTCCGGTCGACGCCCGGGGTGCTGGTCGAGCCGCTGCACGCCGAGTTCGGCTGGTCGATCGGGGCGATCTCGTTCGCGATCGCGGTGAACCTCGCGCTGTTCGGGGTGACGGCGCCGTTCGCGGCGGCGCTGATGGAACGCTTCGGGGTGCGCCGGGTGGTGACCGTCGCGCTGCTGCTCGTCGCGGCCGGCGCGGGCAGCACCGTGTTCATGACGCAGGTGTGGCAGCTGGTGCTGCTGTGGGGCGTGATCGTCGGGCTGGGTACCGGCTCGATGGCCCTCGCGCTGGTCGCGACCGTGGTGAACCGGTGGTTCGTCGCCCGCCGCGGCCTGGTGTCCGGGATCCTCACCGCGGCGTCGGCGACCGGGCAGCTGGTGTTCCTGCCGCTGGTCGCGATGATCGTCGAGTCGGCGGGCTGGCGGCCGGCGGCGCTGGTCACGGCGGTCGCGGCACTCGCCGTCGTACCGGTCGTGCTGCTGTTCCTGCGCGACCGGCCGGCCGATCTCGGGCTGCCCCCGTACGGCGGCACCGAGGCCGACGCGGTCCCCGCGCAGCGCACCGGCGCCGCCGCGCTCGCGCTGCGCTCGCTCGTCGAGGCGTCCGGGAACCGGACGTTCTGGTTGCTGTTCGCCGGCTTCTTCATCTGCGGTGCGACGACCGCGGGCCTGGTCCAGGCGCATTTCGTCCCGGCCGCGCACGACCACGGGATGCCCGCGACGACGGCCGCGTCGCTGCTCGCCGTCGTCGGCGTGTTCGACCTGGTCGGGACGGTCTTCTCCGGCTGGTTGACCGACCGGTTCGATCCGCGGGTGCTGCTGGCCGCCTACTACACGCTGCGCGGGGTGTCGCTGTTCGCGCTGCCCGCGCTGTTCGGGACCGACCTGAACGCCAGCATGCTCGCCTTCGTCGTGTTCTACGGCCTGGACTGGGTGGCCACGGTGCCGCCGACGATGGCGCTGGCCCGGGCCGAGTTCGGCGCCCGCTCGGCCGTGGTGTTCGGGTGGATCTTCGCCGCGCACCAGGTGGGCGCGGCCGTCGCGGCGCTCGCCGCCGGGCTGGTGCGCGACGCGCTGGGCGGGTACGACGCCGCCTGGTACGGCGGGGCGATGCTGTGCCTGGTGGCGGCGGTGCTGTCGATCGCGATCCGGCGCCGGCGTGTCCCGGAGCCGCTGCCGGCCGGGTGAGGCGCCCGGCCGGTCCGGGCCGCGCGTCCCTGGCCAGCGGGACATCGCACCTGGGACCCTTCCGCGGTGCTCCGGATCCGTCCGCGTGCCCTTCCCGTCCCCGCGACCGTGCTCGCCTGGCCGGTCGCGGTGGGTTCCCTCGCGCTGGCCGTCGCCGCGCTGGTTCTGCACGCCAGCACCGTCGGCGGACTGCGGGACACCACGAACCTGCACCTCGCCGACCTCTGGCTGAGCGTGCTGGGGCCGACGGTCGGCGCCGCCGTGGTGGCCCGGGACCGGCGGACCGGTCTGGTCCTGCTCGGGACGGCCCCGATCGCCGTCGGGGCGGTGGCGGGGGCCTACGCGGTGTGGTCGGCGGAGGTGGGCGGTGCGCCCGGCGCTGCCGCCGCGGCCTGGCTGGCCACCTGGACCTGGGTGCCCTTCTTCCTGCCCGCGTTGCTGCTGCCGGTCGTCCTCCGGTCCGGTGCCGCCGCCCGGTTGGGTGCGCCGGTGGCGGGCGTCCTCGTCCTGATCGCGGTGTTCAGCGCGTTCGCCCCCGGCCCCGCCGGGCCGTTCGCCGCGGTGCCGAATCCGCTCGGCCTGGCGTGGGCGCCGTGGCTCGGCCCGGCGGCCGGGGTGCTGATCGGGCTGACCGCGGTCGTGCTGGTGCCCGCGGCCGCCCTGCTGGCGGTCGTGCGGTGGCGGCGCGCGAGCGGCGACGACCGCTGGCAGTTGGGGCTGCTCGCCGCCGGCGAGGCCGTGTTCGTGGCCGCCCACCTGTCCCCGGTCACCGCGCAGCCGCTGTCCGACGTCCTGGTGGCGGTGGGTCTGACCGCCCTGCTCGGGAGCGTCGCCCTCGGCGTGCACCTGCGGTCGGTCACCGCGGGCCTGCGCCGGGAGCGGGAGCTGCTCGCGACCGCCCGGGAGACGGAGCGGCTGCGCCTGCACCGGGACCTGCACGACGGGGTCGGGCCCGAGCTGGCCGGGCTCGCGCTCCAGCTCGGTGCCGTCGCCTCGAGGACCGGGGAGCCGGTGCTGCGGGAGCTGGAGGGACGGCTGCGCGAGGTCGTCGGCGAGGTCCGGCGGGTCGTCGACGACCTGCGCCCGGCCGGGCTGGACGCCTCCGGGCTGGCCGGGGCCCTGCGCGAGCGCGCCCGGGCGTTCTCGGCCGGGGACCTGACCTGCGCGGTGGAGGCCGACGTGCCGGACGGGCTGCCCCCGGCCGTCGAGGTGGCCGCCTTCCGGATCGCCGCCGAGGCCCTCACCAACGCGGCCCGGCACGCCGGTGCCAGCACCTGCACGGTCCGGCTGGGCACCGAGCCCGGGTCGCTGCTCGTCGAGGTCGCCGACGACGGGAGCGGGATCCGCGCCGACGCCGGGCCGGGGGTCGGCCTGGCCAGCATGCGACGGCGCGCCGAGGAACTCGGCGGGACGCTGCGGGTCGGCGCCGGGCCGGGTGGCGGCACCGTCGTCCGGGCGGTCCTGCCGGTGCCGCGGTGAGCGCACCGGTCACCGTCGTCGTGGTCGACGACCACCCGACGTTCCGGGCGGGGGTGCGGGCCGTGCTGGCGTCCGCCCCGGACCTCGACGTCGTCGGGGAGGGCGAGTCCGGCGAGCAGGCCCTGGAGCTGGTGGCCGCGCGGGTACCGGACGTCGTGCTGATGGACCTGACGATGCCCGGGATCGGGGGACTCGAGGCCACCCGGCGGCTGGTGGCCGGCACCCGCACCGCGGTGGTGGTGCTGAGCATGAGCGGGACCGACGACAACGTGTTCGCCGCGCTGCGGGCCGGGGCCCGCGGCTATCTGCTCAAGGAGTCGCCGCCCGCGGAGATCCTGACCGCCGTGCGCGCCGCTGCCGCCGGGCAGGGCTTCTTCGGGGCCGGGGTGGCCGGGCGGATCTCGGCGTTCTTCGCCGCGGCCGGTGCGAACGCCGCGCTGCCGTTCCCGGACCTGTCCGAGCGGGAGCGCGAGGTGCTCGCGCTGCTGGCCGAGGGGACCGGGAACGCCGCGATCGCGCACCGGTTGTCGCTGAGCCCGAAGACCGTCCGCAACCACGTCTCGAACGTCCTGGCGAAGCTGCAGGTCACCGACCGTGCCGAGGCGGGGGCCCGGGCGCGGGAGGCGGGCCTGCGCCGGGACAGCTGACCCCGTCCCGGCGCCCGTCCCGGCAGCCGGGGGACGACTGCCCGCTGCGGCCGGGACGGCTCCCCGGATGGGGTCCGCCGGGTCACCCCGACGCCGACGGACGGAGCCTGACGATGCCGACCCCCGACACCCGCACCACCCCCACGACGAACACGACCGCCCGGCTCCCGTGGCGCCGGCTGCTCGCCTTCTGCGCCGTGCTCACCCTGGCCGGGACGGTCCTGCTGCAGGCGGCGGGCCGGTTCGTCGGCTTCCCGTCGCTGGTCGTGGTCGATCTGATGATGCTGACCGGGCTGCTGCTGATGGCGGGCGGCGGCCGCCGCCGCATCCGCTCCGGCGCCGTGGTCATCGGGGTGTTCTCGCTGCTGAACAACCTCCACGCCGGACTGTTCCTGGCCGCGGTCAGCGCCCCCGCCGGCGACCCGGTGTCGTTCCTGACCTGCCTGGCCACCTGGATCGGGTCGCTGCTGGCGATCCCGCTCGCGGTGCTCACCGTCCGGTCCCCGGACGGCGCCGGGCCCGCCGTGCTGCGCCGTGCCATCGGCATCGTGCTGGCCGTGGCGACCGTGGCGGCCGCGGTGCTGTTCGTGACCGCGGGCGACGACCCGGCCCGGCCGGGGGAGCTGCAGGTCGCCCGCGAGCGGGACGGTGGGGGCCTGCTCGCCGACCATGCGGGCCGGTCCTTCGCCCCGGCACTGCTGAACGCCGCCCCGGGGCCGGTCACGATCGCCGTCACCAACACCGACCCGCTGATCGGGCTGACCTTCCTGGTCCCGGAGCTGGGGGTGGCACAGAAGGTCGCACCCGGGACGACCGCCCGGATCACGTTCGACGCGCCCGCCGGCAGCTACCCGTTCCTCGACGACACCTTCCTCGTCGAGGGCACGCTGGTGGTCGGCTGAGACCGGCGGCCCCCGCCCGTCGGGGCGGGGGCCGCCGAGCCGTGCGGGTCAGCCCGCGATCAGGTCCCAGCCCTCGACGTCCTGCGGGCGCCGCGGGCCCGGGCCGATGTACTGCGCGGACGGCCGCACCAGCTTGCCCTCGCGCTTCTGCTCCAGCACGTGCGCCGACCAGCCCGCCGTCCGCGCCGAGGTGAACATCGCGGGCATCATGTGCGGCGGCACCTCGGCGAAGTCGAGGATGACGGCGGCCCAGAACTCGACGTTGGTCTCGATCGGGCGGTCCGGGCGTCGTTCCCGCAGGATCGACAGCGCGGTCCGCTCCAGCTCGGCGGCCGCCTCGAACCGGGGCGCGCCCAGCTCCTGGCAGGTGCGCCGGAGCACCCTGGCCCGCGGGTCCTCGGCCCGGTACACCCGGTGCCCGAAGCCCATCAGCTTCTCCTTGCGGTCCAGCAGCCCGGTGACCAGCGCCGCCGGGTCCCCGGTCCGTTCCACCTCGTCGATCATCGGCAGCACCCGGGCCGGCGCGCCGCCGTGCAGCGGGCCGGACATGGCGCCGATCGCGCCGGACAGCGACGCCGCGGCGTCGGCACCGGTGGAGGCGATCACCCGGGCGGTGAAGGTGGAGGCGTTCATGCCGTGCTCGGCGGCGGACACCCAGTAGGCGTCGACGGCGGCGACGTGCCGCGGGTCCGGCTCGCCGCGCCAGCGGGTCATGAACCGCTCGGTGATCGTCGAGCACTCGTCGATCCGGGACTGCGGGACGGCCGGCACGCCGATCCCGCGGGCCGACTGGGCCACGTAGGACAGCGCCATCACCGAGGCGCGGGCCAGGTTGTCGCGGGCCGTGGCGTCGTCGATGTCGAGCAGCGGGCGGTAGCCCCAGTACGGCGCGAGCATCGCCAGCGCCGCCTGCACGTCCACCCGCACGTCACCGGTGTGCACCGGGATCGGGAACGGCTCGGCGGGCGGCAGGCCCTGGCCGAACCGGCCGTCCACCAGCAGCGCCCACACGTCGCCGAAGGTGACGATGCCCGCCAGGTCCTCCAGGTCGACCCCGCGGTAGCGCAGCGAGCCGCCGTCCTTGTCCGGCTCGGCGATCTCGGTGCGGAACGCGACGTGCCCCTCGAGACCGGACCGGAATCCGGGAGGTGGCGCAGGTACGTCGTGGGACGGTTCGGTCACGGTCACCGGGTCTCCTTCGGCTCGGGCCTCGCCGGTCACCCTCTCCGGCAGGGCGCGCGTCGGCAACGGGCGGCACCGGTGTGATCGGTCACGGGCCCGGCGCGCCGGGGAACACGCCGTTCGGCGGGTGCACCGGCGACCACCTGCCGCCTACGGTCGGCCCTGCGACACCCGGCGGGGGTGCACGACGGGAAGGGGACCCATGACGGACGCGCCCGAACTGGAGAGGATGCGGAGCGACTACGCCGGCCGGCCGTTCGACGTGCCCGATCTCGCCCCGACCTGGCACGAGCAGCTCGCCGCGTGGCTGGAGGAGGCCCGGGAGGCCGGCCTGGCCGAGCCGAACGCGATGGTCCTCGCCACCGCCGACCCGGAGGGGACGCCGGCGTCGCGGACCGTGCTGTGCAAGGGCCTCGACTCGGGCGGCATCGTCTTCTACACCAACTACACGTCCGCGAAGAGCCACGACCTGAACCGCACCCGGGTCGCCTCCGTCACGTTCCCCTGGTACCCGATGCACCGCCAGGTCCAGCTCGCCGGGCGGGTCGAGCGCTGCTCGGAGGCCCAGTCCGACGCCTACTGGGCGACCCGGCCGCGCGGCTCGCAGCTCGGGGCGTGGGCGTCCGCCCAGTCGACCGTGGTGGCCGGCCGCAACGTGCTCGACCAGGCGCTGGCCGGGGTGACCGCCCGGTTCGACGACGTCGAGCGGATCCCCCGGCCCCCGCACTGGGGCGGCTGGCGGATCGTGCCGTGGCAGGTCGAGTTCTGGCAGGGCCGCACCGACCGGATGCACGACCGGCTCCGGTTCGACGTCGGCCGGGACGACCGCTGGTCGGTCCGCAGGCTCGCCCCGTAAGGGGAACCCCGAGGCGCGCCGCGGGGGACCCCGTGTAGACGTGGTCCCGTGAGCAAGCGCAACGACCCCGGCGACGGGCCGACGCAGCCGGTGCCGGGCGGGGACCGGGATTCGCCCACCCGCCCGGTCGTCAACGGGGGCTCCGCCGACGCGCCGACCCGCCGGGTGCGGGCCGGCGGGCGGTTCACCGGCGCGCTGCGGTCCGCGTTCGCCGACACCACGCCGCTGCGCACGCCCGCCTACCGCAGGCTGTGGACGGCCGGGATCGTCACCGTCATCGGCGCCCAGCTCGCCGTGGTCGCCGTCCCGACGCAGATCTACCAGATGACCGGGTCGTCGGCCTACGTCGGACTGACCGGGCTGTTCGGCCTGGTCCCGCTGATCGTGTTCGGGCTGTGGGGCGGCGCGATCGCCGACGCCGTCGACCGCCGGGTGATGCTGCTGTTCACCGGCTCCGGGATCGCACTGACCTCGCTCGCACTGTGGGTGGTCTCGGCGAGCGGGGTCGGCGACGTCTGGGTGGTGCTGGTGCTGTTCGCCGTCCAGTCGGCGATGCTCGCGATGAACCAGCCGACCCGCAGCGCCGTCATCCCGCGGCTGCTGCCCGCCGAGCAGCTGCCCGCCGCGAACGCGCTGAACATGACCGTCGTGCAGATCGGCGCGGTGCTCGGCCCGCTGCTCGCCGGCATCCTGATCCCGATCATCGGGCTGCCGATGCTGTACCTGCTGGACGCGATCGCGCTGCTGGCGACGCTGTGGGCGACCTGGCGGCTGCCGTCGCTGCCCAGCTCCGCGCAGGCGGCGGGCGGGCCCCGGCCGAAGGTCGGGTTCCGGGCCGTCGTCGACGGCTTCCGCTACGTCGGCATGCACCGGATCCTGCTGGTCTCGTTCCTGGTCGACGTGATCGCGATGGGCTTCGGGATGCCGCGGGTGATGTTCCCGGAGATGGCCGAGCGGACCTTCGGCGACCCGCCCGGCGGCGGCTTCGCGCTGGGCCTGCTGTTCGCCGCGATCCCGATCGGGATGGTCGTCGGCGGGGTGCTGTCCGGCTGGCTGCAGCGGGTGCAACGGCAGGGCGTCGCCGTCGTCGTCGCCATCTGCGTGTGGGGCGGCGGGATCGTCCTGTTCGGTCTCACCGGCTCGCTGTTCCTCGCGGTGCTCGCCCTCGCCGTCGCCGGGGCGGGCGACCTGGTCAGCTCGGTGTACCGGTCGTCGATGCTGCAGACCGTCGCCACCGACGAGATGCGCGGCCGCATGCAGGGCGTGTTCATCGTGGTCGTCGCGGGTGGCCCGCGGCTCGCGGACATGTGGCACGGCGCCTCGGCGGACGTGATCGGGCCGGGGACGAGCGCCGTCGTCGGCGGGATCGCGGTCATCGTCGGCACCCTCGTCGTGGTGGCCCGGTTCCCGGAGTTCTGGCGGTACCGCGCGCCGGTCGCCGGGCGCGATTCGGGGTGACCCTCGTCGCCGCGTTCTGCGGATCCGGCGAGGCGGGCTAGCGTGTGCGGCTGAACCCATATGACCCAGCTGTGAGAGGGAACCTCCACATGTCCGACGAGACCGCCGCCCGCTCCGACTCCGCCGTCCTCAAGCATTCCGGCGGCGAGTTCGAGATGGCGGTGCACACCCCGACGGAGGGGTCGCAGGCCGTCGACGTCAGCAAGCTCCTTGGCAAGACCGGTCTGGTCACCTTCGATCCGGGCTTCACGAGCACCGCCGCCTGTGCCTCGGCGATCACCTACATCGACGGTGACGCCGGCATCCTCCGCTACCGCGGATACCCCATCGACCAGCTGGCGACCAACTCGACGTTCCTCGAGGTCAGCTACCTGCTCATCTACGGCGAGCTGCCGTCCCGGCAGAAGCTGGACGCGTTCACCACCCGGATCAGCAGGCACACCCTGCTGCACGAGGACCTGAAGCGCTTCTTCGAGGGCTTCCCGCGGGACGCGCACCCGATGCCGGTGCTGTCCTCGGCGGTCAGCGCGCTGTCGACGTTCTACCAGGACAGCCTCGACCCGCACGACGAGGAGGCCGTCGAGCTCTCCACCGTCCGGCTGATGGCGAAGGTCTTCACGATCGCCGCCTACGCCTACAAGAAGTCGGTCGGCCAGCCGTTCCTCTACCCGGACAACTCGCTGGGCCTGGTGGAGAACTTCCTGCGGATGACCTTCGGCTTCCCGGCCGAGCCGTACGAGGTCGACCCGGACATGGCCCGGGCGCTGGACACCCTGCTGATCCTGCACGCCGATCACGAGCAGAACTGCTCGACGTCGACGGTGCGGCTGGTCGGCTCCAGCCAGGCGAACCTGTTCGCCTCCATCTCGGCCGGGGTGAACGCGCTGTTCGGCCCGCTGCACGGTGGCGCCAACCAGGCCGTGCTGGAGATGCTGACCCGGATCAAGGACGTCGAGGGCGGCAACGTCGACGACTTCGTGAGCCGGGTGAAGAACAAGGAGCAGGGCGCGAAGCTGATGGGCTTCGGGCACCGGGTCTACAAGAACTACGACCCGCGCGCCAAGATCGTCAAGGAGCAGGCCGAGACGATCCTGAAGAAGCTCGGCGTCAACGACCCGCTGCTCGACATCGCCATGTCGCTGGAGGAGAAGGCGCTCGCCGACGACTACTTCGTCGAGCGCAAGCTCTACCCGAACGTCGACTTCTACACCGGCGTCATCTACCGGGCGATGGGCTTCCCGACCAAGATGTTCACCGTCCTGTTCGCGCTCGGCCGGCTCCCGGGCTGGATCGCGCACTGGCGCGAGATGATGAGCGACCCGCAGAACAAGATCGGCCGCCCGCGCCAGCTGTACACCGGCTCGGCGGAGCGGCTCTACGTCCCGGTCGGCAGCCGCTGACCGCGTAGCGACGCAGCTCGAACGGCCCCGCCGGGTTCCGGCGGGGCCGTTCGCGTGCCCGGGGTGCGGCGTGCCGCTTCGGGGCCGAGCCGCGTCCCGCGTCGCACCCCGTGGCTCGCCGAGATGCAGCTCAGCGGGCGTGGGTGATCGACAATTCCCGCTCAGCTGCATCTCGGTGGGTGGCGGGGTGCGGGACGGCGTGGCTGCAGCGGAGCCGGCGGGACCCGGACCGGAGGACCTGCTGGCCGCCCTCATCCGGCTGCTGTCCGGTGCTGCGCCACCCGTCCGGAACCTGATCCCGCCGACCGCTCGTCCGGGTGGCTCACCGCGGGACCAGACGGATGATCACCTGCCGGTTGGCCGCGGCCGCGACCGGATCGAGTTCGCCCGCGGCGTCCCGGTCCGGCCGGGAGCCGGGGAAGTCCGAGCCCAGTGCCCGGACGGTGACCAGCCCGGGATCGGCGCCGGAGCCGCGGAGCAGCAGGATCGCCACCAGCGCGGCCCGGTCCGGCTCAGCGCGAGCCGGCCCTCCGGCGTGCCGGCCGAGGACGTCGTCCCGGTGACCTCGACCTGGAACCGGCCCGTGCCGAGCGCCTCGGTGTAGGGCGCGAGGGCCCGTTCCGCGGCCGCCGGATCCCGGAACTCGGCCCGGTCCGGGAGGAACCCGAGGACCTGGTCGGGCAGGGTGGCGACGGTCGGGACGTCGACGGCGACCGGCGGTGGCTCGGCGACCGGCACCGGCGTGACCGGGGGCAGACCGGGCGGCGGTGACCCGGTCCGCGGCGACTCCACCACGTGGACGGTGGCGCCCGCCCGGTGCAGCAGCGTCGTCCAGAACTCGAGGAGTGCCTGCCGGGTCGCCTCCGGCAGCCGGGCCTGCGGCGGCACGACGTCCCCGCCGCCGATCACGACGACCTCGACGCCCTCCAGGGCCGGGAGCGCACCGTCCCGGTCCAGCCGGTCGAGGACCTGGTCCGGGTCGGCCCCGAGCAGGGCCCCGTCCCGGTCCTGGAACGGCAGCGGCGCGACGGTCTGCAGCAGCGACCCGGTCAGCAGGATCCGGTGCGGCTGCGGCAGACCGGACAGCGTCCGCCCGGCGAGGACGAGCGCGCCGAGCGGATCGGCCTCCGGGCTGCGGGCGGGTGAGTCGAGCAGCCCCCGGGCCTGCTCGCGCACCGCGTCCAGCTCGGTCGCCGCTGCGAGGTCGTTCTCGGCGTCGGACGCCAGCGGGAGCGTCGCGAGCACCTCCGGACCGCCGTCGGTGGACACGAACGTCCAGGTCGCGCCGGTGCTGATCGCCGTCTCCAACTCCTGCTCCAGCTCGGGCACCCAGCCGGTGGCCGAGCCGGTCCGGGCCCCGCCGACCACCACCGTGCTCCCCGGTGCCCCCGCGACCGCGGTCGCGCACCCGGTCGCGGTGAGCAGAGCAGCGAGCAGAACGGCGCAGGCGCGGGCCGCGGTCCCGGTCCGGCGGTTCACGACTGCTCCAGCGCGGGCGGGGCGTCGTCCGGGCGACGGTGCTCCGGCGCACCGAGTGCCCGCAGGTAGGCGGCGCGGTACACCTGCTTGAGCTCGCCCGCGAACGCCCGGCAGGTCTCGACGGCGCGATCGCGCTCGCCGTCCAGCGCGGCGAGCCCGGCCCGGGCGGCCCGGAGCCGTTCGGTCACCCGGTCGGACTCCCAGCGCCGGGCGACCGTCCCGGTGTGCCCCCGCGCCGCCCGGCGACCGGCGTCGCGCCACGGTCGCAGGTAGGGGTTGTACCGGCGCATCGCGTGCACCAGCACCACCAGGCCGACGGCCAGCGCCACGGCGAGCCAGCCCAGGGTCAGCACCCAGGGGCCCACCCCGGCGAGCTCGGGCAGCGACGGCCGCGGTGCACCGGTGCCCGCCCCGCCCGGCAGCAGCAGGAACCGCGTCCGGACGACGGCGGCGAACACCGACACCGCCGCCCAGAGCGTCCCGGCGGCGACGATCAGGGCGGTCCTGCGTGGACCCCGCCGCGCTCCCCGACGGCGGGCCTCCAGCATCTCGCCCAGCTGCTTGGGCAGCAGCACCGTCACCAGGACGACGCCCGCGGCGAGCACCGCGGTCTCGATCGGCGACACGCCCATCACCCGGAACGCCAGGTAGTTGAGGCTCGCGTCGACCAGCGCGGCGCCGCTGTAGATCAGGACGCTCACCGTGACGGTGAGCCGGGCCCGCTCGGACATCCGGCCCGGGTCGGCCCAGTTCCCCTCGTCGGGGGCGCCGCGGCCGGTGGTGAGGATCGCGGTCAGCCGGTCGCGCTCGCGCACGGCGGCGGTCTCGGCGGCCCGGGCCTGTTCGGCCTCGCGCTCGCGGTGCCCGGCCTCGGCGGCGGTCTCGGCGATCCGCTCCAGCTGTGCGGCCCGGGCGGCGCCGTGCGCCCGGCCGATGTCGGCCTCCCGTCGTGCGATCCGCTCGTCGATCGCGCGGTCGGCGACGGTCGGCGGGCGGTCGTGCTGCGGGACGGCCGACCAGTCGGTCGCCGCGTCGGCGGCGGCCTGCCGCTCGACGAGGCGGCGTTCGTGATCGGGATCGTAGGGGGTGAGGAACTCAGCTACCGACGTCATGGAACCTCTGCCTTCGGGATCGACGGGCCAGGAGTGCGCGGGTGGTGCGGAACATCGGGGATCGCATGCCTTTCTCTCCGGAATATCGGAGCCTGGTATGCCTGTAGGAACAGGTATGGCAGGAGTGACTGTAACGCCTGGCGTGCTCAGATGCGAGACTCATCCGAACGTGCGAGGGGTCCTGCGGTAGCCGACCGCGCGCCCGGAGTACGGTCTGCCGTCACAGCTGTCATGACAGGAGGGACATGTCCCCGGCGAAGCACGAACACGTCGCGACGGTGCTGCGTGCCCGCATCCTGGGCGACGTGTTCGGTGAGCAGGGCAAGCTGCCCAGCGAGGCCGCGCTGATCCAGGAGTTCGGGGTGTCGCGCACCACGATCCGGTCTGCGCTGTCGGCGCTCACCGGAGAGGGACTCGTCCGGTCCGAGACCGGCGTCGGGACGTTCGTGCGGACCCGGCGGCGGCACGTCTACCGGCCGCAGGCCGATCTCGGTAGGCCGGTCGAGAACCCGGAGGCGGACCACTTCCTCCGTTCCGAGGCGGAGCACGACCCGTCGCAGGCCATCCGGGTCGGCCTGGAGCCGGCCCCCGAGGTCGTCGCGACCCGGCTCGGGGTGCAGACCGGCGAGTTCGTCGCGGTCCGGAGCCGGATCCGCTACTTCGGTGGCGTCCCGTACCAGATCAACGACAGCTACTACCCCCGCGAGATCGTCGAGGGCACCGACATCCTGCTGCCCGTCGACATCGCGCGCGGCGCCAACACGGTCCTGGCCGAGCTCGGGCACGAGCAGGTCCGCTGCCGGGACGAGATCTACATCCAGATGCCGACCCCCGACGAGGTGTCGCGGCTGGACATCCTTCCCGGCACACCGGTCGCGGTCCACCTGGTGTCCGGCTTCGACGCAGCAGATCGGGTGGTCCGTGTCGTCCGCAACGTCCTGCCGGGGGACCGGCACATCATCACCTTCGACCGCACCCGGCCCGACGACGACGCCTGAGCCGCGGATCCGGCCGGCCGGCCCGGCCGACGTGCCCGTCGTCCTCGGCATCCTCGCCGAGGCGACGACCTGGTTGGCCACCTGCGGAACCGACCAGTGGCAGGTCCCCCTCGAGAGCCGCCGGTCCCGGGTCGAGCAGGACGCCGCCGCGCACACCCTGTTCCTCGTCGCCGACCGGGGGATCGACGTCGCGACCATCACGGTCGACGAGTTCGCCGACGCCGACTTCTGGGAGCAGGCCGACGATCCGGCCTCGGCGCTCTACGTGCACCGGATGGCGGTGCGCCGCTCCGCCGCCGGCCGAGGCATCGGATCGGCGATGCTCGACTGGGCCGGACGCCGCGCGTGCCTGCGCGGCCGGACGCTGCTGCGGCTCGACGCCTGGCGCACCAACCACGGCCTGCACGTCTACTACAAGAACCTCGGCTTCGAGCACGTCCGCGACGTCGAACCGCCCGCGGACCGGCCACGCGGCAGCGGCATGCTGTTCCAGCGGGACGCCGGCTACCACAACCCGCTGGGCCCGCAGATCGTGCAGCGGTGGCCCGTTCGCCGGGCGCGATCGTCGAGGTCTCGCTAGCGTCGACCGTCATGGCGCCGAGCACTGCTGTCGTCTGGTTCCGGCGCGACCTGCGGGTCGCCGACCAGCCCACGTTCCTCGCCGCCGCGGACGCGGCCGATCGCGCGCTGGCGCTGTTCGTGCTGGACCCGGCGCTGCTCAAGCCCTCCGGCGCGGCCCGGACGAACTTCCTGTACGGCTGCCTGCACGAGCTCGACGAGGCGCTCGGCGGGCGGCTGCTGGTGGTCCGGGGCGACCCGGCCGACGTGGTGCCGCGGGTGGCGGCCGCGGTCGGCGCGACGACGGTGCACGTCGCCGCCGACTTCGGGCCCTACGGCCGCGAGCGGGACGAGCGGGTGGCGACGGCGCTCGCCGACGGCGGCGCCGAGCTGGTGCGCACCGGCTCGCCGTACGCGGTCGCGCCCGGCCGGGTGGAGAAGGGCACCGGCGGGCCGTTCAAGGTGTTCACCCCGTTCAGCCGGGCCTGGGCCGATCACGGCTGGCGGGCCCCGGCCGCCACCGACGCCTCCAGCGTCACCTGGCTGGACCCGGCGGACAAGGACGGCGGGCCGCGCGCGGTCCGCATCCCGGACGACGAACCCTGCGACGCCGAGCTGCCGGAGCCGGGGGAGCGCGCCGCGCTGGCGCGCTGGGCGGAGTTCCTCGACGACGCCGTGCAGCGCTACGGGCCGGACCGCGACGTCCCGGCGAAGGCAGGCACGTCGGGCATGTCGCCGTACCTGAAGTACGGCTGCGTGCACCCGCGCACGCTGCTCGCCGATCTCGGGCGCCGGCGCGGCGACTCGGTGTCGACCTACCGGACCGAGATCGCCTGGCGCGAGTTCTACGCCGACGTGCTGTACCGGCGCCCGGACTCGGCCCGGGGCAACTACGACACCGCCTTCGACCACCTGCCGCTGCGCACCGGCACGGCCGCCGACGCCGACTTCGACCGCTGGCGCGAGGGCCGGACCGGGTTCCCGATCGTCGACGCCGGGATGCGCCAGCTGCGCGCCACCGCCTGGATGCACAACCGGCTGCGGATGGTCGTCGCGTCGTTCCTGGTGAAGGACCTGCACCTGCCGTGGTGGTGGGGCGCCCGGCACTTCATGACGCTGCTGGTGGACGGCGACCTGGCGTCCAACCAGCACGGTTGGCAGTGGACGGCCGGCTCCGGGACGGACGCCTCGCCGTACTTCCGGATCTTCAACCCGATCACCCAGGGGGAGCGCTTCGACCCGGACGGCGACTACGTGCGGCACTGGGTGCCGGAGCTGGCCGGGATCGCCGGGAAGGCGGTGCACCAGCCGTGGAAGCTGCCCGGCGGCATCCCGGACGGCTACCCGGAGCCGATGGTGGACCACCGCGCCGAGCGGCAGGACGCGCTGGACCGCTACGAGCTCGTCAAGAACGCCCGGGGGTGACCCGCAGCGCCTCCCGCCAGGTCACCCGGGCGCCGGTCCGCAGGATCGAGTTCCGGTAGACCCGCGCGGCGAGGGCCACCATCCCGGCCAGCGCCGCCAGCGCGATCAGCAGCGCGACCAGCGGCTCCCACCAGGCGGTCACGCCCAGCGCGGTCCGGGCCGGCATCAGCGTCTGGGAGAAGAACGGCACGAACGACAGCACCGTCGCGACCGTGTTCCGCGGGTCGGTCGGCAGGATCGCGACCGCGAGCAGGAACGGCAGCAGCAGCGGCACCGCGATCGGGGCCGTCACCGACTGGAGCTCCTCCTGCCGGGACACCAGCGCGCCGGCCGCCGCGTACAGCGTCGCGAAGAGGAAGAAGCCGACCAGGTACCAGGCGAGGATCGACGGCAGCATCCCGACCAGCAGCGCGGGCACCGCGAGCACGCCGGTGGCGAGCGCGATCGTCGTCCCGATCCCGCCCAGGATCAGCAGCTGCAGCAGGCCGACCAGGCCCAGCCCGAGCACCTTCCCGGCGAGCAGGTGGCCGGGCCGGACGGTGGCGAGCAGCACCTCGACGACCCGGCTGGACTTCTCCTCCACCACGCCCTGCGACACGGCGGCGCCGTAGGCGGTGACCGAGAAGAACAGCAGCAGGGTCACCGCCAGCGCGATGCCGATCCGCTGGCCGCGCTCGGTGTCCACCGGCTCCAGGGTGCGGACGCCGACCGCGGACAGCGCCGTGACCTGCGCCGGATCGGCACCGGCCGCGGTCAGCGCGTCGTTCACCATCCGCTGCTCGACGACCTCGGTCACCAGTGCGCGCAGTCCGGCGCCGACGTCGTCGCGGCCGACGAGCTGGTGGCTGCCCGGCCCGCCGGTGAGCATCGCGTCGGCCTCGCCGGAGCGGACCATCGACTCCCCGGTGGCCCGGTCGCCGGCCTCGGTGAGCCGCAGCTGCATGCCCCGCCGGTCGGCGCCGGCCTGCAGGTCCGCCCGCAGCTCGGCGGCCTGCCCCTGCACCACCAGCGACGACTCCGAGGTCTGGCTGCCGACGAACGCGAAGACCGCGCCGTAGCCGCCGAACACCAGCAGCATCAGCAGCAGCCCGACGAGGAAGGTCCGCGAGCGGACCTGGGTGGTGATCTCCCGGCGGGCGACCAGGGCGATCGTGGCGGCCGGTCCGGTCATGCGGCGGCACCGCCGGGGACCCGGTCGGCGACGGCGTCGCGGTACAGCTCGGTCAGCGGCGGCAGGTACGGCCCGAACGCGCGCACCGGCCCGGCGGCCAGCGCGGCGGAGAGCAGCTCCTGGTCGTCGGCGCCGGGGGCGAGCTCGACGCGGGTCCGGTCGCCCGCGCTCTCCAGCACCGTCACGCCGGGCAGCCCGTCCGCCCAGCCGGGCGGCGGCCCGGTCACGTCGTAGCGGTCGCCGCCGCCGGAGCGCAGCTCGCGGACCGAGCCGACCGCGACCATCCGGCCGGCGGAGATGATCCCGACCCGGTCGCAGAGCCGCTCCACCAGCTCCAGCTGGTGCGAGGAGAAGATCACCGGGGTGCCGGCCGCCGCCCGCTCGCGCAGCACGTCGCTCATCGTGTCGACGGCGGCCGGGTCCAGCCCGGAGAACGGCTCGTCGAGCACCAGGACGTCCGGGTCGTGCACCAGCGCGGCGCACAGCTGCACCCGCTGCTGGTTGCCCAGCGAGAGCTTCTGGACCTCGTCGCCGCGGCGCCGGGCGAGGCCGAGCCGCCCGGTCCAGTGCTCGGCGGCGGCGACCGCGGCCGCCCGCGGCACGCCGTGCAGCCGGGCCAGGTAGACGAGCTGCTCGACGACCCGCATCTTCGGGTAGAGGCCGCGCTCCTCCGGCAGGTAGCCGATCCGGCGGCGGACCTCCGCGTCCACCGGTGAGCCCTGCCACGACACCGATCCGGCGTCCGCGTCGAGCACGCCGAGCACGATCCGCATCGTGGTGGTCTTGCCGGCGCCGTTGCCGCCGACGAAGCCGAACAGCTCCCCGGGCCGTACCTCGAACGTCACGTCCTGCAGGGCCGTCGCGGTGCCGAACCGCTTGGCGAGCCCGTCGATCGCCAGCACGCCGGGGACGCTACACCGGCCGCCCCCGGCCCGGCCGGGCGTGATCGTTGCGCGGGGTAGCAGTTCCGGATTTCGCTCTGTAAGCTCCCGGCCGCGCAATGTCCGAGAATATGTCGATTGTGTAACGAAATATGTCCCCGAGTTGCGGAACGTATTTCGGTATTGGGGGTGTATCGAATGTCCTCGGTTCCGGCCGACCCCGGTCAGCAGGGCACACACGGTGAGGTGGAGCCGTCGATCCTGCGCCGGGCGGTCGCCGCCTCGGCGATCGGAAATGCCACCGAATGGTATGACTACGGCGTCTACGGATACGTCGCGGTGATCATCGGTTCGAACTTCTTCCCGGGTGACTACGAGCGGCTGTTCGCGCTCCTCGGGCTCGCCGTCTCGTTCGTGCTGCGCCCGCTCGGCGGGATCGTGTGGGGGCCGCTGGGCGACCGTATCGGCCGGCAGAAGGTCCTGGCGATGACGATCATCCTGATGGGTGTCGCCACCTTCCTGATCGGCATCCTGCCGACCTTCGAGACGATCGGCGTGCTCGCGCCGATCCTGCTGATCCTGCTGCGGGTGGTGCAGGGCTTCTCCACCGGCGGCGAGTACGGCGGCGCCGCGACGTTCATGGCCGAGTACTCCCCGGACCGCAAGCGCGGTTTCTGGGGCAGCTTCCTCGAGTTCGGCACGATGGCCGGCCTCACCCTGGCCGCGCTGGTCGTCTTCGGCCTGACCGCCGCGATCGGCGACGACGCGATGACCAGCTGGGGCTGGCGGATCCCGTTCATGCTGGCGCTGCCGCTGGCGCTGATCGGTCTGTACATCCGGAGCAAGCTCGAGGACACCCCGGTGTTCCGCGAGCTGGAGGAGAGCGGGCAGGCCGAGACCGCGGCCACCGGGGCGCTCAAGCGACTGCTGGTCGACTACCGCAAGCCGATCGTCACCCTCTTCGGCCTGGTCATCGCGCTGAACGTGACCAACTACGTGCTGCTCACCTACATGCCGACCTACCTGCAGGGCACGATCGGGATGAACGCCGACGACGCCACCCTGGTCGGCGTGCTCGGTGGCGCGCTGATGATGGTCTTCATCCCGATGGCGGGATCGCTGTCCGACCGGATCGGGCGCAAACCCTGCTGGCTGATCTCGATGACCGGCGTGTTCGTCCTGGCGATCCCGATGTACATGCTGATGGGCGTCAGCTTCGGCTGGGCGGTGGTCGGGTTCACCGTGCTGGGCCTGGTCTACGCGCTGCAGCTGGGCACCATCTCGGCGACGTTCCCGGCGATGTTCCCGACGCACGTCCGGTTCGCCGGGATGGCGATCTCCTACAACGTGGCGACGGCGATCTTCGGTGGCTGGGCGCCGGTCGCCAGCGAGGCGCTCGTGGAGTCCACCGGGGACCTGCTGATCCCGGCCTACTTCATGATGGGCGCCTCGCTCGTCGGGCTGGTCGCGCTCTACTTCGTGATCGAGACGAAGGGATCGTCGCTGAGCGGCCGGGAGCTGCCGGGGCTGGCCGAGCACGAGGCGAAGCAGGCCGCCAGGGCGCGCGCCTGAGCCGTCCGCCGGCACCGGGCCGGGCCCGTCCCCGCAGGCCGGGGGCGGGCCCGGCGCCGGTTCAGCGCAGTGCCGCCCAGCCGCCGGGCAGCGGCACGTGCCCGTCCCGGGCGGCCGTCCACAGCCACGCCCAGCAGACGGCGCCGTCGTCGAGCACCACCCGGATCCGCTCGTACTCCGGTCCCTCGTAACCGTCCAGCGCCGGCAGCGCGGTCACCGGATCGGCGAGCTCGACGACGTAGCCGGGCACCCCGGTGCCGCCGTCCAGGCTCAGCGCCGGATAGCCGTGCCCGGTGTCGGCGACGCTGCCGGCCGGCAGGAACGCGGGCCGCGGCAGCACGTGCGGGTCGGCGTGCTCGCGGGCCAGCGGCCAGGCGCGCTGACCGGGCATCAGCGATCCGTAGACGAACACCCGGGACGGCCAGGCGTCCGGCTCGGGCCGGCCGGTCACCGTCCCGGCGTCCAGCCCGTCGGCGCCCGGCTCGCCGGTCAGCGCCGCCGCCCCGGCCTGGCCGAGCTGTGCGCACCGCACCGGGCCGCCGTCGACCAGCAGCGGGCGCCGGTCGGTGCGCGGATCGCCGGTGGGCCGCTCGGGGGCGACGTAGGCGAAGGGCCGGTCCAGCACCTCCCCGGTCCCGGGGACGGTGACCGAGCCGGTGGCGATCCGGGCCAGCCGGTAGCGGGGCGGCTCGGCGGACCGTCCCTCGACGGCGTCGAGCGCGCTGAACTGCTCCGGTGCGGCCAGCCAGACGACGTGCTCCTCCACGGCGCCGGGGACCGCGGCGAGGGTGGCCGGACGCTGGTCGTCCACCACCCGGCGGCCGGCCGACCACACCGCGGCCAGTCCCTCCGCCCGGACCCGCAGCGCGACGACCGGCCCGGTGAGCCCGCGGTGCGCCCGCATCCAGCTGATCTTCGACGGGTTCGCGTTCGATCCGTAGGCCAGCACCGGGACCCGCCCGGCCAGCGGGGCCGCGCCCCGCTCGGCGAGCCACCCGTCGAGGCAGCGACCGGCGACGAGCCGGCCGGACGGCGCGCCGGGATCGGCGGTGACCGGGTGGGTCAGGCCGTCGTCGTGGACGAACGAGACGCCCGGGCGGGCGCCGGGATAGGGGTCCGCGGGAAAGGCGGAGTCCGGCCACGGCGACGGGGTGTCCGGTTCCATGCGGAGCGACGGTAGATCAACATCCCGGATCGCGCACCCACCGGGAGGTCAGCCGGTGCGGTCGTCGTCCGCCCGGCGCACCGCCGGATGGAAGCGGCGCAGCAGTGCCGAGGCCGCGGCGCCCAGCCCGAGGACGCCGAGCCAGCCGACCAGGGCGTACGCCCAGGCGGGGGTCCCGGCCGGGGCCAGCGCCACCACCGCGACCAGCACCAGCACGGCCGAGCCGATGCCGACGAGCACCCGCTGCCAGCCGGGCACCTCGTCGGGCAGGCCGAAGATCCGGCCGAGCGCGCAGCCGGTCCCGGACGTGCCGGCCCCGCTCACGAGGCCCGCCCCCGTTCCCGGCCGCGGGCCACGGCCCGCCGGAGCAGCGCCGCGGTCGCCACCATCAGCCCGAACACCACCAGCATCCCGACGAGCGACCGGATCCAGACCGGCGTCCCCGCGGGCAGGGTCAGCGGCACGAAGAACACCCCGACCATCGTGCTGCTGAGCAGGACCATCAGCAGCAGCGGCGGCGGGGTGCCCGCCGGGAACGTCAGCGCCCGCACGAGCGGGTTGCGCCGGGCCGGATCGGACATACCGCGCAGGCTACCCGGAGGCCGACACGCCCTCGGGCATCGCGATCCCGTAGCCGCGGATCTTGCGGTAGATCGTGGCCCGGCTCATCCCGAGCCGCCGCGCCGCCTCGGCCTTGTTGCCGTCGGCGTCGAGCAGCGCGTCGACGATGGCGTCGCACTCGATCGATTCCAGCGGCGTCAGCACCCGGCGGGTCAGCGCCCTGGTCTCCGGCGGCAGGTCCTCGACCCGGATCACCCCGGTGCGGCGGCGGGCGACGACCTTGCGCAGGACCTGGTAGAGCTGGTCGACGTTGCCCGGCCACCGGTTGCGCATCAGCACCCGCAGCGCCTCCGGCGAGCAGGTCAGGTCGGCCCCGCGGGTCAGCCGGGCCAGCAGGTACGGGACGAGCTCGGCGACGTCCTCCACGTGGTGGCGCAGCGGCGGGACCTCGATGGTCCGCGGGAAGGCGCCGAGCAGTGCGGTCAGCTCCGGGCTGTCGGTGCCGCCGTCGGGCGCCGGGCCGCGGGTGGCGACCACCCAGGGGCGCTCGTGGTCGGTGGACTCGCGCTGCGGCTCCAGCGCCTCGGTCAGCGCGGTCGCGGCGGCCGGCGGGAGCGTGTCGACCTCGCGGAGCACCAGCGTGCCGCTGCCGCCGGCCAGCTCGTCGGTGACCTCGGCCAGCCAGCGCGGCGAGAAGTCGGCGGCGTCCAGCACCCGCACGTGCCCGGCGGGGGAGTGCAGGTGGTGGGTGGCCCGGGCGAGGGTGGTCCGGCCCGATCCCGGTTCGCCCTCCAGCACCACCCACTCGTTCTTGCGCAGGTGCCGGTCGACGGACTGGGCGCACTTGGTCCACAGCGCGCCGGAGCCGACCGCGGTCGGCAGCGCCGTGGTGATTGTCGGGTGCGAGCCGCGGGGGCCGGGCGCCTCCCGGTGGGTCAGTGTCACCTGGAGCACCCCGCCCGAGGACCCGTCGCTCTCGGCCCAGCTCGGACGGCACTGCACCCTGGCGGTCGCGCCGCTGGGCAGGTCGACGACGAGCTGGCGGCTGCGCCCGGAGCGCAGCGCCTCGGTGGCCCCGGCCAGCAGCGGGACCTGGTCCGACGGCGCGATCAGCTCGCGGGCCCGGTCGTTCATCATCACCAGGTCGTCGCCCACGGCGAGCACCGCGGTGTTCCCGGCCCGCTGGACAGCGGCGAGGTAGTCGTGCAGCAGGGTCAGCTCGTGCCGCCCGGAGGCGGCCAGCAACGCCTCCTCGATCCGGCGGGCGGTGGTCGCCGCCGTCGCCATCATCAGCGAGTTGGCCTCCCTCCGCCAGCCCGTCAGGTCGACCACGCCGAGGATCTTCCCGGTCACCGGGTGCCGGATCGGCGCGCCAGCGCAGGCCAGGTCCTCCAGGTGCTCGACGAAGTGTTCGTGCCCGAAGACCGCGGTCGGCCGGCGCCCCTCCAGTGCGGTGCCGATCCCGTTCGTGCCGACGTGCCGCTCGGCGTAGGAGAAGCCCGGCGCCAGCCACACCCGATCCAGGTGCTGGCGCAGCGCCGAGTCACCGGTGCGGCGGTCGAGGACGACGCCGTCGTGGTCGCACAGGATCAGGCTGACCGGCTCGGTGGCGAACTGGTCCGCGAGCTCGGCCACGATCGGTGTCGCGGCCCTGGCCAGCGGCCCGTCGGTCTCGCAGTCCAGCTCGGCGAGGTCGATCGAATCGGCCGGGACATCCATGTCGCGGGACCGGATCCAGGAGGCCAGGATCGGGGCGCGGACCGACTCGGGGGCCACGGCGTCGCGGTGCAGGAAGGCCTCCCGCGCCGCCGCCACCCGTTCCGTTGCGACGAGAGCACTCGCGTGGCCGCTACCGGGGCTGTGCGGGGCGGTGGTCCGCCCTGATCCGGTACCGCCCTGCGCACCATCGGGCAGGGATGTCACGGATGGCCTCCTCGCCTGCGTCGTGATCGGGAACCACACCCCGCAACCGAGGGCTGAGCAGCGGTGACCTGCTCCGGAAGAAGGTGTGACGACGACGGTACGCGCCGTGAGAGCAAGATCACCAGACGTGACCGTTCTGCAGCGTCTCATATTGAGACCTCCGACCCCCTGCGGAGCCGGTGTGATTCGCAGCACGGGATGAACGGCACCGGAGCCGCGGGATCCACTCGCGCCCCCCGGCCGCTGCAGGTCCCGTGACCGATCTCCACCCGGGGCACCCGCGCTCGCCCCGTGGTCCGGCGGTCGGGCGAGGCGGACCCGTACGACAGGCGCTCTCCCCGGAAGGACTCGGGGACCCGCGGGGCGCATGCACCGGCGGCCGCCGCGATCGACGCACGACCGGTTGGACCGAATCCGACCACCACCCACCACCGTGAGGAGACGACGTGAGTCGGCAGAGCTTGGCAAAGGCTCACCAGAAGATCCAGGAGCTTTCCTGGGAGCCGCAGTACCACGAGCCGTACATGAAGTACGGAACCGACTACACCTTCAAGAAGGCGGCGAAGAAGGACCCGCTCAAGCAGGTCCTGCGCTCGTACTTCCCGATGGAGGAGGAGAAGGACCACCGCGTCTACGGTGCCCAGGACGGCGCCATTCGCGGCAACATGTTCCGGCAGGTGCAGGAGCGCTGGCTGGAGTGGCAGAAGCTCTTCCTGTCGATCATCCCGCTGCCGGAGATCTCGGCGGCGCGGTCGATGCCGATGCTGTTCCACGTGGTTCCGAACCCGGAGCTGCACAACGGCCAGGCGATCCAGATGATCGACGAGGTTCGGCACAGCACGATCCAGCAGAACCTCAAGCGCCTGTACATGAACAACTACATCGACCCGGCGGGGTTCAACAACTCGCTGCGGAACTTCCAGTCGGACTACGCCGGCACGATCGGCCGTCAGTTCGCCGAGGGGTTCATCACCGGTGACGCGATCACCGCGGCGTCGATCTACCTGACCATCGTCGCGGAGACCGCGTTCACGAACACCCTGTTCGTGGCGATGCCGGCGGAGGCGGCGGCAAACGGTGACTACCTGCTGCCGACGGTCTTCCACTCGGTGCAGTCCGACGAGTCGCGGCACATCTCGAACGGTTACGCCACGCTGCTGATGGCGCTGTCCGACGAGGACAACCGCCAGCTGCTCGAGCGTGACCTGCGGTACGCCTGGTGGAACAACCACCGGGTGGTCGACGCCGCGATCGGTACCTTCATCGAGTACGGCACGAAGGACCGCCGTAAGGACCGCGAGTCCTACGCGGAGATGTGGCGTCGCTGGATCTACGACGACTACTACCGCTCGTACCTGCTGCCGCTGGAGAAGTACGGCCTGGTCATCCCGCACGACCTGGTCGAGGAGTCCTGGAACCAGATCTGGAACAAGGGCTACGTCCACGAGGTCGCGCAGTTCTTCGCCACCGGTTGGTGCGCCAACTACTGGCGGATCGACGGCATGACCGACACCGACTTCGAGTGGTTCGAGTACAAGTACCCGGGTTGGTACGACCGGTACGGCAAGTGGTGGGAGAACTACAACCGCCTTGCCAAGCCGAACGGTCACCACGCGATCGTCGCCGAGGACGTCGACTACGTGTACCCGCACCGGTGCTGGACCTGCATGGTGCCGTGTCTGGTGCGCGAGGACATGGTCGTCGACAAGGTGGACGGCCAGTGGCGGACGTACTGCCACGAGGTCTGCCGCTGGACCGACGCCGAGGCGTTCCGTCCCGTGTACCAGGGTCGCGAGACCCCGAACATGGGCAAGCTCGTGGGTCACCGCGAGTGGGAGACGCTCTACCACGGTTGGAACTGGGCGGACGTCATCCAGGACATGGGCTTCGTCCGGGACGACGGCAAGACCCTGACCGCCCAGCCGCACCTGGATCTCGACCCGAAGAAGATGTGGACGCTCGACCACATGCGGCGGATGCCGCACCTGGCGAGCCCCAACGTCATCCTCAACGAGATGAGCGACTCCGAGCGCGAAGCGTTCGTGGCGGACTACAACCGCCAGGGGCCGGCCGGTCGCCCCGCGCCCACCGACGCCTGAGCGCGGGTCAGGCGAGGGGGGAGGGATCCCGCTAGTCCATAGCGGGGCCCTCTCTCCGCGGCCCGGCCGGGGGGTCGTCTTCCCCGGCCGGGTCAACCCGGCCGTCCCCTGGTGGGACGGCGGGGTCCTGCGCGTGCTCACTTGTCCGATTCGTCGCTTTTCTCACACCAATGTCGCGGTGTTGTTCACGCAAGAGAGGTGGTCCGTAGACCGTGGGTGACAAACACGTCGTGCGGTTCGAACCGGTCGGTATCGAGATCGAGGTCGACGAGGACCAGAACATCCTGCGCGCGGCCGCCGAGCAGGGTGTCCAGCTCATGCACGGCTGCAAGGAAGGCCAGTGCGCGGCCTGCAAGTCGTTCGTCCTCGAGGGCGAGGACATCGAGTACGACAGCTACTCGACGTTCGCGCTGCCGGACTACGAGAAGGAGGAGGGCTCGACGCTCCTCTGCCGGGCGCACGCGTACGAGGACCTGGTGATCGAGCTCCTCAACTACGACGAGGAGATCATCCGGTCCGGGCTGCCACTCACCAAGGGTGCGGTCGAGGTGGTGTCGGTCGAGAGAGTCACCCACGACATGCGGCACCTGACGGTCAAGCTGGTCGAGCCGAGCGAGATCAAGTTCTTCCCGGGGCAGTACATGGACCTGGTCTGCCCCGGCACCGACGAGAGCCGCTCGTTCTCGATGGCGAACACGCCCAACCGGGACGGCCTGTTCGAGTTCGTGATCAAGGTCTACCCGGGCGGCCTGTTCGGCACCTGGCTCGACGAGACGGCCAAGCCCGGCGACCGGCTCGACGTCGAGGCCCCGTTCGGCACCTTCACCCTGCGGCAGAACCGCAGCTCGCGGCTGATCTTCGTCGGCGGTGGGGCCGGGATGGCTCCCGTGCTGGGCCTGCTCCGCGCGATGGCCGAGGGCGGGGTGGAGCGGCAGGCGACCTTCTACTACGGCGCCCGCACGTCGAAGGACCTCTGCTTCGAGAAGGAGCTCGCCGATCTCGCACCGCAGCTCACCGACTTCCGTTTCGTGCCGGCGCTGTCCGAACCGGACGGCTCCGACGGCGACTGGGCCGGCGAGACGGGGCTGATCACCGATGTGGTCAGGAAGAACGAGCCCGATCTGAAAGGAGCCGATGCCTACGTCTGCGGTCCGCCACCGATGGTCGACGCGGCCATCGCGACGCTGACCCAACTCGGTGTGAGCGAGGACAACATCTTCTACGACAAGTTCACCACGACCGGTGAGCAAGAAGGCGAGGACGGACTCTCATGACACAGTCCACCACCACGGACGACGCGACGTCCGGTTCGCAGCGCAGCGTTCCCAAGCCTGTCTTCACCGACGCCGAGGCCGGGGCCCGCGAGTTTCCCGACTCGAGTTCGAACGCGCGCCGCTACAACTACTACAGCCCGGCGAAGCGCAAGCAGACCGTGTACGAGGACACCACCGTCGAGGTCCAGCCGGACCCGCGGCACTACCTCACACAGGGCTGGATCTACGGCTTCGCCAACGGCGAGGGCGGCTACCCGCTGCACTGGACCAAGCTGAAGGCGTGGGGCGTCGACGAGCCCGAGCCGCAGCGCGGGATCGGCACCGGCGGCCTGACCGTCAAGAACTGGCCGGCCCACGGCTGGCACGAGTTCCGTGACCCGAACGAGGAATGGGAGCAGTCCCTCTACCGGTACAACGCGAACGTCGTCCGCCAGCTCACCCAGAACATCGAGAACGCCCGCAACGGCAAGGCGTTCGAGCTCTGGAACACGAACTGGACGCGCTTCGTCGAGCGCAACGTCGGTGCCTGGATGCACATCGAGCACGTCCTGGGGCTGTACGTGTTCGCCGCGAACGAGCGGTCCGCGCCGACCAACATGCACAACACGGCGCTCGCAGCGAACTCCACCCGCAAGATCCGGTTCGCCCAGGACCTCGCGCTCTACAACCTGACGCTCTCCGAGGAGATCGACGGGTTCGACGGCCGGGCCCACCTCGACGCGTGGGACAACGCGCCGGAGTGGCAGGGCGCCCGGAGGCTGACCGAGGCCCTCACCGCTGTCCAGGACGACTGGGGCGAGGCCATCTTCGCGACGAACTGCATCTTCGAGCCGCTGGTCGGGGAGCTGTTCCGGTCGAACCTGGTGATGCAGTCCGCCGCCACCAACGGCGACTTCGTCACCCCGACGGTGATGGGGGCCGGCGAGTACGACTACGCGCAGCGGGACCTGCGCTGGTCGATCGCCTGTTTCGCGCCGCTGGTGCGGGACAAGGAGTTCGCCGACCACAACCGGGAGCTGTTCAACGGCTGGCTGCGGACCTACGTGCCGCAGGCGCTGGAGGCGGCCCGGCAGATGCAGCCGATGTGGTCGCAGTCCGACTCGAAGCCGCCGACGTTCGAGGACTCCCTCGACCGTGCCAAGAACCGCTTCGCCGGGATCTGCGCCGATCTCGGTCTCGACGTCCCCGAGGAGCTGAAGCAGTGATGACGAGCACCGACTCGCCGTTCAAGCAGGACAGCACCGCGTCGAACATGTGTGGCTTCACCCTGATGAACAACCAGATCGGCGCCATCATGGCGACCGTCCTGGACCGTCAGGACAACGTCACCGTCCAGCACCTGCCCTCGATGATCCGGGTCGACGGGGTCGGCAAGTTCGAGGTCGACTACGCCGAGATGGACGAGGAGGCCGGCCAGGAAGAGGGCTGGTTCGACGCGGCCGAGTTCGAGGAGAACATGTCGACCCACTACGGGCGCATGGTCCACCTGGACGACAAGACGATCATGTTCGCCAACCCCGAGGACGCCGCCGAGTACATCGACTTCGATCTGAAGCCGGTGGACTGACGCCCTCGCCCTGAGGCGCCGCACCGCCCGGGATGACGACCCGGCGCGGAGCCACCACACCCCACGCCCGGCCCGGGCGGTGCGGCGCTGCTCGGTCACCGAGCACCTGCGTTGATCCGCACCCGCGCACTGGACCAACTCATCCCTCCGGGAGGACTCCCACCATGGCCAAGGAACTCCGCTTCGGCGCCGAGGGCCGGCACCTGCTGCAGGCCGGTGTCGACCAGCTGGCCGAAGCCGTCAAGAGCACGCTCGGCCCCAAGGGCCGCAACGTCATCCTGGAGAAGATCACGGGTTCGCCCGAGGTCACGAACGACGGCGTGACGATCGCCCGCGAGATCCACCTGCGCGACCCGTTCGAGAACATGGGCGCCCAGCTGGTCAAGGAAGCCGCGGTCAAGACCAACGACACCGTCGGCGACGGCACCACCACCGCCACCGTGCTGGCCCAGGCCATCGTCCGGGAGGGCATGCTCGCCATCGAGCGCGGCGGCAACCCGGTGCTGGTCAAGCGCGGCATCGACATCGCGGTCGGCGCGCTGGTGGACCGGCTGCAGACGGTGTCGCACCCGGTGGGCACCGAGGAGGACTACGCCCGCGTCGCCGCCATCTCGGCCAACGACGACTGGTCGATCGGCACCGTCGTCGCCAAGGCGCTGCACACCGTCGGCGACGACGGCGTGGTGACCGTGGACGACAACCCGGTGCCCGGCGTCTCGGTCGACTTCGTCGAGGACTTCGAGTTCGACAACGGCTACGTCTCGCCCTACATGGTGACCAACCCGGGCACGCTCGAGGCGGTCGTCGACGACCCGTACATCCTGTTCTCGGCCGGCCGGATCAAGGACGTCCAGGAGATCATGCCGGTCCTGGACCGGATCATGCGCAACGAGCGGCGCCCGCTCGTCGTGATCGCCGAGACGGTCGAGGGCACCGCCCTGCAGATGCTGGTGCACAACCACGTCAACGGGCACTTCCAGGCCGTCGCGATCAAGGCGCCCGGCTTCGGCGAGAAGCGCATCCACCTGCTGGAGGACATGGCCGCGCTGTGCGGCGGCCAGGTGCACTCGAAGAGCTCCTCGTTCTCCCTGGAGCAGATCGACGTCACCCACCTCGGCCGGGCCACCCAGATCCGGGTGACCAGCGAGAACACCACCATCATCGGCGGGCACGGGGACAAGCAGAAGCTGGAGTACCGGCTCTCCCAGCTGCGCGCCGAGCTCGCCAGGGCGACCATCGGCACCGACGAGGACTTCTTCTCGGACCGGATCGCCCGGCTCTCCGGCAAGGCCGCGATCATCTCGGTCGGCGCGCCGACCAACGCCGAGGCCCGCGAGATCCGGCACCGGGTCGACGACTCGCTGCAGGCCACCCGGGCCGCCGTCGCCGAGGGCATCGTCGCGGGCGGTGGCGCGGCGCTGCTGCACGCCGAGCCCGCGCTGGACGAGCTCGACGTGACCGGGGACTACCGGATCGGCGTCGAGATCGTCCGGCACGCGCTCACCGAACCGGTGCACCTGATCGCCTTTAACGCCGGCTACGACGGCGACGAGGTGGTCAAGCAGGTCGGCGCGCTGGACGCCGACTCCGGGTTCGACGCCCTCGAGGGCCGCTACGGGAACATGGTCGAGATGGGGATCATCGACCCGCTCCGGGTGGTCCGCTCCGCCCTGCAGAACGGCGCGTCGGTGGCCGGCCTGATCCTCACCACCAACTCGCTGGTGGCCGAGGAGGTCACGCCCTGGAACAAGGCGCTGATGACCGAGTTCGGTGAGCTCGACGAGGGCATCCCGCAGCCCAGCCCGGACTCGAGCACGCCGCAGTCGATGGGTCTCGGACCCTCCGTCGGCTGAGTCGCGGACGGTACATCGCAATCCCGGCCCGGCACGCCGAGCGCGTGCCGGGCCGGTCCGTGAGAGTGGAGAGGTGGACCTGGTGGACCGGTGTTGCGGGGGTGCCGGCGTCTCGTTCGTCGTGGACGCCCAGGTCCACGGCTGGGACGGGCGTCCGCACAACCAGGCGGGCCCGGCCGGTGAGCAGTTCGTCGCCGACCTGCACCACCGGCACCGGATGGTCGATCCGTCCCCGCGGCCGTTGTCGGCGGACGCGTTCGGGCTGGTCACCCGGGAGGCACTGGCCGCGCACGTGCTGTCCGCGGTGGACCGTGCGGTGCTGGTCCCGGCGACCTTCGACGACCTGTTCGTGCTCGGGTTCGCCGCGCCGGCCTGGCACGCCGAGCTCGCCGAGGAGCATCCCGGACGGCTGGTGCTGGCCGGCGAGCTCGACCCGGCCGACCGGGAGCGGGCCCGCGGCATCGGCGCCCAGGTCACCCGGGGCGGCCTGCGCGCGCTCACGGTGCTGCCGTCGCGGCGGCCGGAGACCGCGGTCTCGCTGCGCGCGTCCTGGCTGCGCCGGACGCTGATCCGGGCCGAGCAGGCCGGGGCCGGCGTCGTCCACATCGGGGTGGCGCCGACCGCGCGGCCGCCGGCCGCCGCCCCGCAGTGGGCGCACGCCGGCGTCGTCGAGGCGGGGGAGGCGGTGCCGCGCCCGCGCTGGCCGTCCTGGGCGGAGCCGGTCCGCGCCGGGTCGGCGCTGCCGGTCCGGGCCCGGACGCCGGGCCCGCTGCCGGCCGGCGCGGTCGACGTCGCCGAGGTGCGGGAGCTGGCCGCGGCGCTGCCCCGGGTCCGGTTCGTGCTGGGCGCGGCCGCCGCGCCGACCGCGGCACTGACCCGGCTGGCCCGGCTGCCGAACGTCTACGTGCTGCTCACCGACCTGCTGATCGCGTTGCGCCGCAACCCGGAACCGGCCGCCGAGGCGCTCGGCGAGCTGCTCGCCGCCTACGGGCCGGACCGCCTGATGTTCGGCAGCGGCTATCCGCTGGTGCGGCCGGCCCGGCTGATCCGGGACCTGATGACCTTCCGCTACCCGGACTCGCTGCGCGGGCGCTATCCCGAGCTGGACGACGAGGTGCTCGAGGCGCTGCTCGGCGGCACCGCCTCCCGGCTCTACCGGCTGGCCGATCCGCGGGTGCCGCAGGCCGGGCGCCGGCGACCGGCCGGGCCGGTCGCGCTCTCCCGGTCGCCGCGGGCGCGCTGACCGGACCGCGCCTCACGCCTCGGCGCGCAGCCGCTCCGCGGCCCACCGGGCCCAGTCGCGGACCGTCTCGTACTGCCGGACGCCGAACTCGGCGGCGAGCTGTCCCATGCCGTCCTCGCCGAGCATGGGGGCGTCGTCGGGGTGCTCGGCGCGGACCGCGCGCAGAACCGCGAGGGAACGTTCGGCGTCCTCGGCGGTCCGGTCGAGCACGGCCAGCGCGTCGTCGCGGGGGAGTGCGGCGATCAGGAACATCCGCAGCACCGGCTCGTTGCGGACCTTGCCCTGCTGCGGCGGGGCGAGCATCCAGCGGCGCAGCTCGGCGCGCCCGTCGTCGGTGAGGGTGTAGGTCTTCGCGCCGCGCGCGCCCTCCTCGGTCACCTCGGCGAGCCCCTGCGCGGCGAGCTTGCCGAGCTCGGGATAGACGCTGGTGTGCCCGGCCTGCCAGGCGTAGCGGCCGAGATCGGTGTCGAACACCCGGGCCAGGTCGTAGCCGGTGGCCGGGCGCAGGGCGAGCAGTCCGAGTAGGGCGTGCGGGAGCGACACACCGGGAAGCTTACCTGCCGAGAACGACATGTCAGTATTGACATGTCGGGTTCGGAACCCTGATGCTCGTCGGCATGACGACGACCGACCGACTCCCGGAGTACCTGCAGGGCCACTTCGCCCCGGTCCCGGACGAGATCACCGTGCACGACCTGCCCGTCACCGGGGCGCTGCCGCCCGAGCTGGACGGCCGCTACCTGCGCAACGGGCCCAATCCGCTGCCGGGCGAGGATCCGGGGCACTGGTTCGCCGGGCACGGGATGCTGCACGGCATCCGGCTCCGCGCGGGGCGCGCCGAGTGGTACCGCAACCGGTGGGTGCGCACCCGGCTGCTCGACGGGCGCCCGCACCTCACCCCGGACGGCGCGCCGGACCTGGCCGCGGTGCCCGCGAACACGCACGTCGTGCCGCACGCGGGCCGGATCCTCGCGCTGGTCGAGGCCGGGCTGCCCTACGAGGTGACGCCGGAGCTGGACACGGTCGGCGCCGTCGACTTCGGCGGGCGGTTGCACACCGCGATGACGGCGCACCCCAAGACGGATCCGGTGACCGGGGACCTGCACTGCTTCGGCTACGGGTTCGTCCCGCCGTACCTGACCTACCACCGGATCTCCGCGGCGGGCGAGCTGGTCGCCAGTGCCGAGGTCGCCGTCGCCGGGCCGACGATGATGCACGACTTCGCGATCACCGACCGGCACGCGGTGTTCCTCGACCTGCCGATGACGTTCCGGATGGCGGACGCGCTCACCGGTGCCATGCCCTACCGGTGGGACGACGGCTACGGCGCGCGGCTGGGCGTCATGCCGCTGGACCGGCCCGGCGAGGTCCGCTGGTTCGGGATCGACCCGTGCTTCGTGTTCCACGTCGGCAACGCGCACACCGACGCCGCCGGCCGGATCGTCGTCGACGGCGCCCGCTACGCCCCGGCCGACGTCGCCGTCATGTGGCCCTCGCTCGGTGACGGCCCGGCCGGGCCCGCCGCGTCGGCGGCCGCCACCGGAACGGCGACCCTGCACCGGTGGACGCTCGACCCGGCGACCGGCTCGGTCACCGAGACCGCGCTGTCCGGGACGGGACTGGAGTTCCCGACCATCGACGACGCCGTGGTCGGCCGGCCGAACCGCTACACCTACGCCGTCGCGGACACCGGTCCGGCGGGTGCGCCGTACTCCGCCGTGCTGCGCCACGACCGGCACCGGGACGAGCTGGTCGCGCACGAGCTCGGCCCGGACGTCGTCGCCGGCGAGGCGGTGTTCGTGCCGGCCGCCGGCGCGGACCGCGCCGAGGACGACGGCTGGCTGCTCTCGGTCACCACCACCCGGGACGGCCGGGCGTCCGAGCTGCTGGTGCTCGACGCCCGGGAGCCCGCCGCCGCCCCGGTGGCCCGGGTGACGCTGCCGCGCGGCGTCCCGTCCGGGTTCCACGGGTCCTGGCTCCCCGATGGTGAGCAAGGCTAGGCAAACCTGAGGCGTCGATCTACGATTCCGCCGCGGAACGGAGGCGGACATGGACATCACGCGGCGGCAGCTGCTGGTCGGATCACTGGTCGCGGCGGGCGGGCTGGTGCTCGCCGGGTGCGGCCGGGACGAGGGCCCCGGCGGCGGCGCCGACCCCGCGGCGGCCCCGGGATTCCCGGTCACCCTCGAGCACCGGTTCGGGACGGCGACGATCGAGCGCCCCCCGCAGCGGGTCGTGACCATCGGCTACAGCGACCACGACGCGGTGCTCGCGCTCGGCGTGCCGGTCGCCGGCATCCGCTACTGGTACGGCCCGGAGGACGACGCGATCCAGCCCTGGGCCGACGAGGCCGCCCGGCTGACCGGCTCGCAGCCGCAGATCCTGAACATGCAGACGCCGGACCCGGAGAAGATCGCCGCCGTCGCGCCGGACCTGGTGATCGGCATCTACTCCGACCTCGACCAGGGCAGCTACGACCTGGTCAGCGCGATCGCGCCGACCGTGGCCGCGCCCGCGCAGTTCGCCGACTACGGCGTCCCGTGGCAGGAGACGCCCCGGCTCACCGGGCGGGCGCTGGGCCGCTCCGAGCAGGCCGAGCAGCTGGTCACCGACCTCGGCGCCCGGTTCGCCGCGGCCCGCGAGGCCAACCCGCAGTGGGCGGGCAACGAGGTCGTGGTCGCCACCCGCAGCGCCGACAAGCTGGGCGCCTTCGCCTCGACCGACCTGCGGTCGCAGTTCTTCACCGAGCTCGGGTTCGTCGTGCCCGCCCGGTTCGACGAGCTGGCCGGGGACAACTTCTACACCGACCTCAGCTTCGAGCAGACCGACGAGCTGGACCACGACCTGCTGGTGTGGGACCAGCTGTCCTTCACCCCGGGCGGGCGGGCCACCGTGGAGGCCGATCCGCTGGCGTCCCGGCTGGCCGTGTCCCGCGAGGGGCGGACCGTCTTCCTGGAGGGGGCCACCGAGCTGGCGTTCGCCTGGCAGACCGTGCTGAGCCTGCCCGCCGCGCTGGACGGCATCCTCCCGCTGGTGGAGCAGGCGCTGCCGAGGGGCTGATCGCGGCTTGCGAGGGTGGGGCGTGCCCCGCTCCCTGTCCGCGCCCTCGTTCCTGCTGCTGCTGGCCGCGACCGCGCTCGCCTTCGGCGGCTACGCGCTGCTGCTGCCGGTGGTGCCGCTGTGGGTGTCCCGGGGCGGCTCCGGGGCGTTCGGCGCCGGGCTCACCACCGGTGTGCTGATGGCGGTCACCGTCGGCACCCAGCTGCTCGTCCCGGCGATGCTGCGCCGGATCGGGCACCGCGCCGTGCTGGTCACCGGTTCGCTGCTGCTCGGCCTGCCGACCCCGCTGCTGGCGCTGTCCGCGGACCTCGCGCCGGTGCTGGCGATCTCCGCGGTGCGCGGCGTCGGGTTCGGCATGGCGACGGTCGCCGGCAGCGCGCTGGTCGCCGAGCTCGTCGAGCCGTCCGCGCACGGCCGGGCCTCGGCCCGGTACGGCTACGCGATCGGTGTGCCGCAGCTGGCCCTGCTGCCGGCCGGGGTCGCCGTGGTCGACCTGACCGGGTTCACCGGCGTGTTCCTGGCGGCCGGGATCGCGCCGGTGGCCGGGGCACTCGTCGTCGCGTTCGTCCGCGGGCCCCGGCGCGGGCGGCTCGCCGACCGGGCGCCGGCCCGGCCCGCCGCCTCCCGCGGGCTCACCGGGCATCCGCGGGCCCCACGGCACCGGCTGCCCGCCGCCCCGGTGCTGGCGATGCTGGCCTGCTCCACCGCGCAGGGCGGGGTGATCACCTTCGCGCCGCTCGCCGTCCCCGGCGCGCCGGCGGCCGTCCCCGCCGCGCTGTTCGCGACCGCGCTCGGGGCGCTGCTCGGCCGCGGCTTCGCCGGTGCCCGCACCGACCGCAGCGGACGGCCCGGCGCGCTGCTGCCGGCCGGCACCCTGGTCGCCGGCGCCGGGATGCTCGGGGTGCTGGCCGCGCCGCTCGCCCCGCTGCTGCTGGTCGCCGGCGCGACCGCGGTCGGGATCGGCTTCGGGATCGTGCAGAACGACTCGCTGGTCGCGCTGTTCGCGGCCGCCGGGCCGCTGTACTACGGCCAGGCCAGCGCGGCCTGGAACATCGCCTACGACGCCGGCACCGGCCTCGGCGCGGCCGGGCTCGGCGCGATCGCCGAGCCGTTCGGCTTCGTCGCCGCGTTCGGTGCGGCGGCCGCGCTGCTGCTGGGCGTCACGCCGCTGGTCCGGCGCCGGTCCGGCTGAGGTCGCGCGCCGAGATGCGCACCCGTGTCCTGTGGAGATCCACAATTCGCACTGGGGCGCATCTCGGCGGGGTGGCGCCGGGTCAGGAGCCGGTCAGGATCCGTTGCGGATCCATTCCTCCAGGTGCGGGGCCTCGTCGCCGATCTTCGTCGAGTCGCCGTGCCCGGTCCGGACCTGGGTGTCGCCGGGCAGCGTCAGCAGCGTCGTCCGGATGGACTCGATGATCGTGTCGAAGCTCGAGTACGACCGCCCGGTCGCGCCCGGCCCGCCCTGGAACAGCGTGTCGCCGGTGAAGACGACGCCCAGCTCCGGCGCGTAGAGGCAGGACGAGCCGGGGGAGTGCCCCGGGGTCTGCAGCACCCGCAGGTCGATCCCGCCGGCGGACAGCACCTGGCCGTCGGCCAGCTCCTCGTCCGGCTTGCGGTCCGGCCAGGTCATGTCCCACAGGACGTGCTCGGCCGGGTTGAGCAGGATCGGCGCCGAGAACCGGTCGGCCAGCGCCGGGGCCTGGTTCACGTGGTCGTCGTGCGCGTGCGTGCACACGATCGCCTCGACCCGGCGGTCGCCGACGGCCGCCGCGATCGCGTCGGCGTCGTGCGCGGCGTCGATCACGAAGACCTCGGAGTCGTCACCGACGATCCAGACGTTGTTGTCGACGTCGAAGCTGCCGCCGTCGAGGTTGAACGTCCCGGAGGTGACGACGTGGCCGATCGCGGAGTCGAGGGCGGCCATCAGAGGACCACCACCGAACGCAGCACGTCGCCCGAGTGCATCTTCTCGAACGCCTTCTCGACGCCGTCGATCCCGATCTCCTCGGTCACGAACTTGTCCAGCGGGAACCGGCCCTGCAGGTACAGGTCCACGTAGGTCGGGAAGTCCCGGCTGGGCAGGCAGTCGCCGTACCAGGACGACTTGAGCGCGCCGCCGCGGCCGAAGTAGTCGATCAGCGGGATCTCCGGGGCCTGCAGGTCCGGCGTCGGCACCCCGACCAGGACGACGGTGCCGGCCAGGTCGCGGGCGTAGAACGCCTGCTTGTAGGTCTCCGGGCGGCCGACCGCCTCGATGACGACGTCGGCGCCGTTGCCGTCGGTGACGCTCTGGATGAACTCGACCGGGTCGGTCTCCTTGGCGTTCACCGTGTGCGTGGCGCCGAACTCCTGCGCCCAGGCCAGCTTCCGCGGGTCGGTGTCGACGGCGATGATCGTGGTGGCGCCGGCGAGCTTGGCGCCGGCGATGGCGGCGTCCCCGACCCCGCCGCAGCCGATCACGGCGATCGAGTCGCCGCGGCCGATCTGCCCGGTGTTGACGGCGGCGCCCAGCCCGGCCATCACGCCGCAGCCGAGCAGGCCGGCGACCTTGGCCGGCGCCTCCGGGTTCACCTTCGTGCACTGCCCGGCCGCGACCAGGGTCTTCTCGATGAACGCGCCGATGCCCAGCGCCGGGGACAGCTCGGTGCCGTCCTCCAGGGTCATCTTCTGGGTGGCGTTGTGGGTGTCGAAACAGAGATGCGGCTTGCCCTTCTTACAGGCCCGGCACACCCCGCAGACGGCCCGCCAGTTCAGCACCACGTAGTCGCCGGGCTCCAGGTCGACGACGCCCGCGCCGACCGACTCGACGATCCCGGCGGCCTCGTGGCCGAGCAGGAACGGGAACTCGTCGTTGATACCGCCCTCGCGGTAGTGCAGGTCGGTGTGGCAGACCCCGCAGGCCTGGACCTTCACCACGGCCTCGCCCGGGCCGGGATCGGGGACGTTGATCGTCTCGATGGTGACCGGCTCGCCCTTGGCGCGGGCCACGACGCCACGTACCTGTTGTGTCATATATACCTACTTCCGGTCGTCGTCGACGACGTCCGCCGACGGATGCTCAGATCGCGACTCTGGCATGCGTTCCCGCCGGCTGTCTCGCCCGAACCCCGATGAATCACGTGTTACTTCCGAGTCACCTGTCCGCAGGTCGTGCCGTGGGCCGGCACCGTTGCGAAGCGGTCTCGCGTACGGTCGTCGGCTGTGACCGTGCCGCCGACCGAGCCGCCGACCCCGCCGCCCGGCCTCGCGCTGGGCGTCGTCGCCGGCGCGGGGCGTCCGGGCAGCTCCCGGATCGCCTGCCCGCTGCCCGACGGCGGCCTGCTCGACGTCGGATCGCTCGCCACCGCGCAGCGCGGCCCGCACCCCGAGCTGCTCACCGCGCCGAACCTGGACCGGCTGCTGGCGGCGGACGCCCGGGTGTGGCGCGAGATCGTCGGCTGGCTGCGCGGGTGGCGCCAGGACCACGAGCGGGCGTTCGCGCACCGGCTCCCGGCCGAGGGGCTGGTGCCGCTGCTGCCGTTCTCGGTCGCCGACTACGTCGACTTCTACGCCTGCGAGCAGCACGCCCGCAACGCCGGGCTGATCTTCCGGCCGGACGCCGAGCCGCTCGCCCCGAACTGGCGGCACCTGCCCGTCGGCTACCACGGCCGGGCCGGGACGGTCCGGGTCAGCGGGACCCCGGTCGTCCGGCCCGCCGGGCAGCGCGCCGCGGGCGACTTCGGCCCGACCCGCCGGCTCGACCTGGAGGCCGAGCTCGGGTTGGTCCTCGGCGGCCCGGCGCCCGGGCCGGTCGCGGTGGACGACGCCGCGGAGCACGTGTTCGGGGTGGTGCTGCTCAACGACTGGTCGGCCCGCGACGTCCAGGGCTTCGAGACCCGCCCGCTCGGCCCGCACCTGGGCAAGTCGTTCGCCACCTCGATCTCGGCCTGGGTGACCCCGCTCGACGAGCTCGCCGCCGCCCGGGTCCCGGTGCCGCCGCACGATCCGGAGCCGCTGCCCTACCTCACCCCGTCGTCGCCGGCGCTGGGACTCGACGTCGAGCTGGCCGTGCACCTGAACGGGCAGCGGATCTCCACCCCGCCCGCGGCGGACCTGTACTGGTCGCCGGAGCAGCTGGTGGCGCACCTGACGTCGAACGGGGCGGGGGTGCGGGCCGGCGACCTGCTCGGCTCGGGGACGGTCTCCGGTCCGGAGCGCGGGCAGTTCGGCTCGATGCTGGAGCTGGCCTGGAACGGCCGGGACCCGGTCGCGCTGGCCGGCGGCGGGCAGCGCTGCTGGCTGGAGGACGGCGACGAGGTCGTGCTCAGCGCGACCGCGCCGGCCCGCGACGGGGGACGGTTCTCGTTGGGAGAGGTGCGGGGCCGGATCCGCGGGGCGTGACCGGCGGCCTCACGCGCCGCGCAGCGGCCGCTCCTCGCCGAGCGCGTTGCGGATCAGCGGCGGCACCTCCTGCTTGCCCGAGCCGTCGACCGCGATGACCACGTACACGGTGCGGCAGTCGCAGGTGACGACCCGGTTCCCGGCGTCGTCGAGCGCCCGCACCTCGAAGTCCAGTGCGAAGCTGGTCCGGCCGATCCGGGCGGTGGACACCGCGACCACGACGTCCTCGCCCCAGCCGACCCCGGCCCGCCAGTCCAGCTCGGTGTGCACCAGCTGGACGTCGTAGCCGGCGTCGAGCATCGCCCGGTAGGTCAGCTCCCGGTGCTCCAGGAACTCGGTCATCGCCTCGTCGAACCAGGCCAGGTACCAGGCGTTGAACACCACACCCTGGGCGTCCACCTCGTGGTAGCGCACCCGCACCGGGAACTCGAAGGTCGCCATGCGGTGATGCTACGACCGTCCGGCGCGGTTCACCCGTCCTGCGGTGTCCCGCCCATCCGCTCCCGGATCGTCCGGTTCACCGCGCGGCCGAAGGTGGTGACCACCCCCTGCACGGTGATCGGCTTGAGCCGGGACAGCGCCGCGGCCAGCCTGCTCCGCTCGTCGGCGGGCCGGCCGCGGTCCCGGTAGGGCTGCAGCACCTCGTCCTGGAACAGCGCCATCAGGTCCTCGGCGAGCGCGGAGGTGTGCTTCTCGATCGCGGCCTGCGCGCGCTGCCACATCTCCGGCGGGAGCCCGGAGTCCAGCGCGGCGAGCGCGGTGGCGAGCGCGGTGGCGCCGTGCACCCGGACCCGGCCGTCGTCGTGCCGGACGAGCGCGCCGAGGGTCACCAGGGTGTCGACGTCGTCGTCGGTGAGCGGGCGGCCGGCCCGGCGGTCGAGATCGGCGCGGGTCAGGTCCTCGCCGTGCTCCGGGATCCACGGGGTGAGCAGTGCCCGCTGCAGCGCGAGCTCCTCGGGGCCGGCGTCGTGCGGGAGCCGTTCCAGCTGCCGCTCGATCGCGGCCAGCGTGAAGCCGAGCCCGGTCAGCTCGCTGATCAGCTCGAGGCGGGCCCGGTGCCCGGCGTCGTACAGACCGGTGCGGCCGCGCAGCAGCGGCGCCGGGAGCAGGCCCTTGCCGGCGTAGAACCGGATCGTGCGCACCGAGACCCCGGTCCGTTCGGCCAGCTGGTCGACGGTGAGCAGGTCGGGTGTTGCCGGAGCGGACATGGCGAGCAGGCTACGGCCCGGACCTCGAACGTGACAGTGATGATGTGACATTCTTGGTGTGACACCGATGATGTGACATCGTTGCTGTCACATCCTCGGTCGGGCGTATTGACCATGTGACAGTGCTGCTGTAACAAAAGCTACCAGCAAGTAGGAGCGATGGCGCCCCACGCGTCACGCCTACCGACCACCCACGAGAGGTTCGGATGAGCGAGATCCCCGAGGCCTACATCTACGACGCGATCCGCACACCGCGCGGCCGGGGCAAGGCGTCCGGCTCGCTGCACGAGGTCAAGCCGATCTCCCTGGTGGTCGGCCTGGTCGACGAGCTGCGCAGGCGCAATCCCGAGCTGGACCCGGCCGTCGTCGACGACCTGGTGCTCGGCGTCGTCTCGCCGATCGGCGACCAGGGCGGCGACATCGCCAAGACCGCCGCCATCGCGGCCGGCCTGCCGGACACCGTCGCCGGCGTCCAGCTCAACCGGTTCTGCGCGTCCGGCCTGGAGGCGGTGAACACGGCCGCGCAGAAGGTGCGCTCCGGCATGGAGGAGATGGTCATCGCCGGCGGCGTCGAGGCGATGAGCCGGGTGCCGATGGGCTCCGACGGCGGGGCCTGGGCGATGGACCCGGACACCGCCTACCAGACCGGCTTCGTGCCGCAGGGCATCGGCGCCGACCTGATCGCCACCCTGGAGGGCTTCTCCCGCGAGGACGTCGACGCGTTCGCCGTCGAGTCGCAGACCCGCGCCGCGAAGGCCTGGGCCGACGGCCGGTTCGCCGGCTCCGTCGTCCCGGTCAAGGACCGCAACGGCCTGACCGTGCTGGACCGCGACGAGCACATCCGGGCCGGCGCGACCGTCGAGACGCTCGGCGGGCTCAAGCCGTCGTTCGAGATGATGGGCCGCGACGGCGGGTTCGACGCCGTCGCGCTGCAGCAGTACCACTGGGTCGAGAAGATCGACCACGTGCACCACGCCGGCAACTCGTCCGGCATCGTCGACGGCGCCGCGCTCACGCTGATCGGCACCGAGGCCGCCGGGAAGGCGAACGGCCTCACCCCCCGGGCCCGGATCGTCGCCACCGCGCTGTCCGGCGCCGACCCGACGATCATGCTGACCGGCCCGGCGCCGGCGTCCCGCAAGGCGCTCGCGAAGGCCGGTCTCACGGTCGACGACATCGACCTGTTCGAGATCAACGAGGCGTTCGCCGCGGTCGCCCTGCGCTACATGCGCGACATGGGCATCTCGCACGAGCAGACCAACGTCAACGGCGGGGCCATCGCGATGGGCCACCCGCTCGGCGCCACCGGGGCGATGATCCTCGGCACGCTGGTCGACGAGCTGGAGCGCCGCGACCTGCGCCGGGGCCTCGCCACGCTGTGCGTCGGCGGCGGCATGGGCATCGCCACCATCGTCGAGCGGCTGTGAGGCCGGCGTGCCGAACCATCAGCACAGTTCGCGTGAGCCTCGGAAGGAAACCACTGTGAGCAACGAGCAGGCCGTCCGCTGGGAGACCGACGCGGACGGGATCGCGGTCGTCACCCTCGACGACCCGGGCCGCAGCGCCAACACCATGAACGACCGCTACCGCGAGGCGATGGGCCGGGTCGTCGACGAGATCGTGGCGGCGAAGGACGACATCGTCGGCGTCGTCATCACCTCGGCGAAGAAGACCTTCTTCGCCGGTGGCGACCTGGAGCAGCTCTCGGCGGCCGGGGCCGACGACGCCCCGCAGGTCTTCGAGATGGTCACCGAGGTGAAGAACCAGCTGCGCAGGCTGGAGACCTTCGGCCGTCCGGTCGCCGCGGCGATGGCGGGCACCGCGCTCGGCGGCGGGCTGGAGATCGGCCTGGCCGCCCACCACCGGGTCGGGATCGACGCGAAGGGTGTGCTCTACGGCCTGCCCGAGGTCACCCTGGGCCTGCTGCCCGGCGGCGGCGGCGTCACCCGCGTCACCCGGATGCTGGGCATCGCCAACGGCTTCATGAACGTCCTCGCGCAGGGCCAGCGGCTCAAGCCCGCGAAGGCCCTGGAGCTGGGGATCGTCGACGAGCTGGCGGCCACCCCGGACGAGGTCGTGGCGAGGGCGAAGGACTGGGTGAAGGCCAACCCGGAGGCCAAGCAGCCCTGGGACCAGCCGAAGTACAAGATCCCCGGCGGCACGCCGTCGACGCCGTCGCTGGCGTCGATCCTCCCGGCGTTCCCGGCGAACCTGCGCAAGCAGCTCAAGGGCGCGCCGATGCCGGCGCCGCGCAACATCCTGGCCGCCGCCGTCGAGGGCAGCCAGGTCGACTTCGACACCGCGCTGCGAATCGAGGGCCGCTACTTCACCGAGCTGGTGACCGGCCAGGTCTCGAAGAACATGACCAAGGCGTTCTTCTTCGACCTCAACGCGATCAACGGCGGCAAGTCCCGCCCGGACGCACCCGAGAAGTGGCAGCCCACCAAGGTCGCCGTGCTCGGCGCCGGGATGATGGGCGCCGGGATCGCCTACGTCTGCGCGCTCGCCGGCTGGGAGGTCGTGCTCAAGGACGTCTCGGCCGAGGCCGCGGCCAAGGGCAAGGCATACTCGGAGAACCTGGTCGAGAAGGGCGTCGCCCGCGGGAAGACCACGCAGGAGAAGGGTGACGCGCTGCTCGCCCGGATCACCCCGACCGACGACTACGCCGATCTCGCCGGCGCCGACGTGGTGATCGAGGCCGTCTTCGAGTCCGTCGCGCTCAAGCAGGAGGTGTTCGCGGAGGCGGTCAAGGTGGTGAACCCGGACGCGCTGCTGTGCTCCAACACCTCCACCCTGCCGATCACCGAGCTGGCCTCCGGGGTGGAGCGGCCGGACGACTTCATCGGCCTGCACTTCTTCTCGCCGGTCGACAAGATGCCGCTGGTCGAGATCATCAAGGGCGAGCGGACCAACGACGAGGCGCTGGCCAAGGCGTTCGACCTGACCCTGGGCATCAAGAAGACGCCGATCGTGGTCAACGACTCGCGCGGCTTCTTCACCAGCCGGGTGATCGGCACCTTCATCAACGAGGGCGTCGCGATGCTGGCCGAGGGCATCGACCCGCAGACCATCGAGCAGGCGTCGTCGCAGGCCGGCTACCCGGCCCCGGTGCTCCAGCTGATGGACGAGCTGACCCTCACCCTCCCGCGCAAGATCCGCGAGGAGACCCGCAAGGGCGTCGAGGCCGCGGGCGGCACCTGGACGCCGCACCCGGCCGACGCGGTGATCGACCGGATGGTCGACGAGTTCGACCGCAAGGGCAAGAGCGGCGGCGCCGGCTTCTACTCCTACACCGACGGCAAGCGGACCGGCCTGTGGCCCGGCCTGCGCGAGCAGTTCGGCGCGACCAACCACGACGTCGACCTGCACGAGCTCAGCGAGCGGATGCTGTTCATCGAGTCGATCGAGACGGTGCGCTGCGTCGACGAGGGCGTGCTGGAGACCGTCGCCGACGCCAACATCGGCTCGATCTTCGGCATCGGCTTCCCGCCGTGGACCGGTGGGGTGCTGCAGTACATCGAGGGCTACCCCGGTGGCCCGGCCGGTTTCGTCGCCCGTGCCGACGAGCTCAAGGAGCGCTACGGCGACCGGTTCGACGTCCCGCAGTCGCTGCGGGACCGGGCCGCGAAGGGGGAGTCGGCCACCGCGGCCGCCTGATCCGTACGCCACGGGCCCCGTCCGCGCGACAGCGCGGGCGGGGCCTTTCCGTGCCCGGCCCGCCCGCCGATTTCCCGTCACGTGCACCATGGTGTGTGTGACGCAATGGGTGTTCGACATCGTGGACCGGCTCGGGGCGGCCGGGATCGGGTTGCTGATCTTCCTGGAGAACGTCGTCCCGCCGATCCCGTCGGAGGTCATCCTCCCGTTGGGCGGCTTCCGTGCGTCCACCGGCGCGATGGACCCGGTCGCGGTCTGGGCGGCGGCCACGATGGGGGCCGTCGCGGGGGCGCTCGTGCTCTACGCGCTCGGCGCGATGCTGGGCTTCGACCGGGTGCACCGGCTGGCCGGGAACCGCTGGTTCATCCTCTCCAGCCAGAAGGACCTGGAGAAGGGCCTCGACCTGTTCGAGCGCTACGGCAACTGGTTCGTGCTGGGCGGCCGCTGCATCCCGATCGTGCGGAGCCTCATCTCCATCCCGGCCGGGATCGCCGGGATGCCGCTGCTGCGGTTCGTCGCGCTGTCCACCCTCGGCAGCTCCGTCTGGAACGCGCTCTTCGTCTATCTCGGGTTCGCGCTCGGGGAGCGCTGGGAGGTCGTCGAGGGCTACATGTCGCCGTTGAGCAAGATCGTCGCGGTGCTCGGAGCCCTGGTGCTGGCCTGGCTGATCTGGCGGAAGGTGCAGCAGCGCCGGGCACGCGGCGGGGTGCAGGAGAAGGACGCGCCCGCCGCGCGCTGAACACCCCGGTCGCTGCGGCGGACGGGTGATCACGAACGCCCCGCGTGCCGGTCCCACCACGGGGCGTGCCGGTGTGCTACCGGCCGACGGCCGGTGATCGCCGCTGTGCGAACCTGATCGGCAGCCAGCTGACGGACGGACAGGTGGAGGTGGTCGTGCGCCTCGTCGGCATCCACCACACCCACGCGTCCGGCATCGTCGCGCTGCGCGGCGTCGACCTGGTCGTGGATCCGGCCGCGCCGACGGTGCTGCGCGGGCCGGACGGCGCCGGCAAGACCACCCTGCTGCGGGTCGCCGCGGGCGCGATCGTCCCGACCGCGGGCGAGATCGAGGACCGGCCCGACGTCGTCGGGTTCCTGCCCGACCGGTTCCCGGCCCGGATGAAGCTGCCGCCCCGGCGCTGGCTCGACCACATGGCCCGGATCCGCGGGATCGACCCGGACGACGCCGGTGACCGCGCCGACGAGCTGCTCGAGGAGCTCGGCTACGCCGGCGCCGACGACGAGCCGATGGCCGAGCTGTCCCGGTCCGACGCCCAGAAGATCGGCCTGGTGCAGGCGCTGGCCTGCGACCCGGACGTCCTGGTGCTCGACGAGCCGTGGTCCGGGCTGGACGACGACGCCGCCGACGTGCTGACCCGGCTGCTGGCCGAGCGGTCCGGCGGCCTGCTGCTCACCGACCGCACCGGCACCGCCGCCGGGTTCGCCGGCGCCCGCCTGCACCGGCTGCGGCACGGCCGGCTGGCGGCCGCCTCCGACCCGGACTCGGTGCCGCTGCGGACGGCGCCGCCGCCCGGTTCGGTGATGCGGCTCGACCTGGCCTGCGCCGGGGACCCCCGGCCGGTGCTGGAGAGCCTGCCGCCCGCCCGGGTGGAGGCGGCGGCGCCGGGGCGGCTGACCGTGCGGGTGCCCGCCCCGGAGAGCGACGCCTGGCTGATGGCCGCGCTGGCCGCGGGCTGTGCGGTGCGGTCGGTCCGGCCGGTCCGCCGGGAGAACCCGGCGTCGGCCGGGCCGGTCGACCCGTCGACGGCGGACGGCCCGGCCCGTCCGCCCCGCGAGGACAACCCGCCGGCTGACGGCCCGTCCCGCCGCCCGCCGGTGCCGGACGGCCCGCCCCGCCCGCCGGTGCCGGACGGCGCGTCCCGCCCGGCGGTGCCGGACGGCCCGCCCCGCCCGCCCCGCTCGTCCCGCCCGCCCCGGGAGCCCGCGGCACCGGAGCCGCCGCGCCGCCCCCGCGGACCGGTGGAGCCGCAGTGGTGAGGCGGGCCCGGTCGGCCGTCGCGGTGGCGATGCTGCTCGGCGAGGACCTGGCCCGTTCGGAGCGGTTCATCGCCCCGGCGGTGCTCTACGTCGGCGTGGTCGCGTTCCTGTTCTCCGGTGACGCCGGCCCGCTGCCCGAGCCGTGGGCGGCGAGCGCGCTGCTGCTCTACCCGGTGGGGGCCTGGTTCGCGCACGCGCTCGCCGAGTCCGAGGACGACGTCGCGCGGACGGTCACCCTGTCCGCCGCGGGCGGGCCGCTCCCGGTGGCGGCGGGCGTGCTGCTCGCCGCGACCGCCGGGATCGCGGCGCTCGGCCTGGTCGCCGTCGTGTGGGGGGTGGTCGCGGCCTGGGGCACGGCCACCACCGGCGGCCTGCTCGACGGGATGCTCGCCCACCTGGCCTGCGGGATCACCGGTGCGGCGGTCGGCTCGGTGTTCGCCCGGCCGCTGTTCCGCAGCGAGGGCGCCGCGCTGATCGCGGCGCTGACCTTCCTGGTCGTCACCGGGACCCGGTCCTGGCTGCCGCCGGTCGGCACCGCGGCGGCGTCGATGGGCACCGGCCGCGGCGGGCTCGGGCCGTTCGGGGACCTGCTGCTGGCCGTCCTGGTGGCGGTGGCCGCACTGGCCCTGGTGGTGCGGGCCGAGCAGGGCGGGTTCGCGGCCTGGTGGGAGCGCTGGGACCGGCTGCGGGACCGGCTGCCCGACCGGTTCCGGTCCGGCGGCTGAGCCGGGCCGGACCGTCAGACGTGCAGTCCGACGATCCGGCCCAGCCGTTCGACGGCCGCGTCGAACGCGGTGTCGCGGTGTTCCAGCACCTTCTCGAACTGGCCGAACAGCTCGAACGACAGGTGCCCGAACAGTCCGGTCCAGGCGGTGATCACGGCGAGCAGGGTCCCGTCCGGCAGGTCCGGGGTGTGCAGTGCGGCGCGCAGCCGCGCGGCGTCGTCGGCCGGGCCGGGCGGCACCGGCGTCGGGTCGACGGTGAGCAGGCCGGCGGCGTGCGCGTCGGCGAGCAGCCTGCCCAGCGGTGCGATGCCGCGGGCCGCGGCCGGGACGGTGTCGGCCGGGGCCCGGTAGCCGGGCACCGGGGAGCCGTAGATCAGCGCGTACTCGTGCGGGTTGGCGAGCGCCCAGCTGCGCACCGCACGGGCCAGCGTGCGCCAGCGGTCGACCGGATCCGGCACGCCGTCGACCGCGGCCTCCACGGCGTCGGCCAGCGCGTCGTAGCTCTGCACGATCAGGGCGGTGAGCAGGTCGTCGCGGGTCGGGAAGTAGCGGTGCAGCGCCGAGGAGACCATGCCGAGCTCGCGGGACACCGCCCGCATCGACAGGGCGGCGGCGCCGGTGTCGGCCAGCTGGCGGCGGGCGGCCGCGGTGATCTCGGCGACCAGCTCGGCCCGGGCGCGCTCGCGGGCGGTGCGGGAGGCGTTCACCCCCGCACCGTAGACCACCGCCCCTGTCGTGAAGCAACGGTCCGAAAGAAGAGCAATGCTCTTGCGACTTCTGCTCCGTGGTGAGAGCGTTGCTCTCGTCACTACGACGAGGGGGATCGGGATGGACCGGACGGGATGGGGGCTCGCGGCGCTCGGCGGCGCGGGGGTGGCGTTCGCCGCGTATCCGGCGCTGCGACCGTGGACCGACGGACCGCAGGTGTGGGCGCAGCCGCTGTGGGTGCCGTCGCACCTGCTGGGGGTGGTCGGGTTCGCGCTGCTGGTGCCGGGGCTCGCCGCGGTGTGGGCCCGGCTGCGCGGCACGCCGGGGGAGCGGGCCGGCTGGGTGGCGCTGCTGGCGGCCGGGGCGGGTGCGGCACTCGTGCTGCCGTACTACGGCGCGGAGGCCTACGCGCTGGAGCGGATCGGCCTGCCGGGCTCCGGTGTCGGCGAGGCGCAGGCCGCGGCGCTCGCCGAGGGCATCCGGCTGGGCCCGTACGCGGCCGCGACGTTCCTGGCCGGGCTGCTGGCGGTGGCCGTCGCCGGGATCGCGGTGGCGGTGGCGGTGCGCCGCGGCGGACCGGGGGGACCGGGGGGACCGGGGGGAGTGCTGCTCGCCGTCGCGCTGGTGGGGTACCTGCCGCAGTTCTTCGGGCCGCCGGCGCTGCGGATCGCGCACGGGGTGCTGCTGGCGGCCGGCTGCCTGCTGCTCGCCGTGGCGATGCGGCCGGCGCCGCGCGGCGCCGTCAGCACGGGCTGATCGCACCCCGTCGCCCCGGTTCGCACCGGTCGCGACGGGTGCGAACCGGGGTCACGGGGTGTGAACTCAGCAGTCCAGTGGCGGCCGGCGGAACCCGCCGAACTCCCGTTCGACGAGCTCGGCGAAGGCGAGGGTGGTGCGGTCGCCGTACATCGGGCCGATCGCCTGCACCCCGACCGGCAGCCCGTCGGCGGCCGGGCCGACGGGCAGCGCGGTCGCCGGCAGGCCCGGCAGGGTGGCGACGCCGGCCAGCGCGAGCTGGTCGAAGTAGGGGTACCCGGCGCCGTCGACGGTGATCAGCCGCCCGGCCGGGGAACTGTGGTCGTGCGGGTGCGCGGTGGTCGGCGCGACCGGCGCGATCACGACGTCGACCTCGGCGAACAGCTCCCGCCAGCCCTGCTGGACGCCGGCCCGGTGCTGCTCGGCCGCGACCCGGTCGCGGTGGCCGAGCACGGCGCCGCGGACGCGCTCGGCGGCCAGGCCGCGGTCGTCGTCGGCGAGCTCGGCGGCCCTGGCGCGGGCCCGCTCGTAGGCGTCCGGCGGGTACCCCGCGGCGAGGCCGGACTCCAGCAGCCGCATGTACACCCGGGCCGCCGCGGCCTGGTCGGGCAGCAGCGGGCTGTCGCGCAGCACCGTGGCCCCGGCCCCGGACAGCGCCTCGGCGAACGCGTCGATCGCGGCCCGCACGTCCGCCGAGCAGGGCAGCAGCGGATGCCCGTCGAGGACCAGGACGCGGTGGTGGCGGAGTTCGGTGTGCCGGGCCGGCGGGAGGGTGAGCCGGTAGGCGATGCCGTGCGTGAGCTCGTCCGGCCCGGCGAGCACGTCGAGCAGCAGGGCGAGGTCCGCGGCGGTGCGCGCCATCGGCCCGATCACCGCGAGATCGTGCTCGGCGGGCAGCACCGGCAGCCCCGGCGGCGTGTGCCCGCGCAGCGGCAGCAGGCCGAGCGACGGCTTGTGCGCGTACACGCCGCAGCTGTGCGCCGGGTTGCGCAGCGATCCGCCGATGTCCGAGCCGAGCGACAGCGCCCCGTAGCCCGCGGCCAGCGCGGCGGCCGACCCGCCCGACGATCCGCCCGGCGTGCGGTCCGGGTCCCACGGGTTGCCGGTGGTGCCGTAGACGTCGTTGAAGCTCTGCAGGTCGCCCAGGTGCAGCGGCACGTTCGTGGCGCCCAGGACGACGGCGCCGGCGGCCCGTACCCGTTGCACCGCCAGTGCGTCGGTGTCCGGGACGGCCTTCTCGTGGCCCGGGATGCCCCAGGTGGAGGGCAGCCCGGCCATGTGGAACGACTCCTTCACGGTCATCGGCACGCCGAGCAGCGGCCGCCGTTCGCCGCGGGCGAGTGCGGCGTCGGCGGCGCGGGCGGCGTCGCGCGCCCGGTCGAGGTCCGGCACGCACACCGCGTTGAGCGTCCGGTCGTGCCGCTCGATCCGGGCGATCGCCGCGTCGGTCAGCTCGACGGCCGAGACCCGGCCCGCGGCCAGGTCGGCGGTCAGCTCGACGGCACTCCGCCAGGCCGGTTCGGTGTCGCTCATCGGGCCCCCGTCGTTCCACCCCGTGGGCGCTCCGGTGGCGCGGGACGGTGTCGCCGCCCCCGGGTGCCGCCAGTGTTCAGGATTCCGGCGGGTCCCGGCGACCGGGTTGCGGTTCCGCGGGGCCGTCCCGACGGCTCAGCGCGGGTAGTGCTGCGCCGTCGCGGCCAGGGTCGCCGCCCAGTCCGGCATCGGCCCGCCGGCCAGCACGGCGGCCAGCCGGTCCAGGTACCAGTGCCAGCCCGGCCCGGCGTCGGCCGGGCTGAACGAGTCGGGCAGCACCTGCTCGAAGTGCAGCACGGTGCCGGCATCACTGCCGCTGCCGGCGCCGGGTTCCAGCGACACCGACAGCTCCCACCCGGGCCCGTCGTCCTCGGCGACCCGCACCGCCAGCCGGTGCGGGGGATCGCACTCGGTGACCAGCGTCTCGGCGGGCGGCCCGCCGCCGTCCTCGTCGCTGGTCAGGCTCAGTGCGACGGTGCCGCCGAGCCGGGCGTCGCCGGTCCAGGTGCCGAACCAGCGGGCGCACCGCACCGGATCGGTGATCGCCGACCACACCTCGGCGACCGGGTCCGGGAAGGTGCGCCGGAACACCAGCCGGTCCCGGCCGTCGGGCCCGCGGCGGACCTCCCCGGCCGGGCCGGGCGCGGCGCTCACCGGTCGCCCGGCAGGACGCAGAGCTGCTCCGGCGGGCGGGCCACGGCCTCGCCGGGACCGCCGTCGCGCGCTCGCCGGTGGATCTCGTGGGCGTCGAGCAGGTCGTTCATCCGGGTCCCCTCCTGCGGTCGCGGGCCGGTCCGGTGCCGAGTACGTCGAGCCGCTGCGGCGAGGAGCCGCGCAGCCGGCGTCGAACACATGCAGTTGCAGCTTATATAAGTCAGAACAGAAATAGAAGCCGGACTGGACGGCCGGGTTCATCGGCTCTATGGTTCATTACATGACTAATGAACCACCGCACTACAACACCGGGAGGTCGCCGTGAACGACGACGGTCGCCCGCTGTTCGTGCAGATCGCGGAGGAGATCGCCTCCGCGGTGGTGGACGGGACCTACCCGGAGGAGACCCAGGTCCCGTCCAGCAACGAGCTGGCAGCGTTCCACCGGATCAATCCGGCGACCGCTGCCAAGGGGCTCAACCAGCTCGTCAGCGAGGGTGTCCTCTACAAGAGACGGGGGATCGGGATGTTCGTCGCCGAGGGGGCGCGGACCCGGCTGCTGGAGAGCCGCCGGGAGGACTTCGCCCGGCAGTACATCGCTCCGCTGGTGATCGAGGCCCGCAAGATCGGGATCGACGCGGAGCAGCTCAAGAAGATGATCGACGTCTGGGGGGACGACCGATGAGCGTGATCGCCGCCGCGATGCACGGCGTCACGAAGCGCTACAGCGACGTGACCGCGCTGGACGACGTCAGCTTCACCCTGCAGGAGAACCGCATCCACGGGCTGCTGGGCCGCAACGGCGCCGGCAAGACCACCGCGATGCAGATCCTCACCGCGCAGAACTTCGCGACGTCGGGCACCGCCGAGATCTTCGGTGAGCAGCCCTACGAGAACGCACGGGCGCTGGCCCGCACCTGCTTCATCCGGGAGTCGCTGAAGTACCCGGACGACTACAAGGGCCAGCACGTGCTCACCGCCGCCTCGCACGTCTACCCGCACTGGGACCAGGCGTTCGCCGACCGGCTGGTCGAGGAGTTCGGCCTGCCGCTGAACCGGGCCTGCAAGAAGCTCTCCCGCGGCCAGCACTCGGTGGTCGGGGTGATCATCGGACTCGCCTCGCGGGCGCCGCTGACCTTCTTCGACGAGCCGTACCTGGGCCTCGACGCGGTCGCCCGGCAGATGTTCTACGACCACCTGCTCGCCGACTTCGCCGAGCACCCGCGCACCGTCGTGCTCTCCACGCACCTGATCGACGAGGTGTCCGACCTGATCGAGCACGTGGTGCTGATCGACAAGGGCCGGGTGCTGATCGACGAGGAGGCCGAGGCGCTGCGCGGCCGCGCGATCGTCGTCACCGGGCCGGTCGAGACGGTCGAGCGGTTCGCCCGCGACCACGTGGAGCTGCACCGTGAGCAGCTCGGCGGGTTCCTGCGGGTCACCCTGTCCGGCGCCCGCCCGGCCAGCTCCGAGCCGAACCTGTCGTTCGAGCCGGTGTCGCTGCAGCAGCTCGTCGTCCGGACCACCCAGCAGAACTCCGGAGTCCGCCTCGACCGGGAGGTCCTGTCATGACCGCCGCCACCGCAGAGCCGACGTCGCAGCCGGTGTTCTCCGGCGCCGACCGGGTGCTCGCCGCAGCCCGGCTCAGCACCGTCGCCGTCCGGGACCGGGTGGGCGGGGCCTGGCTGATCCTCGCCGCGGTCTTCGTGATCCACCAGGCGATCTGGTGGGTGATCCGGGCCAACGTCGGGGAGGAGGCGAGCGGCTTCACCGGCGCGCTGTCGTCGTTCTACTTCATCGTGGCCAGCACCTACCTGGCGCTGATGACCCAGGTCATGCCGTTCGCGCTCAGCCTGGGCATCACCCGGCGGCACTTCTACCTCGGCACCTCGCTGCTGGTGGCCGCCGAGACGCTGTTCAGCGCGGTGATCCTGACCCTGCTGCTGCACGTCGAACGCTGGACCGGCGGCTGGGGGCTACAGGTCCAGTTCTTCGAGATGGGCTTCATGGCGCAGTCCAACCTGCTCCTGCAGGTGCTCGCCTACTGGGTGCCGCTGGTGGCGATCTCGTTCCTCTTCCTCGCGATCGGTGCGGTGTTCCGGCGCTGGGGCCAGACCGGGGTGTGGGCGGTCTGCGTCGGGATGCTCGCCGTGGTGGCCGCGGTCGTCATGTACATCACCTGGCAGGACGCGTGGCGCTCGTTCGGGGCGTTCTTCGTGGAGACGCCCACGATCCTGCTCCTCGCCGGCTACCCGCTGATCCTCGCGGCGCTGTCGGTGGTCGGCGGATACCTGGTGCTGCGCCGGGCGCAGCCCTGATCCGTCCGATGATCCACGACCGGGTGGGGGACCCGGTCGCACCGTGTGCGGTCCGGCATCACCGGGGGGTGGTGCCGGGCCACACACGTCTGTCAGGGCCGGACCATCACCTTGACCTGCGCCGGACCGGGGTCCAGCGCGTCGCCGACGTGGTCCAGGTCGACGTGCCCGGTCACCAGCCGGTCCAGGTCCATCGACGGGGCCAGCGCGACCGCGGCCGGCCAGGTGTTCGCGTAGCGGAACGTGCCGGTCAGGGTGATCTCGCGGGACTGCAGCGCGGACACCGGCAGCGTCATCTCGTCGGCGCCCATCCCGACCAGCACCGCCGTCCCGCCCGGCCGGACCGCGGCCAGCCCGCCGAGCACCGCCGGGGCCACCCCCGAGCAGTCGACGAACACGTCGACGCCGGTCCCGGCCGCGTCGTCGGTGGCCGGATCGAGCACCGCGGTCGCCGCGAACGATCCGGCGAGCGCGCGCCGTCCGGCGTCCGGGTCGCTGACCAGCACCTCGGTCGCCCCCTGCACCGCGGCGACCCGGGCGACGAGCAGCCCGATCGGGCCGGCTCCGGCGACCAGCACCCGCGACCCGGGCCCGGTCCCGGCGCGCCGGTGCGCCCACAGCGCCACCGACAGCGGCTCCAGCAGGGCGGCGGCGTCGTCGGAGACGTGATCGGGCACCGGATGCGCGAAGTCGTCGGCGATAGCGACGTACTCGGCGAACGCGCCGTCCACCGGCGGGGTCGCGAAGAACGTCATGTCCGGGCACAGGTTGTAGGCGCCGGTGTGGCAGTACCGGCAGCGCCGGCACGGCACGCCCGGCTCCAGCGACACCCGCTGCCCGATCCGCGCGGCTTCCACCCCGGTGCCGACCGCGACGATCCGGCCGGCCGGCTCGTGCCCGAGCACCAGCGGATCGCGCACCACGAAACCGCCGATCCGGCCGTGCCGGAAGTAGTGCACGTCGGAGCCGCAGGTGCCGACGGCGGCGATCCGGACCAGCACCTCCCGGTGCCCCGGCCGGGGCACCGGTCGCTCCTGCACCTCCAGCTCTCCGGCGGTGCGCAGCACGCTGCACCGCATCGACTCCGGCACCTCGACGCTCGCGGTCACAGCGCCGACCGTGGCACGGGCGGCGGCAATCCGCTCGCCCGGCGGGCGATGATGGTCGGCGTGGACGTGCGGATCGACCCGCTCGACGAGCGCGGGCTCGCGGAGCTGCTCGACGCGGCCGTCGCCGGTGCGGACCCGGGCGAGGTGATGCCCGCCTGGCCCGGTGCGGTCTGGGACGACCGGCTGCGCTCCGGCTTCCTCGCGTTCCACCGGCGCCGGTCGCTCGGGCCGGACCCGGTGGAACGCACCTGGGTGGTGCGGGTGGACGGCCGCGCCGCCGGTGCGGTGCGCCTGGAGCCGGGCCCGGACGGCACCGAGTTCGGGATCTGGCTCGCCCGCGGGGCGCGCGGCCGCGGCGCCGGGACGGCCGCCGTCCGGCTGCTGACGGCCACGGCCGGGCCCGGATCGGGTGGACCGCTCGTCGCGCGGACCACCGCGTCGAACGTCGCCGCACTGGGTCTGCTGCGCGCGCTCGGCGCCCGCTGGGCACCCGGTGGGGAGGGCGCCGTGGCGCTGCCGACGGGCACGGTCGATCATGTGCAGCGGCGCGGACCTGGACACGGGGTCGGCCCGACCGATTGACTTCAGGCCGTACGTGACGGCCGGACGAGGAGAAGGTGCCGATGGGTGCGGGCATCGAACGACCGGCCGTCACCGGCTTCCACCACGTGTCGGCGGTCGTGTCCGACGTGGAGTCGAGCGCGACCTGGTACCAGCGGGTGCTCGGGTTGCAGCGGCTGCCGATGACCTTCCCGCACCACGGCGTCGGCGGCGCCCGCTATCCGGTGCCGGACCCGGACAAGGCCGCCCTGCTGCTCGACTCGGCGACCGGGGTCATGATCGAGCTGCACGCGCCGACCGGCGGCGACGGCGGCCCGGACCGCGGCGCGCTCGACCATCTCGCGTTCGGCGTCGCCACCCGGGACACGCTCGACAGCTGGGCGGCCTGGCTGGACACCCTGTCGGTGCCGCACGAGGGCGTCGTCGACCGGACCGACCCGACCGACTACGCGACGCTGGAGTTCCGCGACCCGGACGGCATCGCGCTGGAGTTCATCTACTTCCCCGGCCGCGGCTGACTCACGGGTCCACGCAGACCAGGCCCCACGGCCGGTCGCCGACCCGGGTCATCACGACCGTCGCCCGCCGCGATCCGCGCCCGCGCAGCCGCCGGGCGAGCGCGTCGACGTCGCCGGCCAGTCCGCGGCGCCGCACGTCCACCGCGCCGACGTCGAGCTCGCGCAGCAGCCGGGGCAGCCGCTTCTGGTCCCACGGCCGGGAGTCGATCACCCGCAGGGTCCGGGCGAACGGCGTGCCGGGCGGCTCGTCGTCGGCGGTCAGGAAGGCGATCCGCCGGTCGATCCGGGACGTCCCGGTGCGCCCGGCCAGCGCCGTCACCAGCCCGGCCCGGGTGACGGCCGGGTTCGGGTCGAGCAGCCAGCGGCCCGGTTCGACGACCGGGACGCCGGTGTCGCCGTCGTCCGGATCGGGCTCGCCGGCCAGCGCGTGCGCGGTGCCGTCGGCGTCCAGGACGGTCGCCCTGGTCCGCGCCCCGGCCAGCGCGGGCGACCACAGCGCGGCCTCCTTCAGCTCCCGGCCGAGCGCGACGAACTCCAGCTCCCAGCCGGGCGGCGCCGCGGCGTGGTCGACGCCCGGCGCGGCCTTGATCCCGACGGCGTCGGTCCGCTCGGTGAGCCCGACGCACCAGTCCAGCGGGGGCTCGGAGTCGCCGGTGCGCATCCGCCCGCCGGTCGAGCGGCGGGCCGGGTCGACGAACACCCCGTCCGTCCCGGACAGGTCGGCGTCGCGCACGTCGCACCGCACCGGGTGCAGGGTCCCGCCGTGCACCGCGACGTTGCGCCGGGCCATCCACAGGTGCACCGGGTCCAGGTCGACGCCGGTCACCTCGCGCCCGTCGGCGAGCGCGATCGCGTCCCCGCCGATCCCGCAGCACAGGTCGGTCAGCCGGCCGCGGCCGCGGTAGCGGGCGGCCCGGTGCCGGGCGATCACCTCCGACGACGCCTGCTCCAGCCCGTCCCGGGTGAACCACATCGACCCGGCGCGGGCGAACTTGGCGGCGGCCCGGTCGCGCAGGTCGGCGAGCGCCATCGCGTCGGCGACCAGCGCGGCGTCGTACTCGCGGCGCAGCGCGGTGCCGATCCGCAGCGCCGCCGCACCGGACCGGTCGGTCCCGGCCAGCCGGTCCAGCAGTGCGGTCCCCTCCGGCCCGGCGAGCCGGGCCGCCCGGGCGGTCTCCTCGTGCTCCACACCGACACCATTCCGGACGGCCGGGTACCGGTTGCGGCCCGGGTTCCGGCCCGGGCGTACCGTCGGTACGGGTACCGGGGAACAGGGGGGATCGTGGTCGAGCAGGACGGCCGCGTCCCCGGCGTACCGGCGCGCGGCGCCGCCCTGCCCCGCGAGATCCACGTGCTGGTCGGGGCCTCGTTCGCGATCGCCATCGGGTTCGGGCTGGTCGCGCCGGTGCTGCCGGCGTTCGTCCGGTCGTTCGACGTCGGGATCACCGCCGCGTCCGCGGTGATCAGCGTGTTCGCGTTCTCCCGGCTGGTGTTCGCGCCGCTGTCCGGGACGGTGGTCGGCCGGTTCGGCGAGCTGCCGGTGTTCGTGTGGGGTCTCGCGGTGGTCGCCGTGACCACCGGCGGGCTGGCGTTCGCGACGGCCTACTGGCAGCTGATCGCGCTGCGGCTGGTCGCCGGGATCGGCTCCACCATGTTCACGATCTCGGCGGTGTCGCTGCTGGTGCGGCTCGCCCCGGCGCACCTGCGCGGGCGCGCCACCAGCCTCTGGGCGACCGGGTTCCTGCTCGGCAACATCGCCGGCCCGCTGCTCGGCGGCACGCTCGCCGCGATCGACGTCCGCGCCCCGTTCCTCGTCTACGCCGGGCTGCTGGTGCTGGTGCTCGCCGTCGGCGGATGGCTGCTGCGCAGCCCGGACGGACCGGCCACGGAGGAACCGGCGCCGAGCGCGCGGTTCCGGGACGCGCTGCCGCACCGGGCCTACCGGGCCGCGCTGGTGGGGAACTTCGCGAACGGCTGGACGGTGTTCGGCGTCCGGATCGCGCTGGTGCCGCTGGTGGTGGTCGAGTCGCTGGGCCGCGAGGACGCCTTCGGTGGCGTCGCGCTCGCCGTGTTCGCCGCCGGGAACGCGCTGACCCTGCTGCCCGGCGGCCGGATCGCCGACCGGCTGGGGCGGCGACCACCGCTGATCGCCGGGCTCGCCGTGTCCGGTGCGGCGACCGCGCTGCTCGGCTACACCGCGTCGCCGTGGCTGTTCCTGGCCCTGTCACTGGTCGCCGGGCTGGGCAGCGGCATGCTGAACCCGCCGCTGAACGCGGCGGTGGCCGACGTGATCGGCGACCGCGCCCGCGGTGGGTCGGTGCTCGCCGGGTTCCAGATGTCGGCCGATCTCGGCGCGATCACCGGGCCGCTGATCGCGGGCGCCCTGGCCGAGGGGGCCGGGTACGGGCCGGCGTTCGCGGTGACCGGCGTGCTGTCGCTGGTCGCGGCGCTGGTGTGGTGGCGGGCGCCGGAGACGCTGCCCGGCCGGGACCCCGCCGCCGGCTGAGCCGGCCCGGCGGTCCGGTCACGCACGGCGCAGCGGCGTCCACCCGGACGGGTTCCACCACGTGCCTCCCGCCGTTCACAACCGTTCACCCCGGTCCCCGGGTTCCCGTCCGCCCCGCACCGGCGACCGCTCACCGACGCCATGGGCCGCCGCGGCCGCGGATCGGGGGACGCCCGTCCGGGTGGGGTCACCGCACCGTCGGGTGGCTCGCGTGGTCGGTGGGTGCGGTCCGCACATAGCGTCCGCCATATCGGACAAGCCGGACACGGACGGGGACGGATCGGAGCCATGAGGCGCGGACTCGCACGACGCACAGTGATCGGCACGACGGCGGTGGTGACGGCGAGTGTTCTCGCCTTCACCGGGGGCGGGATGGCCCTCGCCGACGGGGCGACTGCCCAGCCGGAGCGGACACCCGCCGTGTCCGGGGAGTGGTCCGGTGACGGCGCGGAGTCGGGGATCCCGGCGTCGGCGCTGCGTGGGGGTTCCTGGCGGTGGGGCGCCGAGTCGGCGGGACCCGATCCGGCTGCGGATCCGGCCCCGGGTCCCGCCGAACCGGCTTCGGGGGCCGCCGAGCCCGCCGAGCCGGTCGCCGGTCCGGCCGATCCGGCACCGGCCGGTCCCGCGGGACCCGGTGGTCCGGGGACCGGTGCGACCGGTCCCGCGGAACCCGCTGCCGCTCCGGCCGGACCCGCTGCGGACCCGGCCGCCGAACCGGCGGACCCGGCTGCCGAACCCGCCGGGCCCGCTACCGGCTCGGTCACCGATCCGGCCGCGGCCCCGGCCACCGGGCCCGCCGACCCGGCTGCTCCGGCTGCGGACCCGGCCACCGAGCCCACTGAACCGGCGGACCCGGCCGCTCCGGCCGCGGACCCGGCCACCGAGCCCGCGGAGCCCGCTGATCCGGCTGATCCGGCGGCCCCGGCCACCGAGCCTGCCGACCCGGCTGATCCGGCTGCGGCCACCGAGCCCGCGGATCCGGTTGACCCAGACCCGGCCACCGAGCCTGCGGCCCCGGCCACCGAGCCCGCGGACCCGGCTGATCCGGCTGATCCGGCTGCGGACCCGGCCGTCGAACCGGCGGACCCGGCCGATCCGGCCCCGGCCACCGAGCCCGCCGACCCGGCCGACCCGGCCGACCCGGCCGACCCGGCCACTGAGCCCGCCGACCCGACCGACCCGGCCGATCCGGCTGCCGACCCGGCCGACGAGCCCGCGGCCGGGCAGGACCCCGACGACCCCACCGCCGACCCCGCCCAGGACCCGGCCGACGAGCCCGCCGACACCGCGGCCGAGCGGCACGGCTGGGGCACCCCCCTCCCGGCGTCCGACGAGTTCGACTACGTCGGCCCGCCGGACCCGGAGCGCTGGCACCACGCCGGCGAGTGCTGGCCGGGGCACGACGGCAACGGCGGCCGGTGCGCCAGCCGTTCCACGGTCGACGGCGAGAAGCTCGTCCAGACCGGCCTCGCGAACGGCGACTCGGCCTGGATCGCGTCGCGGTTCAACCAGCAGTACGGCCGCTGGGAGGCCCGGGTCCGGTCCGAGGAGAACGGGCCGAACAACGGCCGCCAGTACCACCCGCTGCTGATCATCTGGCCGGAGTCGAACCGCTGGCCGCAGGACGGCGAGTACGACTTCCTGGAGAACATGGCGCCGGGCGAGGACTGCGTCGAGGCGTTCATCCACTACCCGCACGCGCCCGGCCCGGTGCAGCAGGAGTTCGTCCGCGAGCAGGACTGCGGGGAACCGCTCACCGAGTGGCACAACATCGGCTTCGAGTGGACCCCGGACCACGTCAAGGGCTTCATCGACGGCGAGGAGTGGTTCAGCTTCTCCGGCGGTGCCGGCGGCGGCAGGCAGAACATCCAGGACATGCCCAGCGGGCACCTGACGATCCAGCTGGACAACTTCTACGGCGGGAACATGCAGCCCGCGACCTACGAGATCGAGTGGGTCCGCATCTACTCGCTCGACGACTGAGCCCGGCTGAGCCCGGCTGACGCAGGCTCCCGGCCGTGGACGACGGAACCGCCCGTGCGCATGGTCGCGCACGGGCGGTCCCGGTCGTCAGCTCCCGAGTGCGGAGGCCAGCCGCAGGTGCGGCGCGGCCTCGTCGTGCCGGGAACGCCGCTGCAGGGTGCGGCCGAGCAGCAGGTGCGCGTACCCGTCGGACGGGGTCCGCTCCAGCAGCTCACGCAGCACCGACTCGGCGCGGCCGAGCTGGGCCGAGTGGTAGTAGGCCCGGGCCAGCAGCAGCCGGACGGCGGTGGCGTCCGGCTCGGCGTCGGCCAGCTCGGCGAGCAGCCGGGCCGCGGACACGTGGTCGCCGGAGTCGAACAGGTACGTCGCGCGCTCCCACCGGACGGCGGGTGCGGTCGCCTCGCCGGCCGTCCAGGGCAGGGTCTCGAGGTTCATCGGTCCGGCCTCCCTCCGCATTCAGTTGATACGTCAACCACAACCGCGGAGGGGTCCGGTCTGTTCCCGTGACCAGCGTGACAGCGACACCGTGCCGCATCTCAGCGTCGTCACAGCGAGTCACTTGCACCATGGTCACATGGCGACGACACCGGACGAACCGACCTGGGTGGGCGAGCTGGACCGGCTTGCCCCGGCACGCGACCTGGTGGTCGATCCGCGCTTCGGCGCCGCCCGCCTGCTCGTGACGGTCGGCGGCACCCCGCAGGGCCAGGTCACGGTGCCGCTGCGCGGCGGTCGGGCCGCCGCGGCCGAGCTCGACGCCGCGGTGTCCACCCTCGGCCCGGCCGGCACCGTCGATCGCGCGCCGGTCGCGGCGGACCCGGTCACCGTGGTGATCGCGACCCGCAACCGGGCGGACTCGCTGGCCCGCTGCCTGGCCGCGGTGCTCGCCTCCGACCACCCGGCGCTGTCGGTGATCGTGGTCGACAACGACCCGGACGACGAGTGCACCGAGCGCGTCGTCGCCGCGGCCGGCTCGTCCCGGGTGCGCTACGTCCGGGAGGCCCGTCGCGGGGCGTCGGTCGGGCGCAACCGCGGCCTGGCCGAGGCCCGCACCGAGATCGTCGCCTTCACCGACGACGACACCGAGGTCGACCCGGGCTGGGCGTCCCGGCTGGCCGGCGCGTTCGCCGCCGACCCGGAGCTGGCCTGCGTGTCCGGCCCGGTCCTGGCCGCCCGGCTGGGCAGCGCCGAGGAGCGCGCCGCCGACGTCGCACTCGCCTGGAACAAGGGCTTCACCGCGCGCCGGTTCTCCCTCGACGACCCGCCCGCCGACTCGCCGATCTTCCCGTTCGCGCCCGGCCTGTTCGGCATCGGCGCGAACCTCGCGGTGCGCGCCGCGGCCGCCCGCTCGGTCGGCGGCTTCGACGAGGCGATGGGCCCCGGCACCCCCACCCACGGCGGCGAGGACTGCGAGTTCCTGGTCCGGATGATCCTGGCCGGGCACGTCCTGGGCTACGCGCCCGGCGCCTACCTGTGGCACCACCACCGCCCCGACCAGCAGGCGCTCGCCTCGCAGATGGAGGGCTACTCGATCGGGCTGGGCAGCTTCCTCACCAAGGTCGCGCTGTCCTCGCAGGGCCGCGCCGTCGCGCTGCGCCGGCTGCCCGCCGCGCTGGCCCGGCTGCGGCACATCTCGGCCCGCGAGGCCGGCGCGGGCGACGCGATGCCCGAGGCCGGTGCGGTGCAGCGCGGCTCCCGGCTCGCCCGCGGCGGCTGGGCCTACCTGCGCAAGAGCCGCGCCGTCCGGCGCACCGGCGGTGCGGTTCCGCCGCTGCTGCTGCCCGAGCGTCCGCGGTCGGTCCCCGGCAACGTCCGGCGGGCCGCCGCGCGGGCGAACGCGGAGCAGGCCGACCGGGTCTCCCGCGCGTCGGTCACCACCATGCCGGGGCCGCGCCCCGCGCCGTCCTCCCGCGAGGCCCAGCCGGCCTGAGGTCGCGACCCTTCACCTCGCCGTGACGAACGGTTAGCCTGGCCTGGGTACCGGTGAGGGAGGGCTCATGTCGCTGCGCCTGCCGACCGGCAGCGTCACCGTGCTGCTCGGTCCGTCCGTGCACCGCCGTCGCACGATGAACCGGCTCGACGACACCACCGGCCGCGATCCGGTCGGCCGGCGCGCCGCCGTGCTGCGCATCCGGGCCCGCGAGGCGGATCCGGTCGCGGATCGGCTGGCGACCGTCGCGTCGGTGCGGGGCGGGATCGCCGCGGTGGTCCTGGTCGACCGGCTCACCGACGGGCTCGGCTCCCGCGACCGTGGCCGGGTGCTGGCCGCGCTGCGCGGGGTCGCCGCCGACGGGACGGCCGTCCTGGTCGACGACGTCGATCCGGTCGCCGCGCTCGCCGTCGCCGACGGCGCGCTGCGGGTCGACGACCGGGGCGGGATCGAGCCCGAGGAGCTGGCCTACCTCGCCTCGTAGGTGAGGCAGTCCGCGGAGTCGGCGCCGGCGCCGATGTTCACCGACGACGCGGTGCACTCGAGCTTCTCGTTGAACCGGCAGTCCGCGCGGTGGCAGGCCCCGACGAGGCCGTTGCCCCCGGAGCCGCCGCGGAACGAGATCTCCACGAAGGTGCCGCAGTGCGCGTGGTCACCGGAGATCGTGATCGCGCCCGCGTGGCAGCTGTCGTCGGAGTTGTACGAACAGGTCGAGGCGGAGCACTGCTGAACCTGGGGCATGTCCTGAGCGGTCGTCATGACGGTGAGGGTGGACCGGTCCCCGGCGGCCTGCCAGGCAACGGAGGCTGCCCTGACCGGCGGTGCGGTGATCCTCAGATCCCCGTTCCACCTGGGAACGGACGGATCGAAACAGCACTTCACTGTGACGTGGGCCACTCGCAGGTGCAGCTGTCCGGGTGACGGGCGCCGACGGTGCGCGGCGCGCCGCAGCACCCCGGCGATCAGCGCCGGGCGGGTGGGGCGGCATGCTCGGACCGGGAGGGGATCGTGGACGACGAGCTGATGTACCGGTTGATCCGCTACGCCGACCTGACCGCGTGGCCGGCCTTCGCCGCGTTCGGGGTGCAGGAGGAGGCGATCGACCGGCTGCTCGCCGGCACCGCCGGCCTGAACCCGGCCGACGTGGCCGGGGTGCGCGACGGGCTCGCGGCGCGGGTGCGCGCCGACGCCGCCGCTCTGCTCACCGAACGGCCGGTCGCGGCCGGACTGCACCGGATGGCGCTGCGCCCCGGCGAGCGGGTCGTCGTCGTCGGCGACTCGATCTCGGCGGACCGGCTGAGCTGGGCCCGGCTGCTCGCCGAGCTGGTGCCGCGGGTGCAGCGGGACGCGTCGGTGGAGGTGCTGGCCCTGTCCGGGCGCACCAGCTCCGAGGCGCTCGCGCTCGGCCCGGTGCTGGTCTCCCGGATGCCGACCCGGGTGCTGGTGCTGCTGGGCAGCAACGACGTCCGGCGGGAGGGCGGCACCACCGGCGTCCGGATGGTGTCGGCGCCGGAGACGGTGCGGAACCTGCGCGCCCTGCGCCTGCTGCTGGAGACCGAGTCCGGCGCCCGCGTCCGGTTCCTGGTCCCGCCGCCGGTCGATCCGGCCCGGGTCGGCCTGACCCGCGAGCTCACCGGGGAGTGGTGGGACGCCGCCGACTTCCCCGAGCTGGTCTCCGTGGTCCGCGAGGTCGATCCGGACGCGATCGACCTGAGCACCGTCCCGGTCCGCCCGGAGTTCTGGGAGGACGACGGCCTGCACCCCAGCCCGGTCGGGCAGGTCGTGCTGCTGCGCGCCGTGCTGTCCGCCATGTGACCCGGACGGGCTCAGCCGCGCAGCGCCGCCAGCGTCGTGCGGGTGGCCGCGGCGACCGCCGCCTCGCCGCGGTCCGGGTCCTCGTCCGGGTCGTCGGGCACGGTGAACACGGTGAGCACCACCGGCGCGCCGTGGGGCGGGAACAGCACGCCCGAGTCGTTGCGCTCGCCGAGCGGCCCGCTGCCGGTCTTGTCCCCGACCTGCCAGCCGGCCGGCACGCCGGCCCGGATCTGCCGGTCACCGGTGGTGTTGGCGCGAAGCCAGCCGAGCAGCCGGTCGCGCTGCGCGCCCGGTAGCGCGTCGCCGGTGGTCAGCACCCGCAGGGTCGCGGCGAGCGCGGCCGGGGTGCTGGTGTCGAGATCGCCGTCGCGCTCGTTCAGCGCGGTCTCGGGACGGTCCGCGCGGGTCACGTCGTCGCCGAGCCCGCGCAGCCAGCCGGTCAGCTCGGCGGGCGGGCCGACCTCGCGCAGCAGCAGGTTCTGCGCGGTGTTGTCGGAGACGGTGACGGCCGCGTCGCACAGCTGCTCCACGGTCAGCCCGGTCGCCAGGTGCCGCTCGGTCACCGGCGCGTACTCCAGCAGGTCGGCCCGGTCCCAGCGGACCGGACGGGCGAGCAGCCCCGGCTCCTGCACCGAGCGGTGCAGCACGAACGCGGCGGTCAGCGCCTTCACCACCGAGCACATCAGGAACCGTTCGCCGTCCCGGTGCCCGACGGCGGCGCCGGTGCCGGTGTCCAGCGCGTGCACCCCGATCCGCCTGCCGAACTCGCGCTCGACGTCGGGGAGCCCGGGCACCGGCCCGGTCGGCGCGGGTGCCGGCGGGGCGGCCGGAGGGGCTGCCGGCGGGGCTGCGGTACAGCCGACGGTGCCGCCGGCCAGGGCGGCACCCAGGCCGGCGGCGAGCAGCGAACGGCGGGAGAGCGTCACCCGTCCATCGCAGCAGGCCGCCGGCGGGACGGGTGAACCGGCCGTCCTACCGTTGCCGGACCGGTCGCACGACGATCTCGTTGACGTCGACCTCCGCGGGCTGCGACACCGCGTAGGCGACCGCGTCCGCGATCGCCTCCGGCCCGATGGCGTGCGCCCGGTAGGTGGCCATCGCCTCCTGCGCGAGCGGATCGGAGATGCCCTCCGCGAGCTCGGAGGTGACGACGCCGGGGGAGACGGTGGTGACCCGGATCCCGGGCGGGGACTCCTGCCGCAGTCCCTCGGTGATCGCCCAGGCGGCGAACTTGGTGCCGCAGTAGACGGCGGCGGTCGGGCTGACCGCGTACGCGCCGACCGAGGCGACGGTGACCACGTGGCCGCTCCCGGCGCGGGTGAAGTGCGGCAGGACGGCGTCGATCCCGTGCAGCAGGCCGCGGACGTTCACGTCGATCATCCGGTCCCACTCCTCGACCAGGCCGGCGTCGAGCCGGGACAGCGGCATCACCCCGGCGTTGGCGACGAGCAGGTCGATCCGGCCGTGCCGGGCGACGACGTCGTCCACGGCGGCGCGGACGGCGGCGTGGTCGGTGACGTCCAGCTCGCAGGGCTCGATCCGGCCGGCCGGTGCGGATGCGGCGAGCTCGGCGAGGCGGTCGGCGCGGCGGGCCGCGGCGACGACCGTCGTGCCGTCGGCGGCGAGCCGGGTGGCGACCGCCCGGCCGATCCCGCTGCTGGCTCCGGTCACGATGGCGACGGGGTTCTCGTTCGTCATGGGACCAGTCGACCCCCGGCGCGGCCCGGGCGGCAGGCCGCGCCGATCGGGGGAGTGCCACACCCACCCACCCGCCGCCGTCCCGGGGGATGATCGGTGTCATGACGCCACTCGGCGAGTACCTCCGCGCCCGCCGCGCCCAGGTCACCCCCACCGAGGCCGGTCTGCCCGGCGGCAGCAGGCGCCGGGTCCCCGGGCTGCGCCGCGAGGAGGTCGCGCTGCTCGCCGGGGTGAGCGCCGACTACTACGTCCGGCTGGAGCAGGGGCGGGAGCGGAACCCGTCGGTGCAGGTCCTGGACGCGCTCGCGGACGTCCTGCGGCTCGGCGACGACGCCCGCACCCACCTGCTGCACCTGGCGGGCGCCACACCCCGCCCGCGCCGCCCCGGCACCCGGGAGCGGGTGGACCCGCAGCTGCGGATGCTGATGGACGGCTGGGACACCCAGCCCGCGATCGTCCTCGGCCGGGCCTACGACGTGCTCGCCGCGAACGCGCTCGGCGACGCCCTGTTCCCGGTCGGCTCCAACCTGCTGGTCAGCGTGTTCTGCGATCCGGCGGCGCGGACGTTCCAGCACGACTGGGAGCGCGCCGCGCACGCCGTCACCGCCGGGTTCCGGCTGCTGCACGGCGCCGCGCCGGACGACCCGCGGATCCGCGAGGTGCTCGACGAGGTGCTGTCCCGCAGCCCCGAGTTCGCCCGGCTGTGGGCCCGGCACGACGTCCGCGGCAAGACCGCCGAGCCGAAGATCCTGGTGCATCCGCAGGTCGGCGAGCTGGAGCTGCGGATGGAGAGCTTCGACGTGCGCTCCGCACCCGGGCAGCAGCTCGTCGTGTACCACGCCGAACCCGGCTCGCCGACCGCACAGAACCTGGCGCTGCTCGGCACCCTGGCCGCCACCGGCGCCCGGGACTGATCCGGGTCAGGGCACCGGCAGCCACTCCCGGGCCGCGGCGACCAGCGCGGCGACCCCGGTCGACAGCGTCGGCTCGATCACCGGGGCGTAGCGCGGCGAGTGGTTCGACGGCAGCCCGGCGACCCGGGCCCGGATCGCGTCGACGGTCGCGGCGCCCTCGAACGCCGCCGGATCGGCCCCGCCGAGCAGCCAGTAGACGCACGGCGCCCCGGCCGCGACGGCGAACTGGCCGACGTCCTCGCTGCCGGTGACCGGCCCCGGATCGACGACCGGCAGCGGCGTGACCGTCGCCAGCGCGGCCCGGGTGCGCTCGACCGCGGCCGGGTCGTTGACCACCGGCGGGAACGTCTCGACGACCCGGATCTCCGGGTCCCGCGGGGCGCCCGCGGTCGCGGCCTCGCCGCGCACGATCCGGTCGATCGAGCCGAGCAGCCGGTCGCGGACGGCGTCGGTGTAGGAGCGCACCGTCAGCCCCAGCTCCGCCGAGTCGGGGATGACGTTCTCCTTCGTCCCGGCCCGCAGCAGCCCGACCGTGAGCACCGCGGTGTCGGTGGCCGCCACCTCCCGGGACACCACCGTGTGCAGCCGCTGCACGGTCGACGCGGCCAGCAGCACCGGGTCCACCGTGGTCTCCGGCCGGGACCCGTGCCCGCCCGAGCCGTGCAGCGTCGCCCGGACGGTGTCGCTGCCCGCGAACGCCGGGCCGGGGGCGACGGCGAGCAGCCCGGCGGGCAGCGGCGCGACGTGCTGGCCGAGCACCACGTCCGGGGTGCCGAACCGGGCGTACAGGTCGTCGTCGAGCATCGCCCGCGCGCCGCCGCCGATCTCCTCGGCCGGCTGGAACACCACCAGCAGGGTGCCCGACCAGGTGTCCGGTGTGGACGCCAGACCGGCCGCCGCCCCGAGCAGGCAGGTGACGTGCATGTCGTGCCCGCAGGCGTGCGCGACGGCGGTGTCCTCGCCGTCCGGTGTGGTCCCGCGGGCGGTGCTGGCGTAGTCGAGACCGGTGTCCTCGGCGACCGGCAGCGCGTCCATGTCGGCGCGCAGCAGCGCCACCGGGCCGTCGCCGTTGCGCAGCACGCCGACCACCCCGGTCCGGCCGACCTGCTCGGTGACCTCGAACCCGGCCGCGCGCAACCGGCCCGCCGCGATCGCGGCGGTCCGGGTCTCGGCGAACGAGAGCTCCGGATGGCGGTGCAGGTCGCGGTACAGCTCGGCGAGATCGGCGGTCACGGGGCCGGACGCTAGCCGGGTTTCCACCCGTCCGGGGTGCCGCCGCGCTGCTAGGTTCGCCCGGCACGTCCGGCACCGGGGGAGACACGATGTCGCTGAGCCGCCGCACCCTGCTCGGTGCCGCCGCCGTCCTGTTCGGAGCGACCGCCTGCTCGGCGTCCGCGGTCGACCGGATCACCGGCGCGCCGCCCGCCCCGCCGGACCCGGACGACCCGTTCGGCAGCTTCTTCGAGCGGCTGGCGGCCGCCCCGCAGGGCTGGTCGCTGCACCTCGACGACGGCCGCGGCGGCGTCCTCGAACACCGCGCCGACGAGCTCTCGCCGCTCGCCTCGGCGTCGACCGTGGTGCACCTGGCCGCGTACGCGCGGGCGGTCGCCGCGGGCTTCCCCGCCGACGCGCCGGTCCCGGTCGCCGAGTGGGCGCGCTGGCACGTGCCCGGCACCGACGGCGGTGCCCACCAGCGGGCGCTGGCGACGCTCGGCGCGACCGCGGAGAGCACCGTGACCTGGACCGGCGTCGTCGACGCGATGCTGCTGCACGGTGACGTCGCCGCCGCCGACCTGCTCCGCGAGACCTTCGGCGACGACCCGCTGACCGAGGCCGCCGCGGCCGCCGGCCTGCCCGGCCCGGACCTGCCGTGCTTCGCGGGCGAGACCCTGCGCTCCTGGTCGGCGCCGGTCGACCCGGCCACCCGGCGGGCCGACGCGCTGGCCGCCGGGCAGGAGTACGCGGCGTCGCCGCAGCGCCGCGCCGAGGTCGCCGACCGGATGGCCGCGGCCGGCGCGGAGACGACCCGGGCGCTCGCCGATCCCGGCTACTGGGCCGGCTCACCCGGCGGCACCGCACGCGGGCTGGCCGCCGCGCACCGGGCCTGCGCGAGCGGCGACCTCGGGGTGCCCGGCGCCGGGCGGGTCGCCCGCGGCCACCTGGAGCGGGTGCCCACCGGGAAGCTCCCGGACGGCGCAGGCGCGGTCGGGGTGACCGACGGCAGCCTGCCCGGGGTGCTCGCCGCCGGCCTCTACCAGCGGCACGACGACGGCACCGTCGCGACCGCGGCGCTGCTGCTCACCGGGGCGGTGCTGGACCCGGACGGGACGGACGCCCGGTCCCGGACCGCGGTGGCGGCGCCGCTGCGGGCGCTGCGCTCGCCGCAGACGTGGGACCGGTTCGCGGCGCTCGCCGGGTGAGCGCGGGCGGCCGGCCGCGACCGACTGGTTGATCTGGCTGTTACCGCACGGCAACCGGCGATCGCGCGCGAATTCCTAGATTCGGCGAATCGTCGGTGTCGGGGGACCGGACGGGGTGGGGGAGTCGACCACGCCTGCGGTCGGCCGACGATCCGTCGTCGCCGTCGTCAGGAGCACCGTCCATGCGTTCCGCACGCCCCTACACCCCGTCCCGCCGGGACGTCCTCCGCCTCGCCGGGATCGGCGCCGGTCTCGGCGCGGCCGGCCTGGTTCTCGGCGCCTGTGGCTCCGGCGGGTCCGAGCCGGCCGAGGCCGAGGCCGGCGAGTTCGGGGACATCGCGATCCAGCTGTCCTGGATCAAGAACATCGAGTTCGGCGGCGAGTACATGGCCGACTCCCGCGGCTACTACACCGAGGCGGGCTTCTCGAACGTCGAGCTGGTCAGCGGCCCGGTGGACAGCGCCGACGCGCTCGTGCTGGCCGGCAACGTCGACATCGGCATCACCGCCCCGGACGCCACCGCCCGGTTCATCACCGAGCAGGGCGCCCCGCTGAAGGTCATCGGCAGCACCTTCCAGCGCAACCCGTTCTGCATCCTGTCGCTGGAGGACGGCACCCCGATCCGCACCCTGGCCGATCTCGCGGGCAAGCGCATCGGCATCCAGGCCGGCACCAACCAGCAGATCTTCGCCGGGCTGCTCGCCGCCAACGACATCGACCCGTCGACGATCGAGCAGGTCGTCGTCCAGTACGAGCCGGCCCCGCTGGTGGAGGGCACCGTCGACGGCTTCATGGCGTTCCTGACCAACGAGCCGTTCCTGGTCGCCGCCGACGGGCACACGCCGGTCACGCTGTCGTTCGCCGACAACGGCCTGCCGCTGACGTCGGAGGTGTTCACCGTGCTGCAGGAGACCATCGACGAGCGCCGGGACATGCTCAAGGCGTTCCTGAAGGCCGAGATCCGCGGCTGGACCGACGCCGTCGCGGAGCCCGAGGAGTCCGCCCGGCTGGCCGTCGAGGTGTACGGCGCCGATCTCGGCCTGGACATCCCCGGGCAGACCGAGCAGGCGATCGCGCAGAACGACCTGATCGTCACCGACGACACCCGGGCCAACGGGCTGTTCACCTCCACCCCGGAGGCGCTGGAGCGGACGATCGGCGCGATCGGCGACATGGGCATCTCGATCACCGCCGAGGAGCTGTTCGACCTGTCGCTGCTCGACGAGGTCTACGCCGAGAACCCGGACCTGGTCACGGCATGACCGAGACGGCAGCCGGCCGGATCGCCACGACCGACCCGGCGGCCCATCCGGCCGCCGCGACCGGGATCAACATCCGGGGCCTGACCAGGACGTTCAGCATGGGGCGGCAGTCGGTACAGGCGCTGTCCGAGGTGGACCTGGGCACCGCGCAGAACTCGTTCCTGTCGCTGCTCGGGCCGTCCGGCTGCGGCAAGTCGACGATCCTGCGGATCCTGGCCGGGCTGGACACGCCGTCGTCCGGGGAGGCGTTGATCAACGGCCGGTCCACCCGGGAGATCCAGCGTGACCACGAGCTCGGCATCGCCTTCCAGGAGGCGGCGCTGCTGCCGTGGCGCAGCGTCACGGCGAACATCGCGCTGCCGCTGGAGGTCGCCGGGATCACCCCGGAGAAGGGCCTGATCGACGGCCTGGTGGAGCTGGTCGGGCTCACCGGGTTCGAGAAGGCGAAGCCGGCGCAGCTCTCCGGCGGGATGCGGCAGCGGGTCGCGATCGCCCGCTGCCTGGTCGTGCAGCCGACCGTGATGCTGCTCGACGAGCCGTTCGGGGCGCTGGACGACATGACCCGCCAGCGACTGAACGTGGAGCTGCTGCGGATCTGGACCGAGCGCCCGGCGACCACCCTGATGGTCACCCACGGCATCTCGGAGGCGGTGTTCCTGTCCGACGTCGTCGCCGTGATGAGCGCCCGGCCCGGCCGGATCGTCGAGGTCGTCGAGATCGACCTGCCGCGCCCCCGGGCGCCGCAGCTGACCCGCACGCCGGAGTTCCACGGCTACGTCGACCGGCTCTCGGAGATCCTGTTCGGCGGGGGTGCGGCGGAGTGAACGCCCGCGTCGGCGGCGCGATCGGGGTGCTGGTCATCCTCGGCGTGTGGTGGCTCGCGTCGGTCACCCTGTTCACCGGGAGCGGCACCATCCCGACCCCGGGCGCCGTGCTGGCCGAGATGCTCTCGCCGCAGCGGTGGGCCTCGACGCTGCGCAACTCGGTGTCCACGGTGACCGCGGCGACCCAGGGCTACCTGCTCGGCAACGGGCTGGCGGTGCTGCTCGCCGTCGTCGTGATCCTGGTGCCGCGGTTCGAGCCGCTGGCCCACCAGATCGCGATCGTCACCTACTGCATCCCGCCGGTCGCGATCGGGCCGGTGATCGTCATCGTGGCCGGCCGGGACGCACCGTCCGGGGCGTCGGTGGTGCTCGCCGCACTGCTCTGCTTCTTCACCACGGTGGTCGGCTGCCTGGTCGGGCTGCGCGCCGCCCCGCGGGCCGGGCTGGACCTGGTGCGCGCCTACGGCGGCTCGTCCTGGACGGTGCTGCGCAAGGTGCAGCTGATCTCCGCGCTGCCCAGCCTGTTCGCCGCGCTGAAGATCGCCGCGCCGTCGGCGTTCCTCGGCGCGATCCTCGCCGAGTACCTGGGCAGCGGCGGCGAGCAGACCCTGGGGCGCGCGCTGATCGCCGCCCAGACCCAGGCCGACGCGCCGCTGCTCTGGTACCTCGCCCTGGTCAGCGGCCTGTTCTCCGGGGTCGCCTACCTGCTCGTCGGGCTGGTCGCGCGGGTCGTGACACCGTGGTCCTCGGGCACCGACGTCATGGCGGGTGCCCGGTGACCGCCGTCCTCACCGCCGGGACCACGACCGGCGCCGGGCTCGGCTCGGTGGCCGCCGCGGTGGCCCGCCGGGCGGCCAGGGCCGCGCTCACCGTCGCCGTCGCGCTGGTCGCGCTGGTGATCCTGTGGACCGTGCTGCTGTGGGTGTTCGACGTGCCCTCGTTCGTCGGCAAGCCGCCCTGGGAGGTGCTGCAGTACCTGTTCGCCGAGGACCCGGCGCGCGGGGTGCGGCCGGCGTCGCTGTCCGCGGCCGACGCCCGTGCGCAGAGCTTCGGGGCGCTGTGGGTGACGCTGGGCAACGCCGCGCTCGGCTTCGTCGCCGGGATGGGTCTGGCGACCGTCACCGCCGTGCTGTTCGTGCTGTTCCGGCCGTTCGAGCTGGCGTTCATGCCGATCGCGATGCTGCTGCGGTCGGTGCCGCTGGTCGCGATGGCGCCGCTGCTGCTGCTGATCTTCGGGCAGGGCCCGCTCGGGATCGCGGTGATCGCCGCGATCGTGGTGCTGTTCCCGGTGCTGGTGAACGTGGTGCTCGGGCTGAACTCGGTGCCCGCGCAGACGGTCGACCTGATCCGGGTCAACGGCGGATCGGCGTGGACGGTGATGGTCAAGGCGCGCCTGCCCTCGGCGCTGCCGCAGCTGCTCGCGTCCGCCCGGATCTCGGTGCCGGGCGCGATCGTCGGCGCGATGCTGGCCGAGTGGCTGTCCGGGTTCGTCGGGATGGGCGGGGTGCTGTCCGGGTACAACGGCTCCGGCAACTACGGCGGCGTCTGGACGATCGTGGCGCTCGCGGTGCTGGTGTCGATCGTGCTCTACGAGGTGATGACCGTCGTGGAGACCGCGGCGCTGGCGAGCTGGGGGCCGGACGCGGGGCGGCCGCCGCAGGGGTGACGCGGCGGCCGGCTGCGGCGTCGTCGTTGCCGCGTCGGGATCGGCGGGTACCGGGCCCGCGCCGCCGCCGGTCTGAGCCAGCGGCGCCTCGCGGCCACGGCCGGGCTCGCCCAGGCCACGCTGTCCCGGATCGTCGCGGGCAGCCGCACCCCGACCGTCCCGGAGTTGGTGGCGATCGCCGACGCGACCGGGACGACGCTGTCCGCGCTGACCGGCGAAGGGGTGGAGGCCCGGGTGCACTGTGTCGCGCGCGCGACGAACGGATCGGAGATGGCCGCGATGCGGTCGGCGCTCCTGCACTGCCTCGAGCTCGACGCCTACCTCGACGACCAGGGCATCCCGGCGCGGCCGTGACGCCCGAGTCGGAGGGCCGCGCCGCGGCGGAGGAGTTCCGGGCCGTACACCACCTCGGTGTGCAGCCGCTGGGCGATCTGGTCGCGATCATCGAGCAGGTCACCGGGATCGACGTGTCGGTGGTCGACGTCGGGCCCGACGAGCACGGGCTCACCATGCGCGATCCGGTGCGTGGCGCCGTCTTCATCGCCGTGGCCCGGACCGACCGGCCGATGCGCCGGCGCAGCACCCTCGCCCACGAGCTGGCACACGTGGTCTTCGAGGACTGGGGCGTCCCTGACGAGGAGCTGGGCACCCGCGCTCCCGCGGAGCGCAGGGCGGACGCCTTCTCCCGGCATCTGCTGGTGCCCGCCGAGGGGCTGCTCGCCCTGTTCGGCGGTCGCCGGGGGCCGGATCCGTCGCTGCTGTCCGACGTCGTCCAGCGGTACCTCGTCTCCCCGGCCGTCGCGGCCATCGCGCTCCACCAGGCCGGCCTGATCGACCTCGACACGAAGGCCGCGTGGATGACGATGACCACCCCGGTGCTGGCGGCCCGGCACGGGTGGTCCGACCAGTACCGGGCGCTCGCCGACGAATCGGACCGGCACCGTGCGCCGCAGCGTCTGCTGACCCGGGCGATCGACGGCTACCTCGCCGGTGTCGTGTCCGTCGCGGCGATCGCCCGGCTGCGGGGACTGCCCGCCGACGTCGTCGAGCAGGAACTCCGCACGGCCGGGCTCGTTCCGCAGGACCGCGGACCGGTCGGCTGGGCGCCCGCGCACAGCGTGCCGGTCGCCGGGATCGCCCCGGCGGAGCTCGACGCGGACCTCCCGGAGGGTGCACCGGGATGACACCGAACCGGCCGATCATCGATGCGGGGCCGGCGCTCGCACGCCGTCGTCGCCGCCGAACGGGGTGCCGCGGCGACCGTGGTGATCGACGACGGCGCCGGCGCCCGGATGGCCGATGCCGAGCGCAGGCGGCTGGACCGGCTCCGGGCCCAGGGCCGGCCGGTGGGGGCCTTGTTCCTGGTGAACACCGTGACGATCCTCGAACTCGCGGCAGGCGGGCCGTACCTGCGGGACCGCCACGAGATGCGGTCGGTCTACCAGCGGCTCCGGGGACTCGACGACGGCCTCGTCCCGATCGAACGGACCCCGCTGCTCGCCGAGCGGCTCTGGCGGCGGCCGCCGGGGTGAGGGCCGCTCACGTCCAGCGCCGCAGCAGCGCCCGCTCCGCCACCCCCAGCACGGCGTCGGTGAGCTTCCCGAGCAGCGCGAGCAGCACGATCGCCAGCAGCAGGATGTCGGTGCGCCCGGTGTTCTGGCTGTCGATCAGCAGGAAGCCCAGCCCGATCGACGACGCGATCAGCTCCGCCGCGACCAGGAACAGCCAGCCCTGGGCGAGGCCGAGGCGCAGCCCGGACAGCGCGGGCGGGGCGATCGCGGGCAGCTGGACCTGCAGGAACAGCCGCAGGCCCGAGCGTCCGTAGGCCCGGCCGACCTCGACCAGCCTGCTGTCGACGTGCTCCAGCGCGGCCGCGATCGTGGTGTAGACGGGGAAGAACGCGCCGATCGCGACCAGCGTGATCTTGGGTGTCTCGCCGATCCCCAGCCACAGCAGCAGCAACGGGACCCAGGCCAGCGACGGCACCGCCCGCACGGCCTGGATGGTGGGTGCCAGGAACGACCGGGCCCGCACCGAGAGCCCGACGATCCCGCCGAGCACCAGGCCGGCCCCGGCGCCCGCGGCGAACCCGAGCACCACCCGCTGCACGCTGATCGCGATGTGCTGCCACAGCTCGCCGCGCCCGGCGAGCTCGCCGAGCGCGGCGACCACGTCGAGCGGGGCGGGCAGCTGGGCCGGGGAGAACCGGCCGGACGCGGCCAGCAGGTGCCAGCCGATCACCAGCAGGACCGGCAGCACGAGTCCCGCACCGAGACCGGCCAGGAGCCGGCGGTGCCGGGTTCCGCGCACCCGCCCGGACGGCCGGGCGGCCGGTTCCGTGCGCTGCGCCCCGGGGGTCTCGGTGACGGTCACGACCCGGCCGTCCCGTCGGACCGGGTGCCGGCCGCCTCCTGCGCGAACCGCGGCTCGAACAGGGTGTCCAGGGCGGTGCGGGCGTCGTCCTCGGAGCGGACCAGGCCCTCCGAGACCAGGATCGGGACCAGCCGCTCCAGCACCTCGCGCTGGGCGTCGCCGGGCACCGGGTCGATGTCGATCTGGGTGCGCTCCAGCAGCTGCTTGCGGGCCACCTCGGGGCTGATGCTGGCGGCCTCGGCCAGGGTGGCGACGGCCTCCTCGGGGTTCTCCACGATCCACGCCCTGGCCCGCTCGTAGGCGCGGACGACGACGGCGGCGGTCTCCGGGTCGCGCTCCAGGAACGACTCGTTGGCGTTGAGCAGGCCGTAGGAGTTGAAGTCGAGGTTGCGGTAGATCAGCGTGGATCCGGCGTCCAGCTCGGACTGGGCCATGAACGGGTCGAGCCCGGCCCAGGCGTCGACGTCGCCGCGCTCCAGCGCGGTCCGGCCGTCGGAGTGCTGCAGGTTCACGATCTCGACGTCGGCGCGGTCGAGCCCGGCCCCGGCGAGCGTCTGCACCAGGAAGAAGTACGGGTCGGTGCCCTGGGTGACGGCGATCTTCGTGCCGCGCAGCCCGGCCGGGTCGGTGATCGGCGAGCCCTCCGGCACGACGATCGCGGACCACTCCGGCCTGCTGTAGACGTCGATCGACTTGATCGGCGAGCCGTTCGCCCTGGCGAGCAGCGCCGGGGTGCCGGCCGTCGAACCGATGTCGATCACGCCGGCCCGCAGGTTCTCGTTCGCCTTGTTGCTGCCCTGCGACAGCACCCACTCGACGGAGTCCTGGCCGAGCTCCTCCTCCAGCCAGCCCTGCTTCCGGATCACCAGGCTCTCCGGGTTGTAGTAGGCGTAGTCCAGGCTGACCCGGGTGCCGCCGGTTCCGCCGGTGCCGTCGGCGGCGACGGTGCCGTCGGCGTTCTCGCCGGCGGCGCAGCCGGCGAGGACGAGCAACGAGGCGACGAGCAGGACGACGGGGCGGGTGAGTCGACGCACGGGGATGCTCCGCTTCATCGGGGGGCGCGGGTGTGGTGGACGGGGACGCCGAGCCGGCCGAGCAGGTCGGCGCGCAGCGCGGTGAGGCCCGGATCGGCCCGGTCGCGGGGGCGCGGGCCGGGCGGGGTGAGCACGTGCACGATCCCGGCTCCGGAGTGGCCGTCGCCGTCGTCGTCGGGCCGGCCGAGCACGACGATCCGGTCGGCCAGCTGCAGTGCCTCGTCGACGTCGTGGGTGACCAGCAGGACGGTCGCGCCGGAGCGCTGCTGCAGGTCGTCGACGAGGTCCTGCATCCGGATCCGGGTGAGCGCGTCGAGTGCGGCGAACGGCTCGTCGAGCAGCAGCACGCCCGGCGCGCGGACGAGTGCGCGGGCGAGCGCGGTGCGCTGCGCCATGCCGCCGGAGACGGCGCGCGGCCGGTAGCGGGCGAACTCGGCGAGCCCGACGGCGTCCAGCGCCCGTTCGACGGCGGCGTCCCGGTCGGCCCGCGACGTCCCGTCCGGCACGCCGAAGGCGACGTTGTCGGCGAGGCTGCGCCATGGCAGCAGCCGCGGCTCCTGGAACACCACGGCCGCCCGGCGTTCGACGCCGTCTACCTCGTCGCCGTCGACCAGCACGGCGCCGCCGGTGGGCCGGTCCAGCCCGGACACCAGGCGCAGCAGCGTCGACTTGCCGCAACCGGACGCGCCCAGCAGGGCGACCACCTCACCGGCGGCGACGTCGAGATCGACGTGTTCGAGCACGACCCGGCGGTCGGCGCCGGTACCGAAGGTCCGGTCGACCGCGCGGAGCTGCACGGACGCAGGGGGTGCCCAGGATGTGGCGGTCTGCACGGGGTCCTCTTCCGAGGTGTGACGGGACGACGGCCGGCGCGGGGCCGGGTCGGTCGTGGAGGGGTGGCAGGTGGGGCGTCAGGACCGACAGGTCGCGCTCGCCACGTACCCGAGATCGAGCCAGGCACGGCCGACCAACAGGTCACCGGCTCCCGATCCGAGGTGCAGCACGCAGGCATCGTACGGACGGGTGAGCCGATCGCGTAGCGGAAAGTGAGCTTCGTCCGGATGCCGGGCGATCGGTCCTCCGCGCCACCGCGAGCGGGCTAAGGTGTCCAGCTTCTTGTGATGCGGGCCGTGACCGGGAGGCGGAACGGTCCACCCCCGGTGGGGTGGAGGATGTCGCTCCATGACGGTCGTCGGCGTCACCGGGCACAGCAACCTCACCCCCGACGCGCTGGACCCGGTCCGGCGCGCACTGCGCGACCACCTCCGTCCACTGCGGACCGGACTGGTCGGCGTCAGCTGCCTCGCCCGCGGCGCCGACCAGGTCTTCGCCGACGTGGTCCTGGAGTTCGGCGGCGCGCTCGAGGTGGTGCTGCCGGCCGCCGACTACCTGGCGCGGATCCCGGACCCGGTCGACCGGGAACGCTGCGACGCCTACCTGGCGAGCGCACGGTCGGTGCTGACGACCGGTCGTCCGACCTCCGGCGCGGCCGCCTACCTGGCGGGCAGCCTGCTCGTGTTGGACCGGTGCGAGGAGCTGGTCGCGGTCTGGGACGGGCGGCCGTCGGGTGGGACCGCCGAGGCCGTCGGGCGGGCCCGCGAGCTCGGGATGCCGACGACGGTGCTGTGGCCGGCCGGCGCCCGGCGCGGCTGAGGGGAGCGGCGCGGCGCCCGGCGGTGCGGTCCGTCCCGCGGCGCCGCCGGGAGCACGGTCAGCGGCGCTGTGCCGGCAGCCGGTCAGCGGCGCGGCGCCGGGAGCGCGGCGAGCAGCCGCCACAGTGGACGCTGCAGCGCCTCCGGCACCCCGTGCAGCACGAAGCTCAGGTCGTGCTCGACGTTGATCCGGGCCAGCCGGCGCAGCGGCGGCAGCCGGCCCGCGTCGGCGAGGGCCCGGAACTGCTGCTCCAGCGGACCGGCCGGGGTCTCCACGGTGCGGATCCGGACCGGTCCGGAGGTCGGGTTCGCGAACGCGTGCACCACGCCGGGTGGCACGGTCACCGACTCGCCGGGGCCGATGACGCGGCTGTCCCGGCCGATCCGGACCCGCAGCTCGCCGTCGACCACGGTGAACGTCTCGGTCTCGAACCGGTGCCGGTGTGCGGGCGGGCCGGCCAGCCCGGGCGGGAGGACGGCCTCGACCTCGAAGGCGGCGCCGCCGGTGCCCGATCCGGTGCGCAGGAAGGTCAGCGTCTCGCCGGTCGGCATGGTCAGGCGGTCGAGGCTCATCGCGTCGGCTCCGGGGTGGGAGGGGTCAGGGTGGCAGCGCCAGCGCGGTGAGGTCGGCCATCGCCGCGTCCGCCTCGGTGAACTCGCCGGTGACCAGTGCGTCGTGCAGCAGGCCGCGGGCGGCACCGATCACGAGCCGGGCCCGGGTGCGGGCCGCCGCCGGTGCCAGGCCGCCCCGTTCGAGCAGCGCGCCGAGCGGCGCGATCCAGGGTGCGACGAGGGTCTCCCGCAGCCGGGCGGCGTGCGCCCGGCCCTGCATGGCCTGCGCGGACAGCTCGAAGAACAGCGGGCCGTAGCGCCGGGCCCCGGCCGAGACGGTCACCCAGAACCGGTCGACGACCTCCCGCGGGCCGGCCGCCGGATCGGCGGTGAGCGCGGCCAGGGCCGCCTGCTGGCCCGCCTCCACGGCCGCGACGACCTCGGTGAGCAGCCCCTCCCGGGAGCCGAAGTGGTAGATCAGCATCCGGTGGCTGGTGCCGGTCGCGGTGGCGAGCGCGCGCAGGCTGCGGTCCGCGATCCCCTGCCCGGCGAGCTGCTCGACGACCGTCTGCAGCAGCCGGTCCCTGGCCGGTCCGGCACCTGTCACGTACCGGATGGTACGTCTCGCTCGACCGGGCTCCCATGGCGTCCTCCGCGGGGCGTACCGATTGGTACAGACTGTGTACCAGATGGTACGTGCGGCGGCCAGGGAGTGCCCGTGTCACCCGATCGTGTTTCGGGCGGATGACGCCGGAGCGGGTGTCGCGGGGGTCTCCGGAAACGGCCCGGCAACGGCGATCGTGCTGTCGCCGCAATACGGCGTTCCTACGGTACTCACCGCCGGATCCACGGATGTATCCAGCAGTTCAGGCCGGGTACCGGGCAACGGGACCCGGCCCGGCCGAGCCCCGGGGACGTCCTCCGGTGCGCTTCACGGAGGCGTTGTGATGAGAAGTGCGAAGCGGCTGCGCCGCGCCCTGGCGGGGGTCGCCCTGCTGTCGATGGGGTTGGGGATCGCCGCCTGCGGTGCCCGGGTCGACGACGAGGCGGACGCCGGTGCCGCCGCGGCGTCCTGCGTCGACACCAGCGGGGACAGCGTCAAGATCGGCTTCCTGAACTCGCGCTCGGGCACGATGGCGATCAGCGAGAACACCGTCTACAACAGCCTCGCGATGGCCGCCGAGGAGATCAACGAGGCCGGCGGCGTGCTGGGCAAGCAGCTCGAGGTCGTCGCCGAGGACGGCGCCTCCGAGCCCACGATCTTCGCCGAGAAGGCCGAGAAGCTGATCCGGGCCGACTGCGTCGCCGCCGTGTTCGGCGGCTGGACCTCGTCCTCCCGCAAGGCGATGCTGCCGGTCTTCGAGTCGAACGACGCGCTGCTGTTCTACCCGGTGCAGTACGAGGGCCTGGAGTCCTCGGAGAACATCTTCTACTCGGGCGCGACCACCAACCAGCAGATCGTCCCGGCCCTGGACTACCTCAAGGAGCAGGGCGCGACCAGCCTGTTCCTGGTCGGCAGCGACTACGTCTTCCCGCAGACCGCCAACAAGATCATCAAGGCGTACGCCGAGGCGAACGGCATCGAGATCCTGGGCGAGGAGTACGCCCCGCTCGGGCACACCGACTTCTCCACGATCGTCTCCAAGGTCCGCGACGCGGGCGCCGACGCGGTGTTCAACACCCTCAACGGCGACTCCAACGTGGCGTTCTTCAAGGAGTACAAGAGCCTCGGCCTGACCCCGGACACGATGCCGGTGCTGAGCGTGTCGATCGCCGAGGAGGAGGTCGGCGGCATCGGCGTCGACAACATCGTCGGCCAGCCGGTGGCCTGGAACTACTACCAGACCATCGACAGCCCGGAGAACGCCGAGTTCGTCGCCGCCTTCAAGGCGCGCTACGGCGACGACAAGGTCACCTCCGACCCGATGGAGGCCGCCTACACCTCGCTGTACCTCTGGAAGGCGATGGTCGAGAAGGCCGACTCGTTCGCCGTGCCGGACGTGCAGGCGGCCGCCGACGGCGTCACCTTCGACGCCCCCGAGGGCACCGTCACCGTCAACGGCGACAACCACCACATCGCCAAGACCGCGCTGATCGGCAAGATCGGGCCGGACGGCCTGATCTACACCGAGTGGTCCTCCGGTGAGCCGATCGAGCCGGACCCGTACCTGGAGTCCTACCCCTGGGCGAGCGGGCTCGCCGGCTGATCCGCACCGCCCGACCATCCCGGGCGGGTGGCCCGGCGCGCCGCGACGGCGCGCCGGGCCATCGCCGCCGGTCCTCCGGAGGACGCATGGAAACCCTCGTCACGCAGGTCTTCAACGGCCTGTCCGTCGGCTCGATCCTGCTGCTCGCGGCACTGGGTCTGGCCCTGACGTTCGGTCAGATGGGCGTCATCAACATGGCGCACGGTGAGTTCATCATGGCCGGCGCCTACACCGCGTTCGTCGTCCAGCAGGCGCTCGGCGCGGCCGGGCTCTCGCTGCTGGCGTCGCTGCCGCTGGCGTTCGTCATCGGCGGCCTGCTCGGCGTGGTGCTGGAGCTGACCCTGCTGCGCCGCATGTACCACCGGCCGCTGGACACCCTGCTGGTGACCTGGGGCGTGGCGCTGGTCCTGCAGCAGCTCGCCCGGGACATCTTCGGCACCGCCGGGGTGGACGTCGCGGCGCCCGCCTGGCTGGCCGGGCCGGTGCAGATCCTCGGCTTCTCCTTCCCGCGGTCCCGGCTGTTCATCCTGGTGCTCGCGGTCCTGTCGGTCACCGCGGTGGTGCTGCTGCTGCGCTACACCTCGCTCGGCCGCCGGATCCGGGCGACCGTGCAGAACCGGCAGCTCGCCGAGTCCTCCGGCATCTCCACCCGCCGCACCGACATGCTGACCTTCTTCATCGGCTCCGGCCTGGCCGGGGTCGCCGGCGTCGCGCTCACCCTGATGGGGTCGATCTCGCCGAACCTGGGCAGCAGCTACATCGTCGACGCCTTCCTGGTCGTCATCGTCGGCGGGCTCGGCCAGCTCAAGGGCGCCATCATCGCCGCCTTCTCGCTCGGCGTCGCCCAGTCCTGGATCGAGTACACGACCTCGGCGTCGATCGCGAAGGTGCTGGTGCTCGCGCTCGTCGTCGCCTTCCTGCAGTTCCGCCCACAGGGGATCTTCGCGCTGCGGACGAGGAGTCTGGTGTGACCACACTGCTGCGGAGCCGCTACGCGGTCGGGCTCGGGTTCCTGGCCGCCGCGGTCGTCCTGTTCGCCGTCGCCCCGCTGGTGCTGTCCGACTTCCGGCTGAACCTGCTCGGCAAGTACCTCTGCTACGCCATGGTCGCCGTCGGCATCGGCCTGGCCTGGGGCCGCGGCGGCATGCTCACCCTGGGCCAGGGGGTGTTCTTCGGCATCGGCGCCTACCTGATGGCGATGCACCTCAAGCTCGCCGACGCCGGGCCCGGCGAGGCCCCCGACTTCATGACGCTGATCTCCTCGAACGGCGTCCCGTGGTGGTGGGAGCCGTTCCGCTCCGGCGCCGTCACCGTCGTCGCGATCCTGGTGCTGCCCGCGCTGCTGGCGACCGTGCTCGGCCTGGCGACGTTCCGGCGCCGGGTGCGCGGCGCCTACTTCGCGATCCTGTCCCAGGCGCTGGCCGCCGCGTTCGCGATCCTGCTCGTCGGCAACCCGGCCACCACCGGCGGCTCGACCGGGCTGAACAACTTCCGCGGCTTCTTCGGGTTCTCGCTGCGGGACCCGGCGAACCGGCTGATGCTCTACTTCATCGCGGCCGGCGTGCTGCTCACGATGCTGCTGGTCGCCCGCCAGCTGATGGTCAGCCGGTACGGCGAGCTGCTGGTCGCCTGCCGCGACTCCGAGGAGCGGGTCCGCTTCCTCGGCTACGACCCGGCGACGGTGAAGACCGTCGCGTTCGCCGTCGCCGCCCTGATGGCCGGCATCGGCGGGGCGCTGTTCGTCCCGATCGTCGGGATCATCTCGCCGAACGACGTCGGCGTCGTCCCGTCGATCGGGCTGCTCATCGGCGTCGCGATCGGCGGCCGCACCACCCTCGCCGGGCCCGCGCTCGGCGCGATCGCGGTGGCCTGGGCGGCGTCGTCGCTGTCCGAGCAGTTCCCGTCCGGCTGGACCTACGTCCAGGGCCTGATGTTCATGCTCGTCGTCGCGTTCCTGCCGGGCGGCATCGCCTCGCTGGTGACGCTGCGCCGGCGCCGCCGCGCCGGACCGCCCGCGGACGACGGACCGGCGGACCGATCCGTACCCGAACCGGCCGGAGGGGCCCAGCGATGACCGACGACCTCGAACTGACCGACCTCACCGTGACCTTCGACGGCTTCGTCGCGGTCGACCACGTCGACCTCACCGTCGGGGCGGGCGACCTGCGGTTCCTGATCGGGCCGAACGGCGCCGGCAAGACCACCCTGATCGACGCCGTCTCCGGCCTGGTGCCCGCCACCGGCACCGCCCGGTTCGCCGGGGCCGACCTGCTCGGGCGCAAGGTGCACGCGGTCGCCCGGCTCGGGATCGGCCGCACCTTCCAGACGGCGACCGTGTTCGAGCAGCTCACCGTGCTGCAGAACCTGGACATCGCGGCCGGCGCCGGCCGCTCCCCGTGGACGCTGCTGCGCCGCAGGCGCAGCACCCCGGCGGTGGTGACCGAGGCGCTGGAGACGGTCGGGCTGACCGCGCTGGCCGACGCCCCCGCGGGGACCCTGGCGCACGGCCAGAAACAGTGGCTGGAGATCGGGATGCTGCTCGTGCAGGACGCCCGGCTGCTGATGCTCGACGAACCGGTCGCCGGGATGAGCGCGGAGGAGAAGGACGAGACCGGCCGGCTGCTGCAGCGGATCAGCGGCGACCACACGGTCGTCGTCGTCGAGCACGACATGGACTTCATGCGGTCCTTCGCCCGGTCGGTGACCGTGCTGCACGCCGGCCGGGTGCTCTCCGAGGGCACGGTCGCGCAGGTGCAGGCCGACCCGAAGGTGCAGGAGGTCTACCTCGGGCCCGGGCACCACACCGCCGAGGAGGCCGCGATCGTGCTCGGTGCGGAGGTGGCCGGATGAGTGGGCCGATGCTGCTCGTCGACGGCGTCGACGTCGCCTACGGCCGGACGACGGTCGTGCACGGCGTGACCGTCGAGGTGCCCGCCGACGGCGTCACCTCGGTGCTCGGGCACAACGGCGCCGGCAAGACCACCCTGCTGCGCGCGGCCGCCGGGCTGCTGCCGGCCTCGGCCGGCCGGGTGCTGCTCGACGGCGAGGACGTCACCGCGCTCCCGCCGAACCGGCGGGTGGCCCGCGGGCTCGCCTACGTGCCGCAGGGCCAGCAGTCGTTCGGGCAGCTGACCACCTGGGAGAACCTGCAGGTCGTCGCGGACGGCCGGCGCCGCGGCCGGGCGCTGATCGACGAGTCGCTGGACCTGTTCCCGGCGCTGCGCGAGCTGCTCGGCCGGGCCGCGGGCCTGCTGTCCGGCGGGCAGCGCCAGCAGCTCGCCATCGCCCGCGCGCTGATCACCGAGCCGCGGCTGCTGATCCTGGACGAGCCCACCGAGGGCATCCAGCCCTCGGTGGTCACCGAGATCGAACGCACCATCGTCGATCTCACCCGGCGCGGCGGGCTGTCGGTGCTGCTGGTCGAACAGCACGTCGGCTTCGCGCTGGACGTCGCGGGCGGCTACTACGTGCTGGCCTCGGGCCGGGTGCGGGCGTCCGGCGCGGGCGGCGGCGCAGCGGCCGTCGACGTGCGGTCGGCGATGGCGATCTGACGGTGGAGGGCTGCGGGGCGGGGACCAGCAGGCCGGGAACCGGCAGGCCGGGAACCGGCAGGCCGGGAACCGGCAGGCCGGAAACCAGCACCGTGGCGGCCCGACCCGGAACCATGGACCCGTGGACGAGCAGAGCACGGTCATGTCGTCGGCCGCGGTGATCCCGGGCGGGGAGCAGCCGCCGCCGTTGCGCGAGCAGGTCTACGTCGCCATCCGCGACGCCGTCCTGAACGGCGATTTCCCGGCCGGCGAGCGGCTCACCGAGCCTAAGCTGGCGAAGCGGTACGGGATGTCCCGGACCCCGGTCCGGGACGCGGTGACCCGGCTGCTCGCCGACGGCCTGCTGAACCGGGAGGAGTACGGCTACTCGGTGGTCGTGCCCAGCGTGTCCCGGGTCCGCGATCTCTACGAGGTGCGGATCGCGGTCGAGCTGCGCGGCATCGCCCGGTGCATCGAGAACCCGGGCGTCCGGCACGACACCGGGGCGCTGGAGACCGAGCTGGCGTACTGGCACGACCTGCGGGCCGCCCCGCCCCAGCCGGCACCGGAGTTCGTGCTCGCCGACGAGCGGTACCACGCCGCGCTGCTGTCGGCGTCCGGCAACGCCGAGCTGGTCGCCGTGCTGACCGACGTGAACAGCCGGATCCGCCGGGTCCGGATGTACGACTTCATCATCCCCGGCCGCATCGAGACCTCCATCGACGAGCACATCGAGATCGTCGAGCGGGTGCTGGACGGCAGGCTGGAGACCGCGCACCGGCTGCTGCACGAGCACATCGGCGCCTCGCTGGAGATCGTCGTCGAGCGGGCCACCCGGGCGCTGGTCGCGATGAACGCCCGGGAGTCGGGCCTGCCGCCACGGCCCTGACCCGATCCTGACCTGGAGTCCCGTGTTCGACACCCTGCTGGTCGCCAACCGCGGCGAGATCGCCCGCCGGATCATCCGCTCCGCCCGCGCGCTCGGCCTGCGCACGGTCGCCGTGTACTCCGACGCCGACTCCGACGCGCTGCACGTGCTGGAGGCCGATCACGCGGTGCGGCTCGGCCCGGCGCCGCCCGCGGAGTCCTACCTGCGGGCCGACGCCGTGCTCGGCGCGGCCACCGCCACCGGCGCCGGCGCCGTGCATCCCGGGTACGGGTTCCTCGCCGAGAACGCCGGGTTCGCCGAGTCCTGCGAGCGGGCCGGGCTGCGGTTCGTCGGCCCCACCCCCGGGCAGCTGCGGGCCTTCGGCGACAAGCACGCGGCCCGCACCGCGGCCCGCGCCGCCGGGGTGCCGGTGCAGCCCGGGTCCGGGCTGCTCGGCTCCCCGGACGAGGCGGTCGCGGCGGCCGCCGGGATCGGGTACCCGGTGGTGCTGAAAGCGGTCGGCGGCGGCGGCGGGATCGGCATGCGGGTCTGCCACCGGCCGGACGAGGTGCCCGCCGCGTTCGCCTCGGTGACCCGCACCGCGGCCGCCCAGTTCGGCTCGTCCGGGGTGTTCTGCGAGCGCTACGTGACCCGGGCCCGGCACGTCGAGGTCCAGCTGTTCGGCGACGGCGCGGGCCGGGTGGTCAGCCTGGGCACCCGGGACTGCACGCTGCAGCGGCGGCACCAGAAGGTGGTCGAGGAGGCACCGGCGCCCGATCTGCCGCCCGCGGTGGCCGCGACGGTCACCGCGACGGCCAGGGCGCTGGCCCGGTCGGTCGCCTACCGTTCGGCCGGGACCGTCGAGTTCGTCTACGACGCCGACCGGTGCACCGCCTCGTTCCTGGAGGTGAACACCCGGCTCCAGGTGGAGCACCCGGTCACCGAGCTGGTCACCGGGATCGACCTGGTCGGCTGGATGCTGCGGCTGGCCCGCGGCGAGCACGACCTGCTCGACGGCGTCCCGGACACCGGGCCGCCGGTGACCGGGGTGGCGGTGGAGGCGCGGATCTGCGCGGAGGACCCGGCGCGGGACCACCGGCCGTCGTCCGGGCTGCTCACCCGGGTCGCGTTCGGGCCGGGCGTGCGGGTGGACGGCTGGGTGGAGACCGGCACCGTGGTCGGCCACCACTACGACCCGATGCTGGCCAAGGTCGTCGCGCACCGGCCGACCCGGGCGGCCGCGCTCGACGCGCTCGGCGCCGCCCTGGACGCGACCGCGATCGACGGCGTGTGCACCAACCTCGACCAGCTGCGGGCCGCCGTGCGGGAACCGGTGGTGCGCCGGGCCCGGCACACCACCGCGACGCTGGCCGCCGGTCCCGGCGGATCGGCCGCCCGGATCGACGTGCTCCGCGGCGGCACCATGACCACCGTGCAGGACCTGCCCGGCCGCACCGGGCTGTGGGAGGTCGGGATCCCGCCGTCCGGGCCGATGGACGACCTCTCGTTCCGGCTGGCCAACCGGTGCCTCGGCAATCCCGACGGCACGCCGGCGCTGGAGGCGACGCTGACCGGGCCGGCGCTGCGGTTCACCCGGCCCGGCCGGGTGTGCGTCACCGGCGCCGGCGCCCCGGTCACCGTCGACGGCGATCCGGTCCCGATGTGGACCGGGGTGGACGTGCCCGCCGGGGGCCTGCTCGACGTCGGCGCCCCGACCGGCGCCGGCCTGCGCACCTACGTCGCGCTCGCCGGCGGGCTGGACGTGCCGTCGTTCCAGGGCAGCGCGTCCACCTTCACCCTCGGCGGGTTCGGCGGGTACACCGGCCGCGCGCTCGCCACCGGCGACGTGCTGGCACCCGGCAGCTGCCCGGCGGGCGAGCCCGCTCCGGCCGGGACCCGGCCGGAGATCGGCCACGAGTGGGAGCTCGCGGTCACCGAGGGCCCGCAGCCGGCGCCGGACTACTTCACCCCGGACGACATGCGGCAGTTCTACGGCACCGCGTGGACCGTGCAGAGCCACGCCAACCGGACCGGCATCCGGCTGTCCGGGCCGCGCCCGCGCTGGGCCCGGCCCGACGGCGGCGACGCCGGGCTGCACCCGTCGAACCTGCACGACAACGCCTACAGCGTCGGCGCGCTCAACGTCTCCGGGGACACCCCGATCCTGCTCGGCCCGGACGGACCCAGCCTGGGCGGGTTCGCCTGCCCGCTCACCGTGGTCAGCGGGCACCGCTGGAAGCTCGGCCAGATCCGGCCCGGCGACACCGTCCGGTTCGTGCCGGTCGGCACGGCCGCGGCCGGCCGGATCCGCGCCGAGGACGGCGTCCGGTCCCGCGCCCGGCTGCCGGCCGGGCTGCGCACCGGCCCGGACGGCGACGACGGCGTGCTCGCCCGCCGGCCGGCCGGTCCGGACGCCCCGGCGGTGGCCTACCGGCGCGGCGGCGACGACAACCTGCTCGTCGAGTACGGCGAGCAGGTGCTCGATCTCGGGCTGCGGCTGCGGGTGCACGCGCTGGCCGCCGCGCTGCGCGAGCACGCCCCGGCCGGGCTGGTCGATCTCACCCCCGGCGTCCGGTCGCTGCACGTGCACGTCGATCCGGACGTGCTGCCGGTGCGCCGGCTCGCCGGGCTGCTCGCCGCGATCGAGGACGGGCTGCCCGCCACCGACGAGCTCGCCGTGCCGAGCCGCACCATCCGGCTGCCGCTGTCGTTCGACGACCCGGTCGTGCGGACCGCGATCGAGCGGTACTCGGCCGGCGTCCGGCCGGACGCGCCGTGGCTGCCGTCGAACATCGAGTTCGTCCGCCGGATCAACGGCCTGGACCGGCCGGACGACGTCGAGCGGATCATGTTCGACGCCGAGTACCTGGTGCTCGGCCTGGGCGACGTCTACCTCGGCGCGCCGCTGGCCGTCCCGGTCGACCCGCGGCACCGGCTGGTCACCACCAAGTACAACCCGGCCCGGACCTGGACCGCCGCCGACACCGTCGGGCTCGGCGGCTCCTACCTGTGCGTCTACGGCATGGAGTCGCCGGGCGGCTACCAGCTCGTCGGCCGGACCGTGCCGATCTGGTCCGGCTACCGGCAGCGGCCGCCGTTCGAGTACGGCGTGCCGTGGCTGCTCCGGTTCTTCGACCGGATCCGCTGGTACCCGGTCACCCCGGACGAGCTCGCCGAGCAGCGGACCGCGTTCGCGGCCGGCCGGTTCCAGCCGGAGATCGGGCACGGCGAGTTCACCCTCGCCGCGCACCGCGCGTTCCTGGCCCGCAACGCCGGCTCCATCGCGGCGTTCGAGCGGCGCCGGGCCGCGGCCTTCGCCGCCGAGCGGGACGCCTGGCGGGCCTCCGGCGAGCTCGGCCGGGTCGCCACCGGAACCCCCGCAGCCGCACCGCCTGCCGCGCCGCGGGCCACCGCCGGGATCGACGTCCCGCCCGGCGCGCGGGTGGTCGAGGCGCCGATGGCGGCCGGGGTGTGGCGGATGCACGTGACCGCGGGCGACCGGGTCACCGAGGGCGAGCCGCTGCTCACCCTGGAGGCGATGAAGCTGGAGATGGACGTCCCGGCCCCGGTCAGCGGCACCGTCCTGTCGGTGCACGTCGCGCCGGGCGACCAGGTGGGCAGCGGCCATTCGCTGGCCGTGATCGGGGAAAGGGCAGCATGACCGACAGCCACGTCGCCGCCGGGATCGAGCGGGGGCTCCCGCCGGTCGAGCGGGTCCGCGAGGCCTACCGGCGGATCGCCGCGGCGGACCGGCCGGAGGTGTGGATCACGCTGCGGCCGGAGCGCGACGTGCTCGCCGACGCCGCGGCCGTGCAGCGCAGGCTGGCCGCCGGCGAGCAGCTGCCGCTGGCCGGGCTGCTGACCGCGGTGAAGGACAACATCGACGTCGCCGGGGTGCGCACCACGGCGGCCTGCCCGGAGTACGCCTACCTCCCGCACACCGACGCGACGGCGGTCGCCCGGCTGCGCGCGGCCGGTGCGGTGATCGTCGGCAAGACCAACCTGGACCAGTTCGCGACCGGCCTGGTCGGCACCCGCAGCCCGTACGGCGCGGTCCGCTGCTCCTGGGACCCGGACCGGATCTCCGGCGGCTCGTCGTCCGGGTCGGCGGTCGCGGTCGGGCTCGGGTTGGCCGATCTGGCGCTCGGCACCGACACCGCCGGGTCCGGCCGGGTCCCGGCCGCCTTCCAGGGCATCGTCGGGGTGAAGGCGACACCCGGCGTGGTGCCCTCCACCGGGGTGGTGCCCGCCTGCGCCGACTACGACTGCGTCTCCGTGCTCGCCGCCGACCTGCGCACCGCCCGGCGGGCGATGGCCGTGCTCAGCGGGTTCGACCCGGCGGACCCGCGCAGCCGGGTCTGGCCCGCCGACCTGCCGCTCGCCGCGCCGGACCGGCCCCGCGTCGTCGTCCCGCGGGCGGCCGACCTGGCCGCGCTCACCGCCGGCTACCGGCGGGCGTTCGCCAGGGCCGTCGCCGGGCTGCGCGCCCGCGGCGCGGACACCGTCGAGGCCGACGTGTCGGTGCTGCTCGACGCCGCGACCCTGCTCTACGACGGCGCGCTGGTCGCCGAGCGGTACACCGCGGTCGGCGGCTTCCTCGACGGCCGCCCGGCCGGGGCCGATCCGGTGGTCGCCGGGATCGTGCGGGCCGCCGCCGAGCCGCGGGCGCACGACTTCGCGGCCGACCTGGACCGGGTCGCCCGCGCCCGCAGGTACGCCCGTCACCTGCTCGACGGCAGCGCGGCGCTGCTGCTGCCCACCACCACCGAGCACCCCACCCTGGCCGAGGTCGGCGCCGACCCGGTCGGGGTCAACCGGCGGCTCGGGACCTACACCAACTTCGCCAACCTGCTCGACATGCCGGCGGTCGCGGTGCCCGCCGGCTGCGCCGACGGCGGGCCGTTCGGGGTGACGGTGCTGTCCCCGAGCATGCACGACCACGTCGCGCTGGACGTCGCGGCGCTGATCACCGGCGGCGCGCCGGGGCCGCTGCTGACCGCGGACGTCTGCACCGTGCTGGTGGTCGGCGCGCACCTGCGCGGCGAGCCGCTCAATCCGCAGCTGCGGGTGCTCGGCGCCCGGTTCCGCGGCGAGGTCACCACCTCCGACGCCTACCGGCTGGTCGCGCTCGCCTCGGTGCCCGCGAAACCCGGCCTGGTCCGCTGCGGGCCGGGCCGGGGCGCGCCGATCGCGGGCGAGCTGTGGGACCTCCCGGCCGCCGGGCTCGGCCGGTTCCTGGCCGGGCTGCCGTCACCGATGTCGCTGGGGAAGGTCGAGCTGTCCGACGGCCGCTGGGTGGTCGGGTTCGGCTGCGCCGCCGACGCGGGGGCGGACGGCGCCGACATCACCGAGCACGGCGGCTGGCGGCGCTACCTGCTGGCGTCCGCCGGGTCCTGACCGTCCTGGCTGTCGTGGCCGTGGTCGCCGGTGCCGGTCGCCCTCCGCCGCGGCACCAGGTGCGCCACGGCCACCACGAGCGCGCCCACCACGGCACCGACGATCGCCGAGCCGACCGTGTTGGTGAGCCAGCCGAGGAACCCGCCGAGCGCCCCGGTCGCGTCGTGCACCAGCAGCTCGACGTGGTGCACCAGCGCGTAGGGCGCGTGCAGGCCCAGCTCGTCCGCGCCGACCAGCAGGATGTGCCCGCCGACCCACAGCATCGCCGCGATGCCGACCACCGACAGCACCGACAGCACGATCGGCATCGCCCGGACCAGTCCGCGGCCCAGCGCGCTGACCGCTCCGGCGTCCCGCGCGGCCAGCGCGAGGCCGGCGTCGTCCATCTTCACGATCAGCGCGACGACGCCGTAGACCAGCACGGTGATCGCGACCGCGACCACCGCGAGGATCACGGCGCGGGACACGAACCCCTCGGCGGCGACCTCGTTCAGCGCGATCACCATGATCTCGGCGGAGAGGATGAAGTCGGTGCGCACCGCGCCGGAGACGACGCTCCGCTCGTGGCCCTCCGGATCGGCCGCGGCGGCCTCGTCCTTGGCCTCCGGATCGGGTTCGTGGCCGGACAGCTTCTCCCAGATCTTCTCCGCGCCCTCGTAGCAGAGGTAGAGCCCGCCGAGCATCAGGATCGGGGTGAGCAGCCACGGCGCGAACTGGCTCAGCAGCAGCGCCACCGGCAGGATGATCAGGAGCTTGTTCCGCAGCGATCCCTTGGCGATCCGCCAGATGATCGACAGCTCCCGCTCCGGGCGCAGGCCCTGCACGTAGCGGGGCGTCACGGCGGCGTCGTCGACGACCACCCCGGCGGCCTTCGCACCGGCCCGCCCGGCGGCGCCCGCGACGTCGTCCAGCGACGACGCGGTCAGCCGGACGAGGGCGGCCACGTCGTCCAGCAGTGCGAAGAGCCCGCTCACCGGGCGTCCGAGGTCGGCACCCGGCCGAGCCTACGGCTCCGGTGTCGCGGCGCAACGGCCACCGGCCGGTGCGGCACGAGATCCCGGCCGCGAGACCGTGTCCCCGCTCCGGGGCGTCAGCGGGTCAGCGGCCCGGACGCTCGGGTTCGGTCCCGCTGTCGTCAGCGGGGAACGCCGGACCGTCCGACGGTGCGCGGGGACGCACCGGCCGAGTACGCGCTCCGAAGGTCCGCAGCACCACGCCGAGAGCCACCACGATGACCACCGCCAGCAGCGCGGACACGAGGAGCGTGCTCGTGACCGTACTCGTGACCTCGGAGCCGACGCCGATGACAACGACCGGGACCGACATGCCCAGGTAGCCGGCGAGGAAGAAGGCGGAGACCACGGCTGCGCGGCGGTCGGCGGAAACGAGGCGATTGAGCTCGGCCAGGCCGCCGCGGAAGATGAAGCCGATCGCGACACCGCTGGCGACGGTGGCCAGCAGGAACAGCCAGAGCGCCGTGATGACGAGCGCGGAGTCCAGTGCGGCCAGGCCGAGTAGCAGCAGCACGAGTCCCGTCGCCGCCGAACGCCTGCTGGGCAGCCGAGCAGAGACCGCCTGGCCGATCGCACCTGCAGCGAAGATCAGGAACGACACCGCACCGACGACGGCCAGATTCCGGACCCCGAATCCCTCTGTCAGGAATGTCGGTGTCAAGCTGCTGAAGAGACCGAGGAGCGTGAACGCGGCGAAGATCCCGAGGGCGGCTCCGGCCATCACCGACCGCAGGTCGGCGGGAACCTCGACGTCCGGTGTGAGCACGACGACCCCGTCCCGCCCGACGGCCGTCTCCGGTACCACCACGAGCGCACAGGCGGCCAGGAGCAGCAGGCCGAGATAGACCCAGAACACGGTCGTCGTGGGCCCCGGGACGTACTGGGCGAGCGCACCCGCCAGCAGCGGCCCCAGGCCCAGACCGGTCAGATTGGCGCCCGACGCGACGACGGCGGCAGCATTCTGATCCCCGCGCGGATGGAGCTCGGCGATGGCGGCGGTGGCGGTTCCGGTGGCGAGGCCGACCGCGATACCGCTCAGCACCCGGGCCACGATCAGGAGCGGCACCGCGGATGCCACGAGGAACACCACCGTACTGGCAGCGGCCACGACGACCGTGCCGGCCAGGACCTTCTTCCGTCCGATGTGGTCACTGATGCCGCCGAGGAACAACAGGGCGAGGAGCGTTCCCCCGGCGTAGGCGGCGAACACGATGGTGATCGTCAACTCGCCGAAACCGATCTGTTGCCGGTACAGCCCGTACAGCGGAGCCGGGATGGTCCCTCCCAGCATCATCAGCAACAAGACACCTGCCATGAGGGAGTACGCAGCCCTCGATCTTCCGGAGTGCGTGCTCGACCTCGTCGCCCCGCTCGCCATCGGCTCCCTCGATCCACTCCCGTACACGGAGCATTTCCGGCACCGGCCCGTTGATCCGGCGATGTTCTGGAGGAGATCCGTCCAGCGGTCCGTGCCGGTTCCCCGACGCGTACCGCGCCGCGCGACCCGTCGTGTCAGCTGCGGCGGCGGGCCAGGCCCACCACGAGTGCGAGGAGGACTGCGACGCCGACGGCCGGACCCCATCTCCGGATCCAGGCCGGAGTCATCGACGACAGCAGGTCACCGACGTCGAGCACTTCCTGCGATGTCGCCGACGGAGCGGGCTGTACGGGACGAGCGGAGATCCCAGCAGCCGGCGCGGTCGCCGGGCCCGGTCCGGGTGCAGCGGGAGCGTCATCCTGCGCGAGGGTGGTCGCGAGGCACGTCGCGAACTGCCTGATCATCTTGTCGGCGACATCCGAGATCACGCCGCGGCCGAACTGGGCCGGCCTGCCGGTGACGGCCATGTCCGTCGTCATCCGGACCTCGCTGCGCCCGGGGCCTGCCTCCGAGACCGTGCCGGTGACCTGGGCCTTGGCCGTTCCGTTCCCACGGGAGTCGCGGCCGGTCGCGGAGATGAGGACCCGCCGTGCGGCGTCGTCGCGCTCGACGTAGACGCCCTCGCCCTTGTAGGTCAGCGAGATCGGACCGAGCTTTACCTTCACGACGCCCGCGAAGGTGTCCCCGGTGAACTCGGTCAGAGCGGCGCCGGGGAAGCAGGGAGCGACGAGCTCCGGGGCGTTCAACGCCTTCCATGCATCCTCGACGGGGACGTCGATGACGAAGCTGTTCTGCAGGATCATGTGTGGTCCGTTCTCAGACGCCCGGGGCGTAGAGCCCGAAGCGGAGCTCCGGGTCGCCCGGGGTCCAGGTGTTGGTGAACTGCGAGCGGGCGCCCATCGCGGCCACTCGGTCGATCAGCTGGTTGCCGAGCTCGAGCCGGCCCGGTTCCCACTGCTCGAGGGCGTCCCGGACGTCGGTCGCCGCGCCGAGGTGCTCGTAGAGCGTCCACGCGTCAGCGGCGGCCTTCGCCGAGCCCGCGGCCGCGTGCGGGCGGGCGGCGAACGCCGCGTCCCCGATGATCGCGACCCGCCCGTCGACCATGCCCGGGATCCGGGTGTCGAACACGACCTGGATGTAGGGCTCATCGGTCCGGGTGACGACCTCGGCCGGTCCGGGAGCCAGATCGCGGACGGCGGCCTCCCGCAGCTCGTCGACGTAGCGCTGCTGGACCGTCCCCGGATGGATCGAGACCGGGCACTCGAACCCGCGGGTGTCGGTGGTGAGCTCGTGCAGCTCGCGGCCCGGCGCCACGTTGCGGTACCAGACGTAGTTGATCAGCCGCCTACCCTCGGTGAGCTCGCCGTCCATGCCGGGGATCGTGTAGAGCACGATGTGGCTGTGGTCAGCGACGTTGTAGTTCAGGGCGTCGTCGAGGAGCGCGCGGGTCCCGGAGCTGACCTGGTCCTCGCGGACGGTGCCGCGCCAGCCGACGTAGCCGGAGTACTCGCGCTCCAGGTCGGGGAACACCCGCCGGCGGCCGGTGGAGGTGATGCCGTCGGCGAACACCACCAGGTCGGCGCGCTCCCGGCGGCCCGAGACGAAGCGCAGGTCGACCCCGTCGGCGTCCTGGTCGAAACCGGCGCAGAACTCGCCCAGGTGGTAGTGCTCGGTTCCGAAGTCCGCCAGCAACGCGCGGTAGACGGAGCCCCACGAGGTGTACCGCCACTCGGCGGGTTCCTCGAACACGATCTCGTTGCGGGCACCGATGTAGCGCAGCTTGCTCGAACGGGTGCTGAGGTCCTCGATGCGGTGCGCGCTGTGCTCGTGGAACCACTTCATGGTGATCGGCTGCAGCACGATGCCGCCACCGCGGTGGTCCAGCTGCTCGGGTGTCCGCTCGAAGACGTCGACCGAGAAGCCGAGTCGGCGCAGCAGCAGCGCACTGGTGAGGCCACCGATCGAGCCCCCGACCACAACGGCGCGCGAGCCGGTGTACTGATTCACGGCCAGTCCTCCCTGACGTGGTGCGACCGACCCAGCCTGACAAGCCACGCCCCGTTCCTCGCTGTGTGAGAACACAGCGAGGAACGGATCCCTTGGGGATTTCCCCAGTGGCTGCAGGCCAGCGCCTCTCAGGTGACGGGCTCCCGGTCGTCACCGAGGACGTCGGAGGCCATGAGGGCCACCGTGACGTGGAGCAGGGATTCCGAACGCGCCAGCACCATCCCGGTCAGCTCCTCGATCCGTTTGAGGCGCAGGCTGATCGTGTTGGGGTGGACGTAGAGGTCCTCGGCCGTGCGCGCGACGCTCGCGCCCCGGTCGAGGTACGCCCGGATCGTCTGCACCAGCTGCGCACCCCGGCGGTCGTCGTGCTCGCGCAGCGGTGCCAGCACGTGCTGCGCGAAGCGGCGCAGCTCCTCGGGGTCGTCGAGCTGGAGCAACAGCCCGTAGACACCCAGCTCCGGCAGGGAGACCGTCCGGTCCTGACCGCGGAGCAGCGCGAGGTTCAGCGCCCCGCGCGCCGTCCGGACGGCCGGGAGCAGCTCCGCCGCCCGCTCACGCCGGTGCCCCACGACGACCGTCGCAGTGCCGCCGTCGAACGCACGACGCGCCGAGACCCGGATCAGTTCGGCGGCCTCGGCCGCCGACGGCCCGCCGGTGGTCCCGGGCCACAGCACGACGATGTGGCCTCCCGACGAGGTCACGAGGGGCCGGGGCTCGCAGCGGTCCGCTATGGACTGCGCGACGCCCAGGAGCACCCGGACGGTGTCGGTGCCTGCGTCCGGCGCGGCGACGAGGACGGTGTGTGGGGAGTTCAGGTCGTGTCCCAGCGGCGCGGCCCGGGCCGCGATCGACTCGGCGTCGATGCCTGCCAGCAGGTCGGTCAGCAGCTCGCCCCGGAGTCGCCACTCCACGTCCACGGCGGTCCGGCGGCGGAGGAACTCCAGCGCGCAGACGACGGCCGCGTGCTCGATCGCCCGGCGCTCCAGTTCACCGAGGCCGCCGACCCTGCCGGGGAGCCACAGCTGCGCGATCACCTCTTCTCCGAGCAGCACCGGTGCGAGCACCCGCTCCGGATCGTCGTGCTGGGTGATCCCGGGCGCCGACGGTGATGCCTGCGCAGGGAAGGGCCCGTCCAGTGCCCGTCGCCCAGCGCGGGCGTCGGCCACGACCGCGCCGTTCCGGTCCGTGACCACGACCGGCCGGCCGAGCAGCCGGGCCAGCGCTTCGGCGACCCCCTGCACTCCGCCGCCCCGCAGGGCGACCGCGGTGAACTCGCGGTGGATGTCCTCGGCCTGCTCGAGCATGCGCCGTTGCTCGGTCAGCGAGGTGATCAGCCGGGCGCTCTGCAGGGCGCTGGCCGCCTGGTTGGCCAGCGTGGCCAGCAGCGACAGCTCGTCTGGCCCGTACTCGTGCACGGCGCGCCGGTAACAGTTGAGCGTGCCGACCGACTCGCCGCCCACCAGCAGTGGAACGGCGGCGATCGCGCGGTGCCCGTACCCGCTCGCGAGGCTCGCCCACGGCTCGAACGACACGTCGGCCAGGATGTCGGGAATCGGCACCGGTCTGCGGTCCAGGAAAGCGCGCGTCGACGGGCCGTCCGCCAGCGGACCGGACCCCAGCGCGATGGTGTGGCGGTCGTTCACGGCGGCCACGTACTCCTCGGACAGCCCGTGCGAGCCGCAGATCACCAGTTGCCGCCGGTCGTCGTCGGCCAGCAGCACGCCACTCGCCTCGTGACCCGTGAGCTGACAGGCCGTCTCGGCGATGAGATCCAGCAGATGCGGGAGGGAGAGGCTGGCGTTCACCGCGCTCGCGATCCGGCCGACGCCGCCGAGCCAACGCCGTAGTTCATCACCGCGGGCGGCCTCACCCGATGACGCCCGACTTTCGTCCGTCCGCTCCGACACGCCCGCGAACGATACTGGATTTTGCCACAGTCGATGACGGCAGCGCTGTGGGTTACACCAGTTCTACCTGTGGTGGCCAGTATTACCGTCCGGACGGCCGGGTCCCCGGCGCGCCCTCATCCACCACGCACGACCGGCTGGTCGTGTACCGAACGACGATCGGACAGGCAATGAAGCCGCCACGGTTCCAGTACCGCGATCCCGACACGCTGGCGGACGCGGTCGCACTCAAGGCACGACACCGTTCCGACGCACTGATCCTCGCCGGGGGCCAGAGCCTGATGCCGATGCTCAACATGCGGCTCGCCGCGCCCGCCGTCGTGATCGACATCAATGGCGTCACGGACCTGCAGCAGATCACCCGCAACGGCGGCGTCGTCGAGATCGGCGCCTGCGTACGCCAGTCGGCTCTCGAGACCGACCCGCTCATCCGCGAGGCCCTGCCACTGCTGGCCCGGGCCGTGCCCCACATCGGGCACATCGAGAACAGGCACCGCGGAACGGTCGGCGGCAGCCTCGCGCACGCCGACGCCTCGGCCGAGCTGCCCTGCACCGCTGTCGTCTCCGATGCCGTCGTCCTGGTGCAGGGCCGGAACGGCCGCCGGGAGATCCCGGCGTCGTCGTTCTTCGACGGGTTCATGACCAACGCCTGCGCCGATGACGAACTCGTCGTCGCGGTCCGCTACCCGGTCACCCCGGCCGGAGCAGGTATCGCCTTCGTCGAGGTCGCCCGCCGCGCCGGCGACTTCGCACTCGCCGCCGCCGGCGTGATCGCCGAGGTGGACGGCGACGGCCGGTTCACGCGGCTCGCCGTCGGTGTCGCCGGGGTGGCATCGGTTCCGCTGCGTGCGACCGACGTGGAGCAGGAGCTGCTCGGCCGGCCGGTCGACCCGGCCACGATCGATGCCGCCGCCGAGCGCGTCGAGGCGGCGGTGACCACCGGCGACGACATCCATGCGACGTCGGCCTATCGCAAGCATCTCGCGGCGACCGTCGTATCGCGTGCCGTGCTGGCCGCGGCCGCGGACGCCAGGAACGGAGGGAACCGGTGACCGCCACCGAGCACCGGGCAGTCGCGGCCGACGCCGCGAACCGGACGATCACGCTGCGCGTCAACGGTCGCGAGGTGAGCCGCACCGTCGAGACCCGCACCACGCTCGCCGACTTCCTGCGCGACGACCTGGACCTGGTCAGCGTGCACCTCGGCTGCGAGCACGGTGTCTGCGGCTGCTGCACGATCCTGCTGGACGGCGAGTCCGTCCGCTCCTGCCTGATGCTGGCGGTGCAGGCTCGCGGGCACGAGATCGAGACCGTGGAGTCACTGTCGGCCGACCAGAACGCACTGCACCCGATCCAGGAGGCGTTCGCCGAGGAGCAGGGCCTGCAGTGCGGCTTCTGCACCCCGGCGATGGTGCTGCGCTGCAAGGAGATCATCGAGGACGGCAAGGCTCGCACCGACGACGAGGTCCGGCACGAGATCTCCGGCATCCTGTGCCGCTGCACCGGCTACCAGAACATCGTCAATGCGGTCCAGAACGCGAGCCGCAAGCTCGGCGGCAAGGAGGCCGGCGCGTGACCACCACACAGGATCCCGTCGTGGGCAGCTCCGGCAAGCCCGCGGCCGGATACAAGTACATCGGCGCCGACCGCAAGCGGGTCGAGGACCCCCGCCTGCTCGTCGGGCGGGGCGGCTACATCGCCGACATGAAGATGCAGGGCCTCCTGCACGCCGCGATCCTGCGCAGTCCGGTCCCGCACGCCCGGATCGACTCGATCGACACCAGCAGCGCCGAGCGGATCCCGGGGGTCGTCGCCGTCCTTACCGGCGAGGACTGCAAGGCGCACATGAACCCGTGCATGAACTTCGGCCCGCCGACCATCGCGCAGTATCCGATCGCTGTCGACAAGGTGCGCTACGTCGGCGAGGCGGTCGCGGTCGTCGTGGCGGAGAACCGCTACATCGCCGAGGACGGCGTCGACGCACTCGATGTGGAGTTCTCCGACCTCCCGCTGGTATCCGACCCGAAGGCGGCGCTGGAGCCCGGCGCCGCACCGCTTCACGACGAGCACGGCAGCAATCTCGCCTACGCACGTACGTTTGAATTCGGCGACATCGCCGCCGCGATGGAGGAGGCGGACCTCGTCGTCTCCGACACCCTGCACTGGGGCCGCTCGGCCGGAATGCCGATGGAGACCTCCGGCGCGATCGCCCGCCCCGGGAACAACGGCGTGCTCGAGGTCTACTGCAACTCACTGAACTTCAGCTACCTGCAGTTCCTGGTCGCCGGGGCGTTGAGGATCCCGTCGAACAAGCTCAAGATGCAGCCCGTCGCCGCGGGCGGCAGCTTCGGCAGCAAGTTCACCGCACACAAGGTGCCGACGCTGACCGCGTTCCTGGCCCTGCGCACCGGACGGCCCGTGTCCTACATCGAGGACCGCCTCGACCACCTGATGAACTCCGACCACCACGCCTCGGACCGGTACTACGAGGCACGGATGGGCCTCACCGCGGACGGGATGATCACCGGCCTGGACATCGACGTCCTCGACGACTACGGCGCCTACCTGCAGTTCGGGACGGGGACCCACGGGAACGCGCTCTCCCAGCTGACCGGGCCGTACCGGTTCCGCAACGCCCGCTACTCGCTGCGCGCCGCCCTGACCAACAAGTGCCAGCAGGGGGCCTACCGCGGGTTCGGCTCCGAGGTGCACAACTGGGTGCTGGAGAGGCTCGTCGACCAGGCGGCGAAGAAGCTCGGTCTTGCACCGGAGGACATCCGGCGCCGCAACTTCATCCTTCCCGAGGAGTTCCCCTACAAGATCCCGGGCGGGAACCTCTACGACAGCGGCAACTATCCCGCCGTGCTCGACAAGGCACTCGGGATGATCGACCTCGAGCACTGGCGGAAGGAGAAGGCCCGTCTGCGGGAGGAGGAGGGCCGCTACATCGGGATCGGGCTCGCGACCACCCAGGAACGGTCGGTGTTCTCCTCGACCGAGTTCTGGTTCTGGTCCGACGAGCCGGCCTTCCCGATCACCTCCAGCCCGGAGAGCGCCACGATCACGATCGATCCGGCCGGTGCGTTCCAGCTGCAGCTGCACTGCCAGGCGATGTGGGGCAACAGCCCGGAGACGGTCGCGACCACGGTGCTGGCCGAGGAGTTCGGCGTCGAGCCGGACACCGTCAACGTCTCCTACGCCGACACCTCCCGGGCGCTGCCCGGCACCGGCCCCGGGGGCAGCCGTTTCACGGTGATGGTGGCCGGTGCGGTCCGCGGTGCATCGCGCAAGCTCAAGAAGAAGCTGATCGACATCGCGGCGCACAGCCTCGAGGTCTCGGCCGACGATCTGGAGCTCGTGGACGGCCGGGTGCAGGTCGTCGGGGCGCCGGAGCGGTCGCTCGGAATCCCCGAGCTGGCCGGGTCGGCGTACTTCTTCGCGCTCAGCCTGCCCCCCGGGATGGCGAGCGGTCTCGAGGAGAGCCACACCTACGACCACCCGTACACCACGCTGCCGGCGGCGGACCGCTCCGACCTCGGGGTCTTCTACCCGATCATGGGGCACGCCTGTCACATCGCGGTCATGGAGGTCGACCCGGACACCGGCCAGACGAGCTTCCTCGACTACGTGGCGGTGCACGACGCCGGCACCGTGGTGAACCCCAAGAGCCTGGGCGGGCACGTGACCGGCGGCGCGGCGCAGGGCCTCGGCTCCACGCTGTACGAGGAGCTGGCCTACGACGCCGAGGGGCAGTTCAAGTCCTCGACGTTCCTGGACTACCTGATCCCCACGGCGAACGAGGTGCCGCCGTTCCGGATCGGGCACGTCGAGACCCCGTCGCCGTACACCGAGTTCGGGATCAAGGGCGGAGGCGAGGGCGGCCGGATGGTCACCCCGTCCGTGGTCTCCTCGGCCATCGACGATGCGCTGGCCGAGTACGGCATGCACATCCAGCAGCTGCCCGTCAAACCGGCGGACATCGTCGAGACCGTGCAGAACGCCCGCGTCGACGAGTAGTCGCCCCCGGTCCGGCCCGGCCCGGCAGCGCCGCCACGGCGCGATGCCGCCGGGCCGGGCCGGCTCCATCCATCCGCGCGGAGGAACCCGACGTGCCCCACCCCTTCTGTTCACCGGCCGAGCTCTCCGAGGGACTCGGATCGGTCGGCTACCTCGCCGACGACGCGCTCTCGATGGCGGCCTACCTCGCGCTGGGCCTGAACCGCCCGTTGCTGCTGGAGGGCGCAAACGGCGTGGGCAAGACCGAGATCGCCAAAGCACTGGCCGACCTGCTCGGCCGCGACCTGGTCCGGTTGCAGTGCTACGAGGGCATCGACGCCTCCCAGGCGCTCTACGACTGGCACTACGCGCGCCAGCTGATCGACGTCCGAGCGCACGAGTCGACCGGCTCCGCCGACGTGTTCACGCGCAAATACCTGCTGTCCCGGCCGTTGCTCACGGCCCTGGAGGCCGGCGACCGCGCGGTGCTGCTGATCGACGAGATCGACCGGGCCGACGACGAGTTCGAGGCGTTCCTGCTGGAGCTGCTGTCCGACTTCGCCGTCACGATCCCCGAGATCGGCCGGATCGCGTCGGCCTCGCCGCCGCTGGTCGTGCTGACCTCGAACCGCACCCGGGACCTGCACTCCGCGCTGCGCCGCCGGTGCCTGTACCACTGGGTCGGGCACCCCGGCCCGGAACGCGAGTTCCAGATCCTGCGGGTGCGTGCCCCACACGTCCCGGCGGCGCTGGCCAAGCAGGTCGCCGACGCCGTGCAGCGGATCCGGGCGCTCTCGCTCGGCAGCCCGCCCGGGGTCGGCGAGGCGATCGACTGGGCCGGGGCGCTGCACATGCTCGGCGCCGAGACACTGTCCCCCGACGACGCGGTGGCCACGCTCAGCGCGCTGGTCAAGGACGTCGACGACCAGCAGCGGGTCGCCGAGATCGTCGACGACCTGGTACCCCGCGCGTCGTGACAGCCGCGGCCGAGGCGCCGTTCGACGTGACGGCGACGACCTGCACCGGGTTCGCCGCGGAGCTGCGCAGGCACGGTGTTCCGGTCGGGCCCGGACAGACGACGACGCTGTACGCGGCCCTGCACCAGATCGGACCGGTACGGCTGCGCGACCTGTACTGGGCCGGACGGATCACGCTGGTGGGCGGCCGCGAGCAGTTCGCGGCCTACGACGCGGCGTTCCGCGCGTTCTTCACCGCCGAGACCGACGGCGACACCGTCGCGCTGCCCGCACCGCGGACGACCGCGCCGCAGGTCGACCGGGACACTTCGAGCTCGGCGAGCACGCCGAGCGCCCGGCCGTCGGAAGCCCGGGAGGACGAGGTCGACCAGGCCCGGCTGACGCCGTCGGACGTGCGGGTGCTGAAGGAGAAGTCCTTCGCGCGGATGGACGCCGTCGAGCGTCGACGGGCGGCCGCACTGGTACGGCGTCTGGGCGCCGAACTTCCCCGCCGCCGCAGCCGCCGCCGGGTCCCGGCACCCCGCGGGCGGCACCTGGACCCCCGGGCTCTGCTGCGCTCGGCGCTGCGCACCGACGGCGAGCCGGTCCGGCTGCCCCGCCGGCACAACCCGCTGCAGGAGCGTCCACTGACCCTGGTGGTCGACGTGTCCGGGTCGATGGCGCCCTACGCGACGGCGTTGCTGTGGTTCGCCCACGCCATGCTGCGCGCAGGGCATCCGGTCGAGGTGTTCACCGTCGGCGTCGAACCGACCCGGATCACCGACGAGCTCCGCAGGCCATCGCTGGACGTCGCGCTCGCCCGGGTCGCCGCCGCCGTCGGCGACTGGGACGGCGGCACCCGGCTCGGCACGTCGTTCGCCACCGTCCTCGAACGCTACGGCGGGCACCGTGCGCTGCGCGGCGCCGTCGTCGTGATCTGCTCGGACGGACTGGACCGCGACGAGCCCGAGATCCTCGGCGACGCCATGCGCTCGCTGCACCGCGTCGCCCACGGCACCGTCTGGCTCAACCCGCTCAAGGGCGACAGCCGCTACCGGCCCGTGCAGCGGGCGATGGCGGCGGCCCTGCCCCACATCGACGTCTTCCTGCCCGGCCACAACGTGGCCGCGGTCGAGCAGCTCTGCGCTGCACTCGCCGCCTCCCGCCGGGCGGCGTGACCCCGCACCTCGAGGAGGAGCACGTGCCTCACCCGAACCCCGCCCAGCGGATGGTCGACGCCGCCCGGGCGTGGCTGGACGGCCTCGACGAGCAACAGCGAGACGCCGCGCAGCTGCCCTGGCCGTCCGACGAGGAGCGGCGGCTGTGGTTCTACACCCCCACCGACCACGGTGGGCTGGCGCTGCAGGCGATGCGTCCCGCCCAGCAGGGCCGTGCGATGCAGCTGCTGCACAGCGGGCTCTCGGCTGCCGGCTACGTCACCGCCTCGACGATCATGGGCCTGGAGAACGTGCTCGACCACGTCGAGGGATTCACCGTCGACTGGGGACGCGAACGCGGGCGCGACCCCCAGCTGTACTGGATGCGCGTGTTCGGCGAGCCGACCCTGCACGGCCCCTGGTCGTGGCGGTTCGGTGGGCACCACGTGTCGGTGCAGCACCTCGTGCTCGACGGCCGGGTGCAGGCAAGCACCCCGTGCTTCCTGGGAGCCGACCCGGCCGAGTCGCCGCTGCTGGGCCCACACCCGTTGCGGCCCCTCGGAGGCGCCGAGGACCTGGGCCGGGACCTGGTCCGGTCCCTCGACGAGGGCCCGCTCGGCCGGGCCCTGCTCACCCCGGTCGCTCCCGTCGACATCGTCGGGGGCAACCGGTCCCGGGTCGGTGACACCGACCACGGGCTCCGCCCGCTGTGGGACACCTTCCGCGGACGTTTCACCGAGAAGCGCCTCGCCGACCGGGTCGTGACGATGCACGAGCGCGCCGAGGAGAAGGCCGGGGTGCGGCCCTCCGATGACGAAGCAGTCACGCTCACCCCCGCCCCCAAGGGGATCCCGGCCGCCGACCTCACCATCGACCAGCAGCAGATGCTGCGCGCGTTGCTGGAGGTGTACATCGGGCGGATCCCGGACGAGCTCGCCGAGGCGGAGGCGGAGAAGTTCCGCGGAGACAAGCTGCTCGACGTGCACTTCGCCTGGGCCGGCGGGATCGAGCGGGGACAGCCGCACTACTACCGTATCCAGGGCCCACGCTTCCTCGCCGAGTACGACAACACCCAGCGCGACGTGAACCACATCCACTCCGTGTGGCGGGACCCGGAGGGCGACTTCGGCGAGGACGTCCTCGCACAGCACCGGGCACGGTTCCACCGCAACGGCTGAGCAGGGCGGTGTTCTGCCCACCCTTCGGCACCGCCGGGTTCCTCCGCGACGCGGGGCCCGGGGCCATCGGGACGGTCGCCGGTCCGTCGGAAACCGCGGCCGCCGGTGACGCGCGGCGGCCGGTGCGGCACCCGCGTCACACGCTTCCGTGATCGGGGTGTCCGGCCCGGACCTCCCACCGCACGGGTAGATTCGGACGATCACCGGGCGGGTCGGCGTGCGCGCCACCGGATCCGCCGGACATCGAGGCCGTGCGGAGGGACCATGCGACGCCGGGCACCGCGGACCAGCAGGAAGGCGCTGCTGACCGTCGGCCTCGCGATGGCCGTCGGGGTACTGGTCGCGGCCGGCGCCACCGGGCCGGGCCCGGTCCGCACGTCGTGGTCCCAGGACTCCGCGCCGGAGCCCGCGCAGCAGCAGCCGCCGCCCGCCGAGCCCGCGGTGACCGGGCCGCCGCGGATGGAGATCGAGGGCCGGTTCTTCACCGCGGGCGGCGAGCCGCTGTTCTGGCTGGGCGACACCGCGTGGGCGCTGCTGGGCAAGCTGGACCGCGCGGACACCGTGCGCTATCTCGACGCCCGCAGCGAGCAGGGCTACAACGTGATCCAGGCGGTGGCGATCTTCCCGCAGGCCGGTGCGAACCGGCCGATCCGTGGCGACGTGCGCAGCGCACCCGAGCACGGGGCCTTCTGGGACAACGTCGACTTCGTGATCGACGCCGCCGCCGAGCGCGGCATGTACCTGGCCATCCACCCGGTGTGGGGGGACAAGCAGACCGGCTCTTTACTGCAGTTGATCTTGAAATCTCGTGAGCCGGAGTGTGCTCCGGTCAGCGATCGGGGGCGGCGGTCAGTAGCGGCCCGGGGAGGCTGTCGAGGAGTTGCTGGACCTGGTCGCGTTTGTCGCGCAGGTGCCGGACGGTGAGGTGGAGCTGTTCGACGTCGCCGAGCCAGGAGTTGCTCTCGGCCTCGGCTATGCGGGCGTGGAGGTTGTCTTCGATGGCGTCGAGCTGTGTGATCTCACCGGGGTCGACCTGGAGAAAGTTGCAGCGCAAGCAGGCGTGTTCGTGTGCGCAGTCGGAGCCGTAGGGCCGGCGGCAGGAGCCGAGGGCGATACGGCGGCGCGAGAAGTGCTCGTGGAACTCGTGCCACTCCTGCTGGGTGGGTTCGCGGTACTCGGCGGCTGGCCGTAGTTCGCGGCGGGCGGTGATGAATCGGTCATAGGCGGCGAAGACCTCGTGCTCGTAGACGGCGGTGTAGCCGCGGGTGGTGTCGATGTGCTGGTGCCCGACGAGTTGGGCGGCCAGGTGGATGGGGAACCCTTCGGTGACCAGGTCGGTGATGAACAGGCGCCGGAAGTCGTGGGGGGTCAGCCGCAGTGGGGAGCCGTCGGTGTCGAGGAGTCCGGCGTCGGTGGCCAGGTCGGCGATGTAGTTCTGGATGGTGGCGCCGCTCATGGCGCGGGGGCGGGGGCCGCGCCGGATCTGGAACAGGAACGGCATCGGCGCCGAGTGCTCCCGCTCGTAGTGGTCGTAGCGCACGCTGACCGGGATGGCGCCGTCGGCGCCGAGCAGGCGGGTGACGATCTGGGCGAGCACGGCGGTCAGCTGGGGGCTGCAGGGGATGATCCGTTCGCGGTCAGTCTTGCTGGGCGCGATCTGCAGTAGTGGAACGGTCTCGCCGTCGGGTTTGGTGAACTGGCGGATGCTCAGGTGGGTGAGCTCTTTGAGCTCCTCGAGCCGCATCCCGGAGTGGCGCAACGTCTCCACGCTGGCCCAAGTCCAGAACGCGCGTTCCTCGTGCAGGATCGGGTCGAACCGCTTGTCCTGCCCGACGACGCAGACTCGGATGGTGCCGGGCTCAGCTTGTTTGGTGAGCCGCAGGCGGCGATACCGGGTGTTGTCGAGATCGAACTCTTCGCAGGGATCGGCCGCCTGGGCCTGGGCGAGCAGCCGCTCGGCTTGGTCACGGCGGCGGCGGGCGTGCTCGACCAGGCGGGGCATGTGCGGTGCCAGGGTGCGGGTGCGGGCCTGCATCCGAGCCGTCGTGGCTCGCCGGGCGGGCATGATTCCGTGCAAGTCGCGGGAGCTAATGGGGCATGGGACCGCCCAGGGCGCCCAGCGAGGCTGCTCGTGTGCCCAGGCGGCGATGTCGAGGTAGAAGGTGCGGACAACGCCCAATACGGAGAAGTGGTCGCGGCGCACGCGACCCCCGCTCCTGGTCTTGACCCGCTGTTTCCAGCCGGCGGCTTGGTCGGTGCTCAGGGCGATCGTGTCGATCCCGGGATGGTGGTTCTCGAGGTCCTTCCAGAACACGCTCGCCAGCTTCTGAGCTATACCCTCCCGGGAGGCGTAGTCGTGGGTGGGCTCGAGTTCGGTCAGGTAGTCGATCAACAATGCGCGCACCGGTGCGCTGGCTATCTGGTAGCGGTCGACGAGTTCGGTCGCAGACTGCTTTCGGGAGCGCAGTAGCACCTCGATGGTGTCCGGTTCGCCGGCCAGCAGGCCCGCGGCGCGGGCGTGGTGCCAGGCCATCGCGACTCTGCTGCGGGAGGTGCTGCGGCCGGTGGCCGCGAGGAAGTCGCGGTGCTGCAGCATGTGTTCGGCTCGAATCTGTTCGACGCCGATACCGTGCCGGATACAGATCCGAACCAACACGGTTGCGCTGGACCGCAGTAGCTTCTTCGACGCGTTCGTTGCCGCCCCAGCGGCGAAGAACCGCTCCCAGACATGCCGATCGTGGTAGTCGGTCCAGTCCCACCACAGCTTGGTCAGGTGCGCGGTCAGCAGCCATTCGTCACTGGGACGGATCACCCTGAGCAGGATCAGCGCGCTGGCCGCGACGCGGATGCCCGGGCGTTGACGCGGGTTGGACAGCCCCGGCGCCCAGTCCGGCCCGCCCTGGTCCGCGCCGCTGGCCACCCACAGCTGCTGGTAGGAGTCCCCGTGGAAGGTCTGTAGCCAGTCCAGGAACCGCAGCACATGTCGGCGTGCCGCCGCGACGGTGTCGTAACGCTGGTCCAGCCCGAGAAAGCTGCGGGAGAGTTCACCGGCGGCGCCGGCGATCCGCTCGCGTTCCTGTTCGGTGACTGGTCGTTCAAACCAGGGGTGCGGGTGCTCGCGGTCCGGCGCTCGGTCAGGGGTGCCAGCTGCACGATCAGCTGTGGCGACCGTCGTCCTCGCGCGCATCTCGCCTGCGGATCGTCCGGCTTCGGTCCCGGTGTGGGCGTCGGTTCGGCTCATGCGTTGGGTCCGGTGACCGTGTCGTGACCGAACAGGACCGCCAGATCGGCCGGGTCGTAGCCGGCGGCAGGGCGTGGCGGTGGTGCTGGTGGTCGCGCGTAATGCGCCAGCAGCCGCTCGACCAGGTCTTCGGTCCGGGTGCGCAGATAGACCTGCGTCGTGCTCAGGGATGCGTGTCGCATCAGCTCCTGCACATCGGTGATCAACAGCGATGGGTCGGTCGCTAGCCGGTAGGCATACGTGTGTCGTAGGTCGTGGAAGGTGATGTTCGTGCCCAGCGCGGTGTTGGCGCGTTCGAGCACCTGTCGCAGCGACCAGTAGGTCATCGGGCGCGGTTGCCCGCGCAGCGTCAGCCACAGCGGATCTGCCGGGCCGAACCCGCTCGGGCGGTCCGCCAGGTACAAGCTGATCCACATCAGCGAGTCCGGGGAAGTGCGGACCGGTTGGTACTCCCGACGGCCCTTGCCGATCACCTCGACCGTGTGGCTGTCGACCTGGACACCGCACGGGCGCATCGACAGCATCTCCGCCGCCCGTGCCCCGCTGGAGACCGAGGTCGACACGATCGCCCGATCCCGCACGGTCGGGAGCTGGGCGAAGAACTCGTTGAACAACTCGTCCGAGATCGCGCGGGGCGCGCGCTGCTCGCGCTTCTGCCGATACCGCGCCCGGCGCTGCGGCTGCGGAGCCTCCATCGGCCCCTGCCGGGTCCGCAGCTCCCGCGTCCGCCGTGTCGGTGACCTGGGCACCGGGTTGGACAACGGGCCCAGCCCGGTCGCTACAGCGAACTCGTAGAACTCGCTGACCACCGACAACAGGTGATCAATCGTGGCCGGCGCGTACTCGTTCCGCAGGTAAGGCTTCGCGGTCCGGGGATTCACTGACCCGGCCGGAGGCCGCCTGCCAGGCTGACCAGTCCCCGACCTGCGTCGCTGCGGATTGTCGGCCATCCGGTACCACCGCACGACATCGCGGACGTCAGCGCGGGTGGCACCCGTCCAGCCGACGTGCATCGCATCCAGCAACCTGTACCAGGCCAGCAGGTCATAGGCATACGAGCGCAGGGTCCCCGGTGAGTAGTCGCTGGCCGCCAGCTCGGTCAGCCACTGCGACACTGCATCGATCTCGACACCATCGGCATCGAGAACCGCCCACGCCTGTTTTGGCCTGCCCGTGGCCTGAACTCGGCCGATTGGTAACACGACAAGGTCAGAGACCTTGTGGTCCCGATCCCTGTCGCCCACTTCTACCGCCCTCCCTGACATGACCAGCCGCCCGGCCCGTGGCGGCCTTGGCATAAGGGGTAACGAGCGCCAACGCGTGGTGTTATGCCCGTCACAGACTCCGTATGGTCAGCACGGTGTAAGTGCTCTGGCAGGTGGGCTGGCTCCGGTCACTCGGTTCGCTTCTCCCTTGACCTTCGACCCGGCTTGAAGGTTTACCGTCTGCGGCTGTGGGCCGTTACCGCATCTCCCAGCTCGCCGAGCGCGTCGGCGTTCCGGCGACGACGCTGCGCTACTACGAATCCGAGGGCCTACTCACCACCCGGCGCACCCCCAACGGCTACCGCACCTACGGCGATCAGGACGTCGAGCGGATCCGGTTCATCACCACAGCCAAGGACCTCGGGATCCCGCTCGCCCGGATCCGCAACCTGCTCGGGGTGTGGCAGGACGGCATGTGCCGTGATGTCCGCGGCCGGTTGCTGCCGCTGGTGGCCGAGCAGCTCGCCGACCTCGACTCCAGGATGCGAGACCTCCAGGACGTACACCGGCACCTGCGTGGCGCGCAGGCCCGACTCCGCGCGCTACCCGCGCGTGACGAGCCCTGTGACCCGGACTGCGCGTTCCTGACCGGTGACCAGACCGCGATCGCCGACAGGACCGGACCGACGGCCTCGGTGCCGATCGCCTGTTCGTTGGGGCCGGACGACCATGCCGATCGTCTCGCGCGTTGGCGGGTGACGCTGGCGGGAACGACCACACAGCAGGTCGACGGGACCACCGTTCGGGTCGAGCTACCGACCGAGCGGACCGCTGAGATCGCCGCCCTCGTCGCCGACGAGCTCGCGTGTTGCCCGTTCTTCACCTTCACGCTCACCGTCACTCACGACGGCCTGCGCCTCGACGCCACCGCCCCGATCGATGCCCGGCCGTTGCTCGACGACCTGTTCATCGCCGACCCGACGGGACCGCGCCCTTGTTGATCGTCAAGTCCATCGCGCTGTTCGTGCTCGCGGCGCTGTTCGAGATCGGCGGCGCCTGGTTGGTCTGGCAAGGCATCCGCGAGCACAAGGGATGGCTCTGGATCGGCGCCGGGGTCATCGCCCTGGGGCTCTACGGATTCGTCGCCGCGCTGCAGCCCGACGCCAACTTCGGTCGGATCCTCGCCGCGTACGGGGGCGTGTTCGTCGCGGGCTCGTTGGCCTGGGGGATGGTCGCCGACGGGTTCCGACCAGACCGCTACGACGTCATCGGCGCCCTGGTCTGCCTCGTCGGGGTCGCCGTGATCATGTACGCGCCACGAACCGGCACGGTCTGAGCCGTCGGCTGCATCAGGTGGAGCGCAACCCGAGGCAGTAACCGGCCTACATCAGCGTTCAACCCCCGGTTCGGTCCGGCCGTCTCACACGGCGGACGGCTGCTCGCAGCACCGAACGGCAGGCAGCGCCGTGCGGTGGCGCACCAGTCGGGTGGTGACGTAGCGCGCGTCGCGTCCGACCCCGCGCAGGGTGGCCGACGCGAGGCTGCGCTGCCATTCGAGCCCGACGTAACCGAGTCCGGGGTGCGAGGTCGACAAACCTCGAATCTGGCGTGGCCGACCGTGGTGGTCGAGGGCGCCGAGGTCGGTGAGGTAGGGCAGGTCCGGCCGGTACCCGGTGGCGAACAGGATGGTGTCGACCTGCTCGGTGCGCCCGTCGGGCCAGGTGAGGCGGGTGCCGTCGATGTCGGTGAATATCGGGACCCGGCCGGGCCGGCCGGCGTCGATGGTGGCGCGGTAGGTGCCGTCGTCGACGACGGGTACCGACGGCGTGCTGCGCAGGTAGGGCCCGATGGGTAGGTGGTCGAACCCGAGCGTGGTGGCCCACCAGTGCATGTCGCGGCCCAGGATGCGCTGCGGCGCGTACTTGACCGGTACCCGGGTGGCGAGGGTGACGCGGGCGTGCTGGGTGAGTTCGACGCCGATCTGGGCGGCGGAGTTCCCGGCGCCGACGATCACGACGTGCTGGCCGGCGAACTGCTCGGGTCGGTGGTAGTCAGCGACGTGCAGGGTCTGGCCGGTGAAGGCGTCGAGGCCGGGCAGGACGGGCCGGTACGGGTTGCCGAAGCCACCAGTGGCGGCGATGACCAGCAGGGCGGTGAGCGTCTGCTCGCCGGTGTGGACCTGGTAGCCGCCGGGCGCGGCGATGATGGTGTCGACTCGGGTTCTGGTCCGGATGTCGACGTCGAGGTGGGCCGCGTAGCGGCGCAGGTAGTCGGCGATCTCGTCGCGGTGGGGGTACCGGCCGGGGTCGCCGGGGAACGGCAGGCCCGGTAGCGAGCTGTAGCGGGCCGGGGAGAACAGGGTGAGGCTGTCGTAGTAGTGCGGCCAGGACCCGACGGGCTCGGGTCCGGCTTCGAGGACCACCGGCGCGAGACCGGTCTGGCGCAGGGCGTGTGCGGCGGCGAGCCCGGATTGGCCCGCACCGATGACGATCGCGTCGCACAAGCTGGCGGAGCCGGACGTGCCGGGGTGAGCGGGGCGGGACATGGGCACCTCGCAGGGACGGTCCTCCGTCGGGAGGAACGCGGGCAGGAGTGAGCACCGGCGACGCGTACGGGGTCGGCGGTGAAGGTTGTGGCGCGGATGGGTCGCTACGCGGTTAGTCGGGGTCGGTGGCGGTGCGGCGTTCGAGGAAGACGGTGTCGCGCCAGACGCCGTGGTGGCGCCCGATGCGTTCGCGCAGGCCGAGGGTGCGGTAACCGGCGGACTGGTGCAGCGCGACCGAGGCCCGGTTCTCCGGGAAGATCGCGGTCTGCAGGGTCCAGAGCCCGGCGGCGTCGGCGGCGGTGACCTGCTGGTGGATCAGCGCCTTGCCGATCCCGCGCCCGCGCGAGCCGTCGGCGACGTAGATCGAGGACTCGGCCACGCCGGCGTAGACGGGCCGTGTCGAGACGGGTGCGAGGGCGGCCCAGCCGACGACGTGGCCGTCGAGCTCGGCGACCCACCGGTGCTCGGGCAGCCATCGGCGGTCGAGCTCGCGTCGTTCGGGGACCTCGGTGTCGAAGGTGGCGTGTCCGGTGGCGATGCCCTCGGCGTAGATGCGCCGGACCGCGGCCCAGTCGCCGGGCTGCAGGGCGCGGACGGTGACGTCGGCGGGCAGGTCGGTGGGGCAGCACGGGCGTGGCCCGAGCATGCCCATGACGGCGTCGGCGGCGTGCGGGAGCCCGGTGCAGCAGGCCGGATTGACCGTGACGAGGGTGGTGGTCTTCTCCTTGTGCAGGCGCACGAACCCGACGTCGGCGAGCTTGCGCAGGTGGTGGCTGCAGGTGGACTGGGAGATCCCGAGCTGTTCGGCCAGTTCCCCGACCGCGATCGCTCGTGCGGCGATCGCGACCGCGTGCAGCAGCCGCACCCGGGTCGGTTCGGCCAGGCAGGCGAACCAGCCGGCGTAGGTCTCGGCGTCGGCGACCGGCAGCTGTGCCGACGTGGCTGACACGTCGGTCAGCGGCAGCAGTGGCGTGCGAGCGGGCTGCTCGGCGGCAGTGGTGCTCATACCGCTCAGTATCGACACACATCGATGGTTGCGTCAATCGATGCCCGTCGATACAGTCCGACCAGCCCATCGACGAGCGTCGATGAATGAACCTGCCGACCCTGGAGGTCGTGATGAGTGAGAACACGTTGCCGGTCGTGGTGGTCGGAGCCGGGCCGGTCGGGCTCGCCGCCGCCGCGCATCTGCTCGACCGCGGCCTGGAGCCGCTGGTGCTGGAGGCCGGTGAGCAGGCCGGTGCGCACGTGCGGCAGTGGCACCACGTGCGACTGTTCTCCCGGTGGGCCGAGGTGGTCGACCCGGTGGCGGAGAAGCTGCTGGCCCCGACCGGATGGACCCACCCGGACCCGGAGACCTACGCGACCGGGCAGCAGTGGGCGCAGCGCTACCTGCAGCCCCTCGCCGAGGTGTTGGGCAGCCGGGTGCGGTTCGGCGCCCGAGTGTCGGGTGTGGCCCGGCGCGGGCGGGACCGGGTGGTCGACGCCGGTCGCGAGACCGAACCGTTGACCGTGCACGTGCAGACCGCCGCGGGAGAGGAGCGGATCCTCGCCCGCGCCGTGGTGGACGCCTCCGGGACCTGGGACTCGCCGAACCCGCTCGGCGCGGACGGGCTGCCCGCCGCGGGCGAGCGCGCCGCCGCCGACCGGATCGCCTACCAGGTGCCAGACCTGGCCGACCCGAGCGTGCGGGCCCGCTACGCCGGCAAGCGGGTCGCGGTGGCCGGCAGCGGGCACTCGGCACTGACCGCACTGGTGGCGTTCGCCGAACTGGCCGAGACCGCGCCGGGCACGCACGTGGACTGGCTGCTGCGCCGTGGGCAGGTCGGTGACACCTTCGGCGGTGGGGAGGCCGACCAACTGCCCGCCCGCGGGGCCCTGGGCCGGCGCGCCGCGGCCGCGGTCGAGGCCGGGCACATCAGCACGGTGACCGGGTTCCGCACCAGCGCGGTCGCCCAGACCGGCGACCGGCTCGTGCTCGAGTCCCTCGACGGGCGCCGGCTCGCCCCGGTCGACGAGGTCGTGGTGCTGACCGGGTTCCGCCCGGACCTGTCATGGCTGGCGGAGGTGCGGCTGGACCTGGACCCGACCCTGCAGGCCGCCCGGGCCCTGGCACCGTTGATCGACCCGAACGTGCACTCCTGCGGCACCGTGTACCCGCACGGCGCCCGCGAACTGACCCAACCCGAGCCCGGGGTGTTCGTGGTCGGGATGAAGTCCTACGGGCGCGCACCGACGTTCCTGGCGATGACCGGCTACGAGCAGGTCCGCTCCGTGGCCGCCGCACTGGCCGGGGACCACGAGGCCGCCGAGCGGGTCGAGCTGGTGCTGCCCGACACCGGGGTCTGCGGCGGCGCCGGCCTGTTCGACGACCCCGCCGCCGCCACCGCGGAGGCCGAGGGCGGCTGCTGCGGCCCGGCAGAACCGATCGACCAGACTGCACAGGCGGCATCCTGACTGGCCGACCCGCCTGACTGCTGTCCGTCCCGGCGCGACCCATCGCCGCGTATCGGCACCATCGCCGGAGGCGGCGAGGCCGCGTCGGGCCTCGCTGGGAGGCCAACCGCGAATGTCCTCTGTGAAACCCACCGCCGCGACCGCGTCGCTGAGCTCGAGCGGGGCTGCGTCGGGTGATGGTCGTGCTGTGCGTGACCGAGATCGTCAGCTGGGGCGTGCTGTACTACGCCTTGCCCGTGCTGGCCCCGGCCATCACCCGCCGACCCCGGCTGGTCACTCTCGATGATCACCGCCGGGTTCGCCACCGGCCTGGCTGATACGCCCACGGGAAGGACGCGACGATGGCCAGCAAGAAGACGCCGAACCTCCTACCCCCGCTGGCCGGCGACCCAGGCCGAGCCCCCTCCGGATGAGTAAGAGGCGCGCGCTCACCGGCGCAGTGCTGCTCGACCTGGCGGTGAGCCCACTATTCGCCTGGGACGTGTTCACCGCGTCCCTGTGCCGGGAACTCCGGGTCGGCGATACCGGGCTGGCCAGCGTCTTTTCCGTCGGCCTGGTGGCCTTCATGGCCGGGGTCCTGGTCGGTGGCCGGGTCGCCGACGCGGTCTCACCTCGGCGGCTGGCCATCGTCGCCGCGATCGGTACCGTGATCGGTCTGCTGGGCAGTGCTGTCGCGACCTCAGTGGTCACACTGATCCTCGCCTTCGGTGTCCTACTCGGCGGCTCGACCGGGCTCGGCTACGCCACCGCGGTCCGGGTCGCCGGCACCGTGCAGTCCGGGCGCGGCCTGGCGCTCGGCCTCGTGGTCAGCGCCTACGCGGCCGGCACAGCCGTCCTGGCACCCGTGGCAGCTGCGCTGCTCATGGCGTTCGGACGTGGCTGGACCTTCGTCCTGCTGGCCGCCGCGCTGGGGGGCGTTCTGGCCGTCGCGGCCGTGCTCGTTCCCGGTCGCGTGGCCCATCCGCGCGTAGCACGACGTCGGCCCCGGAGCACCGGCCGGCGCCACCCGAGCGGGCCGGTCGTCGCGCTGTGGCTGGCTTTCGCGCTGGGCAGCGCGCCGGCCCTCGCGGCCTTCGCGCAGGCCGGACAGCTGGCAGGGACTGCGGGGGCCGTGGCGCTGGCGGTGACGTTGCTCAATGCCGGCAACTTCGTCGGTCGGCTCATGGCCGGGCCGCTATCGGATCGGGTGGGACCATCCGCGGCCCTGCACGCCAACTCCGCCCTCCTCCTTCTTGCCTGTCTGCCACTGGCCCTGAGTGCGAGCGGGCCCGTCGCGCTTGCCACCCTGTTCCTACTCGGAACCCAATACGGCGCACTATCCACGCTCACCCCGGCGGCAGTCTCGGACGTGGTGCCCAGCGAACGGTTCGGCGCCACCTACGGCCTGGTCTTCACCGGGTGGGGCCTCGCGGGTCTGCTAGCCCCCGTCGGCGCCGCGTCCCTTGCCCCCGAAGTCGGGTACGACGGCGTCTACCGCTCCTTCCTCGTCGTCGCGGCGGTGGCGTGGGCATGCGTGGCGACCTACGCGAGGCTGGTCCGCGCCCACAACGAACCGGCCGGCCACCCGGGATGAAAGGCTGATGTTGACCCGACCGGCTGTACTTCCGGGCGGGGCGCTCACCGGGATCGGGCAAGCTTGGCCAGGCCCGCTGCGGGCAGACAGGCGAACGTCGTCACACCACCTGCTGTGAGATCGGCGTCGCCGGCCAGGAATCCCCACAGGACCAGGACGACCGCGACCGCGATGATCGCCTGCCCGATGGCGCGCGAGACTGGATCCCTGACGGGCATCGGGAGCCGGTGGCGGTGAGCACGTCCGTGATGCCGTGACACCGCAGTGCGGTCGCCGGCCTCACCGGGGTCGAGCATGCGATCACTCCAGTCGCGCAGGGTTGGATCGACGACGCTCGATCCGGGGCGGCCCTGCGAGGTTGCACTCTTATTCGATAGACGTCAAGATAGAAGTATGTCGAATAAGGAGCCGCCGGGTGTGGCGCCGTCGTGCTGGTCGCCGCTGGTCGGGCAACCGCTCTCCCCGGAGCACGCGAGCGAGATCTCCCGCGTGTTCAAGGCCCTCGGAGACCCCGTCCGGCTGCGCCTGTTGTCCCTGATCGCCTCCCACGCTGGCGGGGAGGCCTGCGTGTGTGACCTGACCGAGGTCTTCGACCTGTCCGGCCCGACGATCTCGCACCATCTCAAGGTCCTACGCGAGGCCGAGCTGATCATCGGTGAACGTCGCGGCACCTGGATCCACTACCGCGTCGTCCCCCAGCGACTCGCCTCGCTGGCCGACCTGCTGATCCCGACCACGGCGGAGGCCGTCGCATCATGAGCACGGAGAACACCACCGGCGCCGCCCAGCAGGCGGCCACCGACCCGGCCGAGGCCGGCGTCGTCGCCCGCCTGTCCACCCTCGACCGCTTCCTGGCGGTCTGGATCATCGTCGCCATGGTCGCCGGACTGCTGCTCGGCCGCCTGGTCCCCGGGCTCGCCCCGGCCCTCGACGCGATCGCGATCGACGGGATCTCGCTGCCGATCGCGCTCGGCCTGCTGATCATGATGTATCCGGTGCTGGCGAAGGTCCGCTACGACCGCCTCGACACCGTCACCGGCGACCGCAAGCTCCTGCTCACCTCGCTGGTGCTCAACTGGGTCCTCGGCCCGGCACTGATGTTCGCACTCGCCTGGCTGATGCTGCCCGACCTGCCCGAGTACCGGACCGGGCTGATCATCGTCGGGCTCGCCCGCTGCATCGCCATGGTGATCATCTGGAACGACCTGGCCTGCGGCGACCGCGAGGCCGCCGCCGTGCTGGTCGCGCTGAACTCGGTGTTCCAGGTCGTCATGTTCGGCGTACTGGGCTGGTTCTACCTGGTCGTGCTGCCCGGCTGGCTCGGCCTGCCGGTCACCGACGTGTCGTTCTCCACCTGGGACATCGTGACGTCGGTACTGGTGTTCCTCGGGATCCCGCTGCTGGCCGGCTACCTCACGCGCCGCTTCGGGGAGAAGGCCAAGGGGCGGGCCTGGTACGAGGAGACGTTCCTGCCTCGGATCGGGCCGTTCGCGCTCTACGGGCTGCTGTTCACGATCGTGCTGCTGTTCGCCCTGCAGGGCGAGGCGATCACCTCTCAGCCGTTCGACGTCGCCCGGATCGCGCTGCCGTTGCTGGCCTACTTCGCCCTGATGTGGGCCGGGTCCTACGCCGTCGGCCGGGCGGTCGGGATGGGCTACGAGCGCACCACCACGTTGGCGTTCACCGCCGCGGGCAACAACTTCGAGCTCGCCATCGCCGTCGCGATCGGCACGTTCGGCGTGACCTCCGGCCAGGCCCTGGCGGGAGTGGTCGGGCCGTTGATCGAGGTCCCGGTACTGGTCGCGCTGGTGTATGTGTCGCTGTGGCTGCGCCGGCGCCTGTTCGCACCAATGACCACGCCCACCCTGCAGACCGAGCAGGCAAGCCCCGAGGCCACCCGGGACACTCGGTCGTGAACTGCTTGGACTGCAGCGCCCGGGACCGGCGGGCTCGACCCGCGGTCGCGGTGTGTCAGGGCTGTGGCGCGGCTACCTGCCTCGAGCACACCTGGGTGGACCACCGTGCCGGTCGGCCACCCGGGATGGCCGGGCCCGCCCGGGCACCGAGCCGGATCCTGCGCTGCGGGTTCTGCGACACGCGCACCAGCAACCAGACTGCCGCCGCGGCGGCCGGGGGTTCACGCGTCGGTCCCGGCGGAAGTCTGGGCTGCCTGCGGGGAACCGGCTCCAGCCCCGATCCACCGTAGGCACCCCACGCCGACACTCATCACCGCAAGACGGCGTGCGCGGTGCGTGATCTGCCACTGCGACGGCGCCACTGCTCGGTGGGTGCACCGCCGCACCGCCGCTGCTCATGCTCAAGGAGTCCTGATGACCGCTGTAGCGATCGGCGCGATCGACATCTCCTCCGGGCGAGGCTCTGGCCGGGGTCTTCGAGGCGCTGATCGAGGTGCCGGTGCTCGTCGCCTTGGTGTACGTGTCGTTGTGGCCGCGCCGGCGCCTGGTCACCACCGCGGACACACCGCTGCCTCGCGCGGGCGGGACTTGATGAGCACCCGCTCGGCCGGCCAGTAGCGGACCATGTCATGGACGCCTCCTCGTTCGACGCCACGCCGGTCGTCGTCGCTATTGCGCGACGGCGCCCGGCGGGCGACCGCACCCTCGAACACTTTGCGCTCACCAGCCCACACGCCCGGCTTCACCAGACCGTCGACGAGCTGCGCCGCACATTCCACGGCACCTTCGGCCCCGAGACGATCGAGGCCGTGGTCGTGGACGTGTTCACCGAGCTGGCACTGACCGCCCACATCACCACCCACCTGCCCGTCCTCGCCGCCCGCCACGCCCACCAGCGGCTCGCGGCAGCAGCCCGATCCCCAGGAGCCCCCGTGACCACCACAGCCGCGGTCCCCGAAGTCCTGTTCGTCTGCGTGCACAACGCCGGCCGCTCCCAGATGGCCGCCGCCCTGCTGGCCCACCACGCCAACGGCGCCGTCCGCGTCACCTCCGCCGGCTCGGCCCCGGCCGAGACCATCAACCCCGCCGTGCGCGAGGTCATGGCCGAGATCGGTCTGTCCCTGGACACCGAGTTCCCGAAGCGCCTGACCAGCGAGGCGGTTGAAGCGGCCGATGTCGTGATCACCATGGGCTGTGGCGATGCCTGTCCGGTGTTCCCCGGCAAGCGCTACCTCGACTGGGAACTGACTGACCCCGCCGGAAAGACCCCGGAGCAGATCCGCCCCATCCGCGACGACATCGACGGCCGAGTACGCCGCCTGCTCACCGAGCTAACGACCGAAGCGGCGACGTCGTGACCACTAGACCTGCGGTGTTGTTCGTCTGCGTCCGTAACGGCGGCAAGTCCCAGATGGCCGCCGGGCTCCTGCGCAAGGCCAGCGGCGACCGGGTCGAGGTGCACTCCGCCGGTACCCAGCCCGGCATCTCGATCAACCAGCTCGCCGCCGCCAGCCTCGCCGAGGTCGGCGCCGACATGTCCGGTGAGACACCCAAGGCGATTGACGCCGACCTGCTGCGCCGGGTCGATCTCGTCATCACCCTCGGCCGCGAAGCCACCGTCGACGCTCCCGCCGGCGTCGAGGTACGAGCCTGGGACACCGACGAACCCTCCGCCCGCGGCATCGACGGCCTCGACCGCATGCGCCTGATCCGCGACGACATCGCCCAGCGCGTGCGCACACTCCTCGAGGAGGTCGCACCGTCCCAGGTGTGGAACGACCGTTACGACGACAGCGCTGGCGCGCCGCGAGGATGACAGTGCCTCTCCTCATGTTGCCGACCGCTGACTATCGGTCGGCGAGAAGGGCTCGCCCTGCCAGAAGTGCCAGCGGTGGTACTGCACGGTAGGCCTTATGACTGGGTGTGCGGTGCCGCGATGGTGAGCTGGCGTCGATGGTGATCGAAGTGCTGGGTCCCGAAGTGGTAGACGTCGAGCACGCTCATCGTCGGCGTGAAGTAGGGATCCCAGTCCGTCGGCACGTACATGCTCGAAGCCAGGCTCCGCTCGGTCTCGGTGGTGAGGCGACGCTGCAGGGAGCCGATGACGGTGTCCAGCAGCGCGGTCATGGCATGCGGGGACAGCAGCCGAGCGGCGAGGCAGGGACCGAGGTAGTTGATCGCATGGAAGGGGCGGTGCGCGGCGTTCAGGGTGGCGGCGAAGCCTCGACTGTAGCCGAGGCGGTCGAGCGTTCGCACCAGGGAAAGTAGCGTGCGGACGACTCCGTAGCCGAGGACCATGTGGAACAGCAGTTGCCGGTTCGTCCACCGTGTGCCGTTGGTCAGGCGCTCTAGGTCGCCGCGCGAAGCCGTGCCGACGAGCTGGTGGAACTCGGCCTGGGCTCGCCGCAACTCCTCGCCGACCTCGTACGGGTCCATGCGACCGCCTCCGACCACCGATGCTACTGCCGACGCGGCCGGCCAGGAGCACACTGATGTGATGCGGGTAGAGCTGCTGGTGGTGCCGTGCTGCCCCCACGAGAACGTCGCTTCGGAGCGTCTGCGCCAGGCGCTCGACGACACCGGACATGCCATGACCCCGGTAGTGGTGCGAGAGGTGACCGCAGAGATGGTCGCCGGGACGCCTGAATTCGCGGGATCACCCACGATCCTGGTCGACGGAGCAGACCCGTTCGCCGAGCAAGCCGCCGGGCCGGGCGCGTTCTCGTGCCGGGTCTATCACGGTGAGCTCGGTCTGTCTGGCGCCCCGTCGGTGGAGCAGCTGCGGCAGGTGTTGCGTCGCTGATTGTATGGCGTCACGCCCCTGTTTCAATGCGCTCGCGCGAGGAGGCGGTGGTGGCGGGGCTTGCGGGGACCAGCCCCAGACGACGGGTGCGGCCGGCGCGGATGCCGTTGCCGATGACCACGACTTCGGCCACTTCGTGCACGAGCACGACTGCGGCCAGCCCGAGTATCCCGAACAGGGCCAGGGGCATCAGGCCGATGATGATGGCCAGCGACAGGGCCACGCTCTGCCACATGATGATCCGGGAGCGGCGGGCGTGCGCGAGGACCTGGGGCAGGTGGCGCAGGTCCTCGCCCATCAACGCCACGTCGGCGGTCTCGATGGCCACATCGGTGCCCATGGCGCCCATGGCGATGCCCAGGTCGGCGGTGGCCAGGGCGGGGGCGTCGTTGACCCCGTCGCCGACCATCGCGACCGGGCCGTGTGCGCGGAGCTGGTCGACGAGGCGGGATTTGTCCTCGGGGCGCAGGTCGGCGTGCACATCGCCCGGGTCGATACCAGCTTCGGTGGCCAGGGCGGCGGCGGTGGCGCGGTTGTCCCCGGTGAGCATCACGACCCGGTAGCCGGCATCGCGCAGGGACGCGGTGACCTGCCCGGCTTCGGGGCGCAGCTCGTCACGGACCGCGATGGCGCCGATCACGGTACCGGCGTCTTCGACCAGGACGGCGGTGGCGCCGGCGTGCTGGAGCCGTGTCACGTCCTCGGTCAGCGGGCCGGGGTCGATCCAGCCTGGGCGGCCCAGGCGCACGCGGCGACCATGCAGCGTGCCGGTGAGTCCGGCGCTGGTGACCGCTTCGACCTGTTCGGCTCGTTGCGGGGTGGGGGCGGCGGCCAGGATGGCTCGGGCCAGGGGGTGTTCGCTGCGTTCTTCGAGCGCGGCGGCCACCGCGAGTACCTGCTCGCGGGTGTGTCCGGCTGCGGGGGCGGTCTCGATGACGGCCGGGTGGTTGCGGGTCAGGGTGCCGGTCTTGTCCAGCGCGACGGTGCTGACTCGTCCCATGGCTTCCAGGGCCGCTCCGCCCTTGACCAGGGTGCCGTGTTTGGAGGCGGCGCCGATCGCGGCGACCACGGTGACCGGCACGGCGATGGCCAGCGCGCACGGGGAGGCAGCGACCAGTACGACCAGGGCGCGTTCGATCCAGGTCAACGGGTCACCGAGCAGGGATCCCAGGGCGGCGATGAGTGCGGCGGCGATCATCACCCCGGGTACGAGGGGTCGGGCGATGCGGTCGGCCAGGCGTTGGCCGGTGCCCTTGCGGGACTGTTCGGCCTCCACGATGGACACGATGCGGGCCAGGGAGTTGTCCGCGGCGGTGGTGGCGACCTCGACCTCGAGCGCGCCGGTGCCGTTGATGGATCCGGCGAACACCTCGTCGCCGGGGCCGGCCTCGACGGGGACGGACTCGCCGGTGATGGCGGAGGTGTCGAGGCTGGTGTGCCCGGCGCCGATCCGGCCGTCGGTGGCCAGGCGTTCCCCGGGGCGGACCACCAGGGTGTCGCCCACGACCAGCTTGGCCGGGTCGATGCTGTGCTCGGTCCCGTCGCGCAGCACCCTGGCCTGGTCGGGGACCAGGTCGAGCAGGGCGCGCAGGCCGCGTCGGGTGCGGGCTACGGAGTACTCCTCCAGTCCTTCGGCGATGGTGTAGAGCACGGCCAGCATCGCGGCTTCGCCGACCTCGCCCAGGAGCACGGCGCCGATGGCGGCGATGGTCATCAGGGTGCCCACGCCGATTTTGCCCTTGGCCAGGCGGCGCAGGGTGCCGGGGACGAACGTCCAGCCAGCGACCGCTAACGCGGCCGCCTTCAACGCCAGACCGATGAGGTCGGGGGCGCCGACCCACACGGATCCGTAGCCGAGTCCGAGCAGTACTACGGCCACGGCGGCGAAACGGATCTCGCCGACCTGCCACAGGGTTTCCGGCTCGTGCTCGTCGCTCTCGTCGGTGGTGCGGGGCTCGTCGCCGCATCCGCAGGCGTCGCTCATCGCGCACCTCCTACGTCCTGGCGGGCGGTTCCGTAGTTGGGGCACAGCGCGACCGCGTGGCCGGTCGCGGCGAGCACAACCTCGGCCGAGGCCAGCAGGTCCATCAGCTCGGTGCGGGTCAGGGAGTAGAACACCTGCCGCCCTTCGGGGCGCCCGTCGACCAGGCCGCAGTCGCGCAGGCAGGCCACGTGCTTGGAGACCGTGGACTGGGCCAGGCCTAGTTGGGTCACCAGGTCGGCCACCCGTGCCTCGCCGCCGGCCAGGCGCCGCACGATGGCCAGTCGGGTGCTGTCGGACAGGCTGTGGAACAGGGCCTCGGCGGCGCCGAGGCCGGCAGTTGTGGACGGGCACCCATCCCTGGTATCTATCGTCATACAGCGATTATATCGCATATTGGCGATTAATAAAGGTGGCCATGCTCATGAACGCGATCGAGTCGGCAGTGATCGACTCGGTGCCCCGACGCCTGCTCCAGCGCTACGAAGCGCACGTGCTCATCGAGCTCGGGGGCCGCACCCCGGGTGCCCGCACCGCCGAGCTGGGCTGCGGTCCGGGTTATGGCACCCAGCTCATCCTCGACGTCTTCGGTGCGGCCAGCGTGGACGCCGTCGACCTGGACCCCACGATGCTGGCCAAGGCCCGCCGACGGCTGCGGCGCCACGGTGCTGCCGCCCAGCTGAGCGGCGGTTCCGCCACCGACCTTGCTGCCGCGTTCGCCCGGGTCGGGGGCGGCCAGGACGCCGCCTATCAGGCGGTGTTCGACTTCGCGATCATCCACCACATCCCGAACTGGCGCGACACCCTGGCCGAGGTCGCCCGGGTACTCGAACCGGGCGGCCGGTTCTTCTTCGACGAGGTCACCGCCACCGCCCTGGCCCGACCCACCTACCAGATCCTGTTCGACCACCCCACCCACGACCGGTTCACCGCAGGAGAGTTCCTCGCCGAGCTTCCCCGCCACGGCTTGGACGTCGGCGACCGATGGCGCACCCGCATCGGCGGCGACTACCTCTTCGGCGTCGCCGTGCGCACCCAGGGCCGCACGTGAGGCCCCACGATCGGATCCACGCCGCCACCCCGGCGGCCCGCACACTCCACTGATCTCCATCGGGAGGCCCACATGCTGTTCCAACACCTGCGAGCGATCCTGCTGGGGCCGGTGACCGTCACGATCATCATTCCGGTCCTGATCGTCACGACCGTCGGCACCGCCGCGGTCGATCTCGGGCCGGCACCAGGAAGCCTGACACTGGTGGCCGGCTCGTTGCTGGTCGCCGCCGGCGTAGCGATGCTGGCCTGGACGATCAGCCTGTTCGCCCGGTCCGGCGCGGGAACATTGTCGCCCCAGGATCCGCCGCGCACGCTGGTGATCCGCGGGCCCTACCGTCACGTGCGCCACCCGATGTTCAGCGGGGTCCTGGGCATCGTGCTCGGCGAGGCGATCGCAGCGCGCTCCCTGACCCTGCTGGCATGGTTCGCGCTGTTCGCCCTGTTCGTCGCCGTCATGGTGTCCCGGGTTGAGGAACCCCGACTCGCCCGCCGTTTCGGTAACGACTACGCGCGCTATCGGGACAACGTCCCGCGCTGGTTGCCTCGCCTGCTCTCCTGGCACGCGTCACGGCCCTCAGGAACCGACTGAGTGATCTGGGCCTGGCGTTCCGTAGCCGGTGGTTGGCCACGGCCCTATGCCGGTAGCGCCGGTAACGGGGGGTGCCCCTGTCGAGAATGGGTCGTTTGCCGACGCCCGTCGACTGGTCGGCGAACCTGCAGGTCGACGCTGTCGGTAACGCGCGTCGCGAATCAACGTCGGTGAACGGTCTCCCGGCGCTATTGTCGACAGATGTTGGTGGGGTACGCGCGGGTGTCGACCGCGGAGCAGAACCCGGCGCATCAGATCGACGCGCTGACCCGGGCAGGGGTGGCCGCGGCGGACGTGTACGTGGACTACGCCTCCGGGGCGAAAGCGTCGCGGCCGCAGCTGGATCTGGTGGTGCGGCTGGTGCGCGCCGGGGACACGGTGGTGATCACCCGGCTGGACCGGCTGGGCCGGTCGATGCTGCACCTGGTCACCTTGGGCGCGGAGTTGCGTGAGCGCGGGATCGGGTTGCGCGTGCTCGAGCAGGGCATCGACACCTCCACCGCGGAGGGGCGGGCGATGTTCGGGATGTTGTCGGTGTTGGCCGAGTTCCAGCGGGAGCTGATCGTGGCCAATACCCGTGACGGGCTGGCCGCGGCTCGGGCGCGGGGCCGTAAGGGTGGGCGGAAGCCGAGAATGTCCCCGGAGCAGGCCGCGCATGCCCAGCAGCTCTACGACGCCGGCACGCACACCGTGGCCCAGATCGCCGCGCTGCTCGGGGTGGCACGTCCGACGGTGTATGGCTACCTCGACCGCGGTCCCGGCACCGCGGGGGCGGGTGCGGAGACAGAGGCGCGGTGATGGCCCGCGATCAGGGTGCACGAGCGGCGTATCGGGGCCGTGACCAGTGTCGTTGTGTCGGGTGCGGGCGGGAGCCGTCGAACCCGATCGAGCGTGCGGAGGTGGCGATGACGTGGCTGTTGTCGGACCCGGCCGCTGCGGGCGCGGTGCTCGAGCGGCACTTCTGTCGCGGCTGCACCCCGCCCGGTCCGGTCACCGATGTGGCTTGTGTGCGCTGCGGGGACGGCCCGCTGCTGGCCGGTGATCTCGCGGTCGGTGACGGGAGCGCTACCGCTGTCGTACGGAACTGGCTGGCCGGAACCGGGTGGCGGTTGTCCGGGCCGGTATGCCCGGACTGTGTGGGTGAGTTACGGCGATGAGACACGTCGATCCCGCGACCCGGGCGGTGCTGGTCGCCCGGTTGCGGGAGAAGCGTGCAGTGGGCGCGTCGATCAGCGCCGAGGTGCGCCGAGCCGCCGCCGAGTTGCTGGTGTCGTCGAGCACGGTGTGGCGATGGCTGGCCATGGACCCCGACCCGGCTACGGGCGACGATGACGCGCCCGGCAGTCCTGCGGCGGGAGGTCGGGCGCGCTGTTCAACCCGGCCGTACGCGCCTACATCGCCGGTGATGCCGGGGAACGCCGGGTCGAGGCGTTCGCGCTATTCAGCGTGTTCTACCAAGCGGGCATCGTGGTCGGCTCGGTGGTGGGCCTGCTGCTGACCGGCATCGACTTCGCCGTGACCTGCCTGGTGGCGGCGGTGGTGTTCGCGGTGCTCACGGTGCTGCAGATCCGGGCACTGCCGGCCCGTGGCGGCGCCGCCGACGGCGGGACCGAAGCGGGTCGGCGCCCGGTGCTGGGCCAGTGGCGTGACGTCGCCGCGACCCGCGGGTTCTTGCCCTTCTCGGTCGCGATGATCGGCACCTACGTCTTGTCGTATCAGGTGTATCTGGCGCTGCCGCTGCACGCCCGGACACTGGCCGGGCAGGGCAACCTGGGCACGGCGCTGGTGACCGCGCTGTATGTCGTCTCCGGCGGGGTCACCATCGTCGCGCAGATGAAGGTCACCGCGTGGTGTCGTGCGCGGTGGGGCCGGCCGGTTCACTCAGTCGTGGCCTCGTCGTGCTCGGTGCGGCGTTCGTGCCCCTGCTGCTCGCCGATACCCTGCTCGCCGAGGTCGGCGCGGTGGCCGCGACGGTGGTGGGGGTGGCGGCGTTGCTGGCCACGGCGGCGCTGCTTGCGATCGGGACCGCCGTGGTCCTGCCGTTCGAGATGGACACCATCGTCGGGCTCGCCCGCAACCGGCTCGTCGCGACCCACTATGGCTTCTACAACACCGTGTGCGGGGTGGGGATCCTGCTCGGGAATGCGGGGACGGACTGGGCGATCGATCTTGCCCGCTCTGCCGGGGCCCTGTATGCGCCGTGGCTGGTGCTGCTGGTGATCGGGTTGCTGTGTGGGCTGGCGCTGGCTGTGCTGTATCGGCGTGGCCTGCTTACCGCCCCCGAGGACGACAGTGGGGCGGCGCCCACCGGGCCGGCTGCCGATCCGGCGACCATCCGGCTGCGGGTGGTCGATCAGGATGATGACCGGCCGACGCACCCGCTGCCACGCGTCCGCCCGGGCGAAGGCGGAGCGGCTGCAGCGTCGGCGCAGACACGTCCCCTGGTCGGTCTGCCTGGCCTCCGGCGTCGGTGACCCCCTCCGGGGTGGGGTTCACGACCCCACCCCGGAGGGGACGGCAGGATGACGACATGCTGTGGCGTCTCGCCGAGTGGTGATCGTCGTCAGGCGAGTCGCTGCAGCGTGGCGCCGCCGTCGGTGGACTGCTCGACGCCGTCGTCGGTCACGACCGTCAGCCGGCCTCCGGGATCGGCGGTGATCGCTTGCGGTGGGCTCGCGGTGGCGCCACGACGCTGCCAGGTCGCGCCCTGGTCGGTGCTGGCGTGCAGCGTTCCGTCCGGTCCGATCCCGTACACGGTGTCGGCGTCGGCCCACGCCAGGTAGGCCAGCAGCGGGCTCCCGGCGATGGGGGTGAAGGTGGCGCCGCCGTCACGGCTGGCCATGACTCCGTTCTCGGTGGTGGCCAGGATCTGGGAGCTGTCCCCGGGGGCCAGGGCGACGTCGAGGGCGGCCAGCGGGGCGCGTTCCTGCCAGGTTCGTCCGCTGTCGCTGCTGGTCATCAGGAGTCCGCGGGTGGCGTCGAGGCCGACGACGGCTGTGCCGTCGACGTCGAGCGCGTGGAAGTCGACCTGGCCGTGCAGGCTGATCGGCTCCCACGTCGCACCGCCGTCGGTGCTGCGGACCAGGCCGAGTGGGTTCGGTGTGCTGGTGTCCTGGGGTGCGGGGTGACCGCTGGCCAGATACGCCGCCGGGCCGGCGACGGTGAAGCCCATCAGATCCGGCCCGCCGGTCTGCGGCGAGTCCTGGCGCGGGGCCAGTGTCCCCTCGCCGGTGAGGCCGAACAGACCGTGGTGGCCTGCGATGACGATGGCACCGTCGGCGGGGTCGACCCCGACCCCGTGGACGTGACCGACCTGCTCGAACAGGTCGGTGGTGGTCTCGGCAGCGGTGGGGGAGGTGCCTGGCTGAGCCGGTCCGCCGCAGCCCGCCAGTACGGCGATGCCGGCGGTGAGCAGGGCGTAGGCGGGGCGGGATCGAGTTCTGCGGGGGTAAGGGTTCGTGCGGCGTGCGGAACGTCTAGCGATCATCAGCAGTGGTGGTGGTTTCTGTTCAGCCGGGTCGTGCTCCGGCAGCGCGGTGGGCTCGGCGGGCCGAGCTTTGAGTGGGATGTGGAGACCGTCGTGGCTGCGCGGTCATCGTCCGTCGCCACATGTCGTGCGGCGGTCGGCCGGGGGTGTGCGGGCGGACAGCGCTCGCATCGCGCATCCGAGCAGGCAGCGCAGAATTGCGCGGCCGGGCTCGGATGTGGCGGCCGCGATCACGGCGGACAGCGGACCTCGGGCAGCAGGCCGACTCGCGCTCTTCGCCATCGGACAGCCTCCTTCGTCGATACGGGCCGGGGGTATTTCACGGACCACCGTATATACCCCCCGCCCGTATCGGCCAGGGGGGAGAGCGACCTTTTGGTGCCGGCTCACCCTGACCAGGGGAGCGTCAGCCGAGGAGCTCGCGCATCTCGGTGATCTCGGTTTCCTGAGCGTCGACGATCTGCTGGGCCAGCGCCTTCGCCTCGGGGTTGGTCCCGTCGGCGAGTTCGGTCTGGGCCATCTGCACCGCACCTTCGTGGTGGGCGATCATCATCTCGAGGAACATGCGGTCGAACTCGGCGCCGTTGGCCTGCTCGAGCCGGCCCATCTGCTCGGGGGTCATCATCCCGGCCATGCCGCCGTGATCCATTCCCCCCTGTTCCATACCGCCTTGGCCCATACCGTTCTGGTCGGGGCCGTGGCCCATCGACTCGTGGTCCATCCCGGGCATGGCGCCGGGTGCGGGCGCGCCCCACGCGGTGAGGAAGGCCTGCATCGTGGCGATCTCCGGGCCTTGGGCCTGCTCGATCTCGGTGGCGAGCCGACGGACCTCGTCACTGCCGGCGCGGTCGGTGGCCAGCTTCGACATCTCCACGGCCTGCTGGTGGTGCGGGATCATGCCCTGGGCGAAGGCGATGTCGGCCTGGTTGTGCTCGGCCGAGATCGCCGCGCCGCTGGGAGCGGCGGCGCTGGTCGGGGCGGGTGCCGGGTTCGCGGGCGCGGCGCCGCCGGCGGGGTCCCCACCGCCGCAGGCGGTCAGGACGAGGGCAGCAGTCAATGTCGTGGCCGCGGCGGCCACGTTGGTGATCTTCATGTGTGGTTCTGGCTCTCCGTGTCGAAAACGGGTGATCGGGGGCGGATCCGACGCTCTGCCGCGCCGGGGGCCGATCAGGTCCGCATCACGCAGAGCTGGGCGAGTCTTCGGGGGACGGGCGGGGGCCGCTGCGCCGGCATACCGCGGGCACGCCGGCGGGTCGGGGTGACCGAGGCCGGGAGCGTCAGGCGCCCGAGGAACAGCCACGCCGCGAGCAGCGCGAGCCCGGCGGCGGCCAGTATCGCCAGGCACAGGTGCAGCAGGTGGGCGGTGCCGTGCTCGCCGTGCTCGGCCGGCATCGGGTCGTGGGCGGCCGTGGCCGGCACCGGTGTAGAGGGCGCGGACGCCACCTCGGCTCGGAGGTCGGCGTGTGCGGCCATCGCCGCTTCGGCCTCGACCTGATGCCCGGTGTCCATGGTGGGAGCGGCAGCCGGGGCGACGAGCGCGTGCATCCCGACGATCCCGAGCAGGACAGGCAGGACCAGCAGCACCAGCTGCAGTCCGTGTCGCCCGTTACCCATGTCGACCACGGTACCGGCGTGACTGCACGGCGCATGCGAAGCCGGGCGGTGTGTGCCGTTCATGGCGGGGTCCCGACCACGGCCAGGACCCACTCGCGCCCACGCCGGGCAGGCGACACGGCATCTCCTGCCGCCGAGAACGAACGAACGTTGAGGCCAGGCTGGCCGCCGCCAGCGGGTCGTGTTCGGCTCATCTCGTGTCCGGTCGCGCCGATGCCGGCCACCGGGGGGCGCCGCCGTCGGGCAGCGGTCGAGACGACGAGCGCGTGCATGCCCAGCAAACCGAACCGAACGGGCAGGAGGACCAGCAGTCGCCCGAATTGCCCGTTTGCCGTCCTCCTCACGCTACCCGCGACGGGGCGAGCGTCGGTCATCCGGTCGTTGCGCAAAGCGCCCGGCCACGAGGACCACACACGCGCCCGCGCCCGACGCCGGCACCGCCACGATGCCAAGCCGCAGGATCCGGTCGTGGTGGCCACGGTCTCGGCGCGCTTGCCTGGTGCCGTGCGGACTGAGCGTCGCTGCTTGAGCGCTCACCGGTTTGCGCGGTCGCCGAGGAACGTCGCCGCGCTGGCCGCCGGGGTGAGGTCGAGGCGGCGCAGGAGTTGTGCGTTGAGTGCCACGACCACGGTCGAGGCGGACATCAGGACCGCTCCGACGCTCATGGGCAGCAGGAACCCGATCCCGGCCAGGGCGCCGGCGGCCAGCGGCACGGCCGCGAGGTTGTATCCCGCGGCCCACCACAGGTTCTGCTTCATCTTCCGGTAGGTGGCGCGGGACAGCTCGACGGCCGAGAGGACCGACCGGGGGTCCGACGAGGCCAGGATCACCCCCGCGGAGCCGATCGCGACGTCGGTGCCGGCGCCGATGGCGATGCCGACGTCGGCCTGGGCGAGCGCGGGCGCGTCGTTGACGCCGTCGCCGACCATGGCGACCTTCCGGCCCTCCTGCTGGAGCTCTGCGACCCGGGCGGCCTTGTCCTCGGGCCGGACTCCGGCGAAGACCCGGTCGATGCCCAGTTCGGCGCCGACGGTTTCGGCTACGGCCCGGGCGTCACCGGTGATCATGACGACCTGGGTGCCGGCGGCGTGCAGGGCGTCGACGGCGTCGCGGGACTCGGGCCGGATCTCGTCGGCCAGCCGCAGCCCGCCGATCACCGCGCCGTCGGCGAGGACGTGCAGGATGATCGCACCTTCGGAGCGCCACTGTTCGGCGATCGCGAGTTCGTCGAGGGTGTGCTGCTCGAGCAGGTAGGGGCCGCCGACCTCGACCACCGAGCCGTCGACCGTGGCGCGCACGCCGACCGCCGGGGACGAGGAGAAGTTGTGAGCCCCGGGCACGGCGAGCCCCCGGGCTCGCGCCGCACCGACGATCGCCGTGGCCAGCGGGTGCTCGCTGCCGGACTCGGCCGCCGCGGCCAGGGTAAGCACCTCGTCGGCGCCGCGGCCCGCGACCGGCTCGATGCCGGTGACGGCGGGTTCGCCCCGAGTCAAGGTGCCGGTCTTGTCGAACAGGACGGTGTCCACGGTGCGCATGGACTCCAGGGCGAGGCGGTCCTTGACCAGGACACCGCCGCGGGCGGCGCGCTCGGTGGCGATGGAGACCACCAGCGGGATGGCCAGCCCGAGAGCGTGCGGGCAGGCGATGACCAACACCGTGATCGTGCGCACCACGGCGCTGTCGGGCAGGCCGACCACCGACCAGACGATCGCGGTGATGGCGGCGGCGGCGAGGGCGTACCAGAACAGCCAGCCTGCGGCGGTGTCGGCGATGCGCTGGGCCCGTGAGGAGGAGGCCTGGGCGTCGGCGACCAGCTTCTGGATGCCGGCCAGGGCGGTGTCGCCGCCAGTCGCGGTGACCTCGACGCGGAGCCCCGAGTCGGTGGCCACGGTGCCGGCGACGACCTGGTCCCCGGTGTTCCGGCGGACGGGTGTGGACTCGCCGGTCACCATCGACTCGTCCAAGTCCGCCGAGCCGTCGACGATCGTGCCGTCGGCAGGCACCGAGGCGCCGGGCCGTACGACGACGACATCGCCCACCACCAGGTCTGCCGGGGCGACGTGACCACGTCGTCGCCGTCGAGTCGCTCGGCATGGTCGGGCAGCAACGCCGCCAGCGAGTCCAGCGCCGAGGTGGTCTGGGCCAGCGAGCGCATCTCGAGCCAGTGCCCCAGCAGCATGATGACCACCAGCAGCGCCAGCTCCCACCAGAAGTTCAGCTGGTGATCCAGCACGCCCAGGCTCGCGCCCCAGGACGCGAGGAACGCGACCGTGATGGCCAGCCCGATGAGCAGCATCATCCCCGGACTGCGGGAGCGGAGCTCAGAGATCGCACCGGTCAGGAACGGCCGACCCCCCCAGAAGTAGACGACGGTCCCCAGGACCGGCGAGACCCACCACACCCAGCCGGCGGCGGGCAACGGGTAGCCGACGAGGTGGGCGAACATCTCGTTGAACGCCACCACCGGCACGGACAGCACCAGCATGATCCAGAACAGCCGGCGGAAACCGGCGACGTGATCGCCGTGGCCAGCGTGGCCGCCGTGGCCGGCGTGCTCGTCGCCGCCTGCGCCGTGACGGCCTTCGTGACCTTCAGGCGCCCGCGACCGTGGGGGTGTCTGTGGGTCGTGTCGCATCGTCATGGCGCCGAACCCTATACCCCGTATGGGTATAGGGTCCAGGGCAGTCGTCGGGGTGTCCGGTCGCGCAGCTCCGATGCTTACAGGGAGGCCGGTTCGTCGGCCGTGCCGCAGACAGGCGCTTTGACGGGGGCCGGGAATGCCAGTCCTCGCAGGCAATGGCCGCCGTCGGCGGAACCTGCAGGGGACGTGCGGCGGCGCCCCGCGACGGTGCTCAACGCGACGGCGAGCGTTCAGTGCCTGTCGACCGCGATGTGAGTTGATACTATTACCCCCTACGGGTATATTGACGAGGGTCTCGAGGAGGTAGAGCGATGCAACACGGATATGCCGACAACAAGGACGCGCACGTCAATCGGATGCGCAGGATCGAGGGGCAGGTCCGCGGGATCAGCAAGATGATCGAGTCGGACAAGTACTGCATCGACGTCCTCACGCAGGTCTCGGCGGTCAACAAGGCACTCGAGGCCGTCGCGCTGGGCCTGCTCGACGAGCACCTCAAGCACTGCGTCGCCGACGCCGCCGCCGAGGGCGGCGCGGTCGCCGACGAGAAGATCCAGGAGGCCAGCGCCGCCATCGCGCGCCTGGTCCGTTCCTGACCCCACCCCGGAGAAGCCGGCGGGACCCGGAGCGGCGAGGCCGCCACCGGTCACCGGAACCTGCCCGCGCCCCGCGCGGACCGTCACGAGGAGGTACCCCGACCATGAGCACCGCCACCTACACCGTGTCCGGCATGACCTGCGGTCACTGCGTCAGCTCGGTCACCGAGGAGATCAGCGAGGTCGCCGGCGTGACCGACGTGTCGGTGGACCTGCCCACCGGTGCGGTCACCGTCACCGGCGACGGCGAGATCTCCTCCGACGCGGTCCGCGCGGCCGTGCAGGAAGCCGGCTACGAGATCACCTCCGGGGCCTGACGCCCCACCCCACCCGTCCCCCACCCGGCACGGGTCACGATCGTCGCCGCTGCGCGAGGGTCGTCCACCCGCGTCGGGTCGTACCGAAGGACTTCCACGATGAAGACCGCAGCACGACTGTCCGCCTACGGCGCGGCCGTCGTCCTCTTCGGTGCCGGCGCGTTCGCGACCGGCATGACCGTCGACGCCCCCACCGGCCACCTGCGTCCCACCGCCCAGAGCGCTCCCACCGGTCCCGGTGCGGGGCATGGAGCAACACCGGCCGCGAGCCCGGCGCCGCACGCGCAGCCCGCGGGGCTGGCGTCCACCGCCGACGGGCTCACCCTGACCCCGGTCGCGACGACCCTGCCGGCACAGACGCCGACCGAACTCGCGTTCCGCATCACCCGCGCCGACGGATCCCCCGTGACCGGCTTCGACCTCGCCCACGACAAGCGGATGCACCTGATCCTGGTCCGCCGCGACACCGCCGACTTCCAGCACCTGCACCCGGTGATGGACGCCGACGGCACCTGGCGCACGCCGGTCACCCTGGCCGACGCCGGTACCTACCGGGCCTTCGCCGACTTCTCCCCCACCGGCGGCGCGGCCACCACGCTCGGCGTCGACCTGTTCGCCCCGGGCGAGTTCACCCCGATCGCACCGGAGCCCGACCGGACCGCCACGGTGCCCGGCGGCTACGAGGTCACCCTCGACGGCGACCTGACCCCGGGACGGTCCAGTGACGTGACCCTGACGGTCACCCGAGGCGGCGAGCCGGTCACCGACCTGCAGCCCTACCTCGGTGCCTACGGCCACCTGGTCGCCCTGCGCAGCGGCGACCTGGGCTACCTGCACGTGCACCCCCACGGCAGCCCCGGCGACGGCCGGACCGCCCCCGGCCCGCAGATCACGTTCGGCACCGAGGTCCCGAGCAGCGGGACCTACCGGCTGTTCCTCGACTTCCGCCACGACGGCGCGGTCCGCACCGCCGCGTTCACCGTCCCGACCACTGGCTCGGCACCCGTCGCCGCTCCCGCCTCCGGGCACGGCGACGACCACGGCGAGGGAGGCCACTGATGACCACCACGACCACGCAGCCGGACGGGCACGGCACGAGCCAGGAGATCGAGCTCGCCATCGGCGGCATGACCTGCGCCTCGTGTGCCAACCGGGTCGAACGCAAGCTCAACAAGCTCGACGGCGTCACCGCCACCGTCAACTACGCCACCGAGAAGGCCCGCGTCCACGCGCCCGCGGGCATCAATACCGACGAGCTCGTCAGCACCGTCGAATCCGCCGGCTACTCGGCGACCCTGCCGTCCGTCGACCAGGTCGGTGACCGGACCGGGGACGACGACAGTGGTGCCGATGCCGAGATGCGCACGCTGCGCGACCGGTTGATCGTCTCCGCCGTGCTGGCCCTGCCGGTGGTTGCCATGTCGATGGTCCCGGCGCTGCAGTTCACCAACTGGCAGTGGCTCTCGCTGGTGCTCACCGCGCCGGTGTGGGCCTGGGCGGGCGCCCCGTTCCACCGGGCCGCCTGGATCAACCTGCGCCACGGCGCGGCCACCATGGACACCCTCATCTCGATGGGCACGACCGCGGCCATGGCCTGGTCGGTCTACGCGCTGTTCTTCGGCACCGCCGGCATTCCCGGGATGGTGCACCCGTTCGAGCTGACCGTGGCCCCCACCGACGGCGCCGGCAACATCTACCTCGAGGTCGTCGCCGGGGTCATCACCTTCCTCCTCGCCGGCCGCTACTTCGAGCAGCGCTCCAAGCGGCGCGCCGGCGCCGCCCTGCGCGCCCTGCTCGAACTCGGTGCGAAGGACGTCGTGGTGCAGCGCGGCGGCACCGAGACCCGGATCCCGGTCTCCGAACTCGTGGTCGGCGACCGGTTCGTCGTCAAGCCCGGCGAGAAGATCGCCACCGACGGCGCGGTCGTCGAGGGACGGTCCGCGGTCGACGCCTCCATGCTCACCGGCGAGTCCGTGCCGGTCGAGGTCACCGTCGGCGACACCGTCGTCGGGGCGACGGTCAACGCCGGCGGACGGCTGGTCGTCGAGGCCACCCGGGTGGGGTCGGACACCCAGCTCGCCCAGATGGCGAAGCTGGTCGAGGACGCCCAGAACGGCAAGGCCGCCGTCCAGCGCCTCGCCGACCGCATCTCCGGGGTGTTCGTCCCGATCGTCATCGTGATCGCCGCGGTGACCCTGGGGTTCTGGCTCGGCGCCGGCGTCGGCGCCACCGCCGCGTTCACCGCCGCCGTGGCCGTCCTGATCATCGCCTGCCCGTGCGCACTGGGCCTGGCCACCCCGACCGCGCTGCTGGTCGGCACCGGACGCGGCGCCCAGATGGGCATCCTGATCAAGGGCCCGGAGGTGCTCGAGTCCACCCGTCGGGTCGACACCGTGGTGCTGGACAAGACCGGCACCGTCACCACCGGGACGATGACGCTGGCCGGGGTCCACACCGCCGACGGCGTCGACGAGTCCACCGTGCTGCGCCTGGCCGGCGCGCTGGAGACGGCCTCCGAACACCCCGTCGCCGCCGCCATCGCCACCGGCGCCCGCGAACGCACCGGTGACCTGCCCGGTGTGGAGGAGTTCACCAACCACGAGGGCCTCGGCGTCCAGGGAATCGTCGACGGCCACGCCGTCCTCGTCGGCCGGCCCCGGCTGCTCGAGCAGTGGTCGGTCCCGCTCACCGGGGAACTCGCCGACGCCGCCATGAACGAGGCCGCGAAGGGCCGCACCACCGTGGCCGTCGCCTGGGACGGCCGGGCCCGCGCCGTGCTCGTCGTGGCCGACACGATCAAGGCCACCTCCGCCGAGGCGATCGCCGAGTTCCGCCGGCTCGGGCTCACGCCGGTCCTGCTGACCGGCGACAACCAGGCGGTGGCCGACACCGTCGCCGCCGAGGTCGGCATCGAACCCGGCCCCGAGACCGTCATCGCCGAGGTCATGCCGGCCGACAAGCTGGCCGTGATCGAGCGGCTGCAGGACCAGGGCAAGGTGGTCGCGATGGTCGGCGACGGCGTCAACGACGCCGCGGCGCTGGCCCAGGCCGACCTCGGGCTGGCCATGGGCACCGGCACCGACGTCGCCATCGAGGCCTCCGACATCACGCTGGTCCGCGGCGACCTGCGCGCCGCCGCCGACGCGGTCCGGCTCTCCCGCCGGACCCTGAGCACGATCAAGGGCAACCTGTTCTGGGCGTTCGCCTACAACACCGCCGCGATCCCGCTGGCCGCGGTGGGCCTGCTGAACCCGATGATCGCCGGCGCGGCCATGGCGTTCAGCTCGGTCTTCGTCGTCGGCAACAGCCTGCGGCTGCGACGCTTCCGCGCACACGCGGCCTGATCACACCCCGCACCGACACGGCGCCGCTCTCCAGCACGGAGAGCGGCGCCGTCGTGCAGCACCCTGCTACTGGGGACATGATCATGCCGGGCACGGCCGGCCGCCTCTCCCGGCCGACCCGACTCGGCGCGGACGGACCCGGCTTTCACGCAGCAGCGCAGGGGCGGGTGAGCACGGGGCGGTCGGCCCAGGACTCGTGCTGCCCGTCTCGCTGCACGTGCATGCGGTCGACCTGGCAGAGAGCGCCTGATGACGATCGAAGCCACTGCCGCCCGGCAGAGTCGGTGATGTGCAGGGCGGGGGGCTCGCCGAACGGCGGAGCGGTCATGACGTCGCTCCCGCCGGGCCACAGGGTCCGCCCGACACGGACCGGGTTCGTCAGCCGCAGCGACACCTGGGGGCGCAACCAGGCCCGTCGCCACGAACGCGTCGCCTGCAGATCGATGGACCTGGCCAGCGCCGTGACCCGGACCGGTTCGTCGCCGTGGTTCGTCACGTACAGCAGCGCCGTGTCACGACCGCTGTCGACCGGAGCAGCCTGGAGGGCGACGCATCCCGCTCGGGCCCGGTGGCGATCGACCGACCGTCGCCGGTAGGCGAGGACGGCGGCCAGCGCGCCCGTAGCACCAGTGACGCCGACAACCCGGGCACGCTCGGTAGCGATCTTGAGCAAGGTCGAACCCATTCGGCGGAGCGTAGAGGTTACTGTTCGGTATCGATCCGGGTGTGATCGGGAACTCCGTGAACGTTCAGCTACTTGGCCCCGCGCCCCACATGAAGGTGCAGTCAACGGGTCGGTGGTCGACGAGGGCAACGCCCGCGGGTACGGCCGGTTCCTCGGCGAGCGGTACGGCGACCGGGACAACGTCACCTGGACCCTCGGCGGGGACCATCCGGCGGGCGGCGAGGAACGCCTCTGGGGCAATCTCGCCGAGGGCCTGCGCGAGGGCGGCGCGACCCAGCTGACGACCTACCACCCGCAGGGCGACCAGACCTCCGCGCAGTGGTTCGCCGGGGCCGACTGGCTGGACTTCCACATGATCCAGGGCGGGCACTGCCTGCGCTACGGCGTCCGGCAGCGGCTCATCGAGACCACCTACGACGCCCGCCCGGCGAAGCCGTTCATCGACGGCGAGCCGATCTACGAGGAGCACCCGTACTGCTGGGAGTCCGATCGCGGGTTCTCCACCGCGCAGGACGTCCGCCGCGACGCCTGGTGGGCGGTGCTCGGCGGCGCCGCCGGGCACACCTACGGCGCGCACTCGGTGTGGCAGTTCAACGACGGCGGCCGCGGCGCGCTGGGCGCCCGCGGCAGCTGGACCGACGCGCTGCGGCTGCCGGCCGGTGGGCAGATGGTCCACCTGCGGGAGCTGATGGAGTCGCTGCCGTTCCAGCTGGGCGTGCCGGACCAGTCGGTGATCACCTCGGAGACCGGGTCCGGGAAGGACCGGATCGTCGCCAACCGCGCCTCGGACGGCTCCTACCTGCTGGTGTACACGCCGTCCGGCGGGGGCTTCGCGCTCGACCCGGCCGCGACCTCCGGGCTGACGACGGCCCGCTGGTTCGATCCGCGCACCGGCGCGTTCCGGGACGCGACGCCGGGGGAGCGGTTCGAGCCGCCGTCGGACGAGGACTGGGTGCTGCTGCTGACCGGCCCGGACGCCCCGGGACCGGACGGTCCCGGGGACGCCGCGGCGGGGCCGGTCAGCTGATCGCGAACCCGGCGAACCCGGCCTGCTTCGCCTCGTCGAACCGCTGCCTGTAGAGCGGCAGGCCGCCCGGGTAGTTCAGGCTCTGGATCGGCTTGCCGGGGATGTTGGCGCCCATGTACCAGGACCTGGCCTTCGGGAACAGCGTCGGCGCCACCAGCCCGGCGACGTGCTCGGCCCACTCCCGGTCGGCCTCCGGCGTCGACTCGATCCGGCGGGCGCCGGACCGCAGCAGGTGGTCGAGCGTCTCCACCACCATCTCGCCCTGGATCTCGGCGCAGGTCGGGCCGTTGCAGAAGCCGGAAGGGCTCTGCGGGCCGTAGACGAACAGCAGGTTCGGGAAGTGCGCGGTGGCGATGCCCAGGTGCGCCGCGACCCCGTCCGCCCACTGCTCGCGCAGCAGCCGGCCGTCGGTGCCCCGGATGTCGAGCCGGGTGAGCCCGCCGGAGACCGAGTCGAAGCCGGTGGCGAGCACGATCACGTCGAACGGGTGATCGGTCCCGTCCCGGGTGGTGATGCCGGTCGGCGTCACCGCCTCGATCGGGTTCTCGACGAGATCGACCAGGCTCACGGTGTCCTGGTTGAACACGTCGTAGTAGTTCTGCTCCAGCGACGGGCGCTTCACCCCGAACGGGTGCGGCGGCTCGGTCGGCGCCAGCTTCTCGGCCAGCGCCGGGTCGTCGATCCGGGCCCGGACCTTGTCCCGCCAGAACCGGTAGGCGTGGTCGTTGGACTCCTGCACGAACAGGGTGTCCTGGTAGATCGCGAGCCAGAACCGGAACCCGCCGCGGTCCCACAGCTGCTGGTAGCCCGCGGTCCGTTCCTCGTCGGTGAGGTCCAGCGCGTTCTGCGGGATGAAGTCGTAGTCGAACCCGGCGAACGTCTCGCCGCGGGCGGCGAACCGGTTCGGCAGCTCGCGCCGGATCTCGTCCTGGTCGGCCGGGGTCAGCGTGCGCTGGCGCATCGGCAGCGCCAGGTTCGGCGTGCGCTGGAAGACGGTCACCGCGGCCGCGTCCCGCGCGGCCTCCTGGGTGACCTGCACCCCGCTGGCGCCGGTCCCGATCACCGCCACCCGCTTGCCGGTGAGGTCGACGCCCTCCTGCGGCCACAGCGCGGTGTGGTGCGCGGCGCCGCCGAACGAGTCGAGCCCGGGCAGGTCCGGGACGTACGGGCGGGACGCGAACCCGAGGCAGGGCACCAGGTAGCGGCAGCGGGTGGTGCGGCCGTCGGCGGTGCGCACCACCCACTGGTCGCGGTCGGTGTCGAAGTCGGCCCCGGTGACCCGGGTGTCGAACCGGATGTCCCTGGCGAGATCGAGCGTCCGGTCCAGATGGTCGAAGTAGTCCCGCACCTCGCTCCAGCCCGGGTACAGCTCGCTGTACTCCCAGCTCTTCCAGATGTCCTTGTAGGCGAACTGGTAGATCGGGCCCTCGGTGTCCACCCGGGCGCCCGGGTAGCAGTTCCAGTACCAGATGCCGCCGAGCCGCGATCCGGCCTCGTAGATCTTCACCGAGTAGCCGAGATCGCGCAGCCGGTCGAGCTGGTAGATGCCGGCGAACCCGGCTCCGATGACGAGGACGTCGAGTTCCTCGGTGGTCGTGTCGGTCATGTGCGGTCGACTCCCTTCGTCGGGGCCGGCGCGGGTCCGCCGGCGGGGATGGGTGCGGCGGTGGGGATCACGGGGTGCCGGCGTGCGGCACGTCGACCCGGGTGCGCAGGATCCGGCCGAGCCGGGTGCTGCGGCGTTCGGCCTCGTCGAACGACGGCGCGACGCACAGGTGCAGGGTCCGGCCGTCGTCACCGCCGAGCATGCAGGCGTACACGCCGTCGTCGCCGGTGCTGATCTCCTCCAGGATCGTGCCGCCCTCGGCGACCCGCACGCACCGGTGGTGCACCGCGTCGGCGGTCCAGACGGCGCCCTCGGCGTCCAGGCAGGTGCCGTCCGGGGCGACGACGACCGAGGCCAGCATCGCGTCCAGGGTCGAGGTGTCCGGCGGGTCGCCGAACACGGCCCAGTCCCGGCGCGGCCCCAGCCCGCCGTCGTCGTGGATGTCGAAGGCCGAGATCCGGTTGCCGAACGTCTCGCTGACCAGCAGGGTCCGGCCGTCCGGGGTGATCACCGAGCCGTTCGGGAACATCAGGTCCTTCGCGACGACGGTGACGGTCCCGTCCGGGTCGACCCGGGACACGTCGGTCGTGGCGAACGGGGCGCCGCCCATCAGGTCGTAGCCGAAGTTGCCGACGTAGGCGCGGCCGTGCGCGTCGACCACCATGTCGTTGGTGTGCCCGCCGGCGACCGCCGACAGGTCGCCGTGCTCGACCAGCCCGCCGTCGGTCAGCCGCAGCAGCGTGCGGTCCCGCATGGAGACCACGAGCAGCGTGCCGTCCGGCAGCCAGCCCAGGCCGGACGGCTGCTGCGGCACCGTCGTCACCACCTCGGTGCTGCCGTCGGGGGCGACGGCCAGTACCTGGTGGGTGTAGAAGTCGGAGGTCCACAGCCTGCCGTCGTGCCAGCGTGGGCCCTCGAGGAAGGTGTACCCCTCGATCAGCGGGGTGAGTTCGCGGGAGGTCATCGTCGACGTCCTTTCGCCGGGTGCAGGGCGGAAGGGAGTGTCGGGCGCCGGTGTCCCCGGTCACTGTCCGACTTCGCTACATCCACCGCCGGGGCGACGACGTGTCCTGTTTTGGGACAGTTGCGGGACGCACGACCTGCTGTGATCGGCCCCTACACTGGAACCGGCCTTCATCAACGGTGAGGGGGGCGGCTGTGCGGATGCACCGGCGCGACGTCATGCGCACCCACCGCGAGCTGGTGCTCGGCGGGGACGACGGGCAGGACACCGGCGATCCGGCGGCCCGCGGCACGGTCCGCGACGAGATCGTCTCCTCGTGGCGGCGCTGCCGGCTGGTCGGCGTCACCACCAGCGGCGAGGACGTCCCGTACCAGGCGGAGTTCGAGCGTCCCAACCGGCTGCTGCGCGCCGCCGATCCGGTGATCGGCAGGCTCGCCGACCAGATCGACGACGGCCCGGCCACCATCCTGCTCGCCGACTCCGACGCCCAGATCATCGACCGGCGGGCCGGTCGCCGCGAGCTGGCGAACGCGCTCGACCGGCTGCTGGTGGCCCCCGGCTTCACCTACGCCGAGGAGTTCACCGGCACCAACGGCATCGGCAGCGCGCTGGAGGAGTGCCGGCCGTTCGTGGTGTCCGGCGCCGAGCACTTCCGGGACAACCTGCAGCAGTTCACCTGCATGGGCTCGCCGATCCGGCATCCGGTCACCGGCCGGGTCGAGGGCGTGCTCGACGTGACCTGCCGGGTGGAGGACCGGCACGAGCTGCTGGCGCCGCTGGTGCTCGCCGCGGTCCGGGAGATCGAGGCCCGGATGGTCGCCGACGCCTCGCGCCGCGAACAGATGCTGCTCGACCGGTTCGTGCGCGCCGGGCGGCGCAGCACGGCGGCCGTCGTCTCGCTGAACGAGGACGTGGTGATCGCGAACACCGCCGCCGCCGGCCTGGTCGAGCTGTCCGACCAGGCGGTGCTCTGGGACTGGGCGTGCCGGATCCTCGGCACCCGCGACGAGTTCACCGGCGACATCCGGCTGTCCAACGACGTCGTCGTGCAGGCCAGGGCGACCCGGGTGGGGGAGCGCGGCGCGACGGCCGGCGTGGTGATCGAGATGCGGCCGCAGCCGGACCGCGCGGCGCCGTCCGGGCGCACGCGGCAGCGCGCCCGGGCCGGCGCGGGCGAGGGGCGGCTGGTCGGCCGGAGCGTCGCGAGCAGCCGGTTGCGCGACGCCGTCGACGCCGCGCTGGCCGCCGGCCGGCCGCTGCTGGTCTGCGGCGAGCCGGGGGCCGGCAAGCTGTTCGTCGCCACGCACGTGCACGGCAGGCGCGCCCCCGGCGAGCCGGTCACCGTGCTCGACGCGGTGCTGTCGGCGGACGACCCGACCGGCTGGCTGGGCCGGCTGACGGACGCGCTGGACGGCCCGGGCGGCGTCGTGCTGCGCCATCTCGACCAGCTCGCGCCCGCCGTCGCCGCCCGGGTGGCCGCCGTCGTCGAGCAGGTGACGACGGCCCGGCTGGTCGTGACCGCCCGGCACCGCGGCGGCGCGGGCGCGGCGAGCCGGGTGCTCGACCACTTCCCGGTGTCGGTGACCGTCCCGCCGCTGCGCTTCCGCGGCGAGGACATCGCCGATCTCGCCCCGCTGCTGCTGGGCGCCGGCAGCAGCCGCCGGCCGGTCCCGCGGCTGCAGCCCGGGACGCTGCGCACGCTGGCCGCGCTGGACTGGCCGGGCAACGTGCGCGAGCTCGGCGCCGTGCTGTGCACCGCGGCGGTCTGCTCGCTCGGGTCCGACATCGGGCACCGGCACCTCCCGCCGGAGTACCGCTCCCCGGGCGGTCGGTCCGGCCCGTCGTCGCTGCTGCGCGCCGAGCGGGACACCGTGCTCGAGGCGCTCGCCGAGACCGGCGGGAACAAGGTGGCCGCCGCCGAACGGCTCGGCGTCGCCCGGTCCACCCTCTACCGCAAGCTGCGCCAGCTCGGGATCGACGACCACCGGCTCCCCGGCGCCGATCCGGGCTGACCGCGCCCCGGCGGCGTCACCGGTGGTGCACCGGCTCCCACAGCGCGCCCGGCGTCGGCGCCGGCCCCTCGCCGCGCAGCGACCAGCGGCCCACGACCAGCCCGAGCAGCCGCTGCACCGGGCCCGGCGCGAGATGGTGCGCGGCCACCAGCAGCCGGACCGGGAGCCCGCCGGCGACGGTCTCGGCGCGGGGCCTGCGCAGCCGGGCGACGATGGTGCGGGCCACCCGCTCCGGTGCCGCCACCGGCGGCGGCGGGGCGACCCGGCGGCCGGTGTGGTTGGCCGACACCGACCAGATCGGGGTGTCGACGGCGCCGGGCAGCACCGTGCACACGTGCACCCCGCGCACCCCGGCCCGGCGCAGCTCGGACCGCAGCCCCGCGGACAGGGTGCGGACCGCCGCCTTGGACATGCTGTAGGCGGTGAGGTGCGGCGCCGGCACGATCCCGAGCACCGACGACACGTTCACCAGCACCCCGCCGCCGCGCTCGACCATCGCGGGCAGCGCCGCCCGGGCGCCGTGCACGCAGCCGCCGACGTTGACCTCCAGCACCCGGGCGGTCTGCTCCGGCGGGGTGTCCAGCACCGTGCCGAACAGCGCGACCCCGGCGCAGTTCACCCAGCCCTCGACCGGGCCGAGCCGTTCGGTGACCACGGTCGCCGCCCGGGCGACCGATCCGGCGTCGGCGACGTCGGCCGGCACCGCCACCGCCCGGCCGGCCGGGAGCTCGGCGGCGACCGCGCCGAGCACCGCCTCGTCCCGCCCCAGCAGGCCGACCAGCGCGCCGGCCCGGCCGAGCTCGCGCGCCGTCGCCCGGCCGATCCCGCTGGACGCCCCGGTCACCACCACCACCGCACCGTCGAGCCGCATACCGGTGCTGCTACCCGCTCCGGGCCGGTGCATGCCGGGCGGAGTGCATCGCGTCCCGGCGGGTAGGCGGTGCGGGTCCGCACGACGAGAGGAGCCGGGACGTGATCGAGGTACGACGCAGGCTGGGGGCGACGCCGGGGCAGGTCGACGCCGTGCTGGCGGACGGCTGGACCTACGGGCTGTGGGTGGTGGGCGCCGTGCACATCCGGGAGGTGTCGGAGGACTGGCCGAAGCCCGGTGCCCGGATCCGGCACAGCATCGGCGCCTGGCCGCTGATGATCGAGGACCGGACCTACGTCGAGGAGTACGAGCCGGGGCGGCTGCTGCAGCTGCGCGCGCACGCCGGCCCGGCCGGGACCGCCCGGGTCCGGCTGGAGTGGGAGCCCGACGGCGACGGCAGCACGGTGCGGATGTCCGAGGACGCGATCGCCGGGCCGGGCCGGCTGGTACCGCCGCCGGTGCGCGCGCCGCTGCTGCGGCTGCGCAACGGGGAGAGCCTGGCCCGGCTCGCCGCGATCGCCCGGGGCCGGCCCGAGCAGCCGGATCAGGCGTAGAGCCGCCGGTGCGCGAACCGGACCGCCCCGCGGTAGAGCGGGCCGGTCCGGCCGGTCGCGGCGAGCGCGGCCCGGGCGGCGTTCCCGCCCGGCCCGCCGTGCACGGCGCCGCCGGGATGCGCCGACGCGCCGGACAGGAACAGCCGGTCGATCGGGGTGTCGGCCCGGCCGAGCCCGGGGACCGGCCGGAACACCAGCTGCTGGTGCGGGGCGCAGGTGCCGCCGGTGATCGCGCCGTCGACCAGGTTGGCGTCCTGGGCCTCCAGGTCCGCGGGCCCGGCGACGGCGCGGGCCCGGATCAGCGACCGGAACCCGGGCGCGTGCGCCTCCACGACCTGCTCCATCCGGTCCGCCCAGCGCAGCACGTCGTCGGTCCCCCAGCCCAGGCCGCGCGGCACGTGGGTGTAGGTCCACGCCGACTCGGTGCCGGGCGGTGAGCGGTCCGGATCGGCCGTCGTCATCTGGCCGAACAGCAGGAACGGGTCCTCGGGCAGCCGGCCGGAGGTGAGATCGGCGGCGTAGCGGCGCAGGCCGTCGACGTCCGCGCCGAGGTGCACGGTGCCCGCCGAGCGGGCGCCGGGCGCCGCCCACGGGACCGGCCCGTCCAGCGCCCAGTCCAGCTTGACGGTGGAGAAGTCCCAGTGGAACCGGTCGAGATCGGCGACGAACCGGGCGGGCAGGTGCTCCTCGCCGACCAGGTCCCGGTACAGCCGGGGCGCGTCGACGTCGGCCAGCACGGCGCGCCGGGCGGCGATCCGGTTCCCGGCGGCGTCCGCCACCCCGGTGGCGCGGCCCCGGTGCACCAGCACCGAGCTGATCGGCCGGCCGCACTCGACGCGCCCGCCGCGGGTCGCCAGCCGGGCGACGAGCGCGTCGGTCAGTGCGCCCGAGCCGCCGACCGGCACCGGGAACCCGATCTGCTGGCCGAGCATGGTGAGCAGCCACCCGTAGGCGGCGCTGGCCGCCGAGTCCGGGCCGAGATCGGTGTGCAGCGCGTTGCCGGCCAGCAGCAGCGCCGCCGCCGAGCCGCCGAACCGCTCGCGGGCCATCCGGTCCACCGGCTGCACCAGCATCCGGGCCAGCCGCAGCGCGTCCCCGGCGCCGAGGGTGCGCAGCAGCCGCCCGGCCGCGCGCACCGGCGGGAACGGGCGCAGCGCCGCCTCCAGCACGTCGCCGCCGATCCGGTCCCAGTCGGCGGCCAGCGCCCGCCAGGCGTCGCCGTCACCGGGATGGTCGGCGTCCAGCGCGGCGGCGGTGTCGTCGACCGAGCGGTGCAGCACCGCGCAGCGGCCGTCCAGGGTGGGATGGGCGACCACGGCCGGGGCGTGCCGCCAGCGCAGTCCGTGCGCCGGCAGGTCCAGGTCGCGCAGCACCGGGGAGGCCGCGCCCATCGGGTGGAAGGCGCTGGCCAGGTCGTTCACGAAGCCGGGCGCGGTGATCTCGGCGGAGCGCACCGCGCCGCCGGGGGTGTCCGCCGCCTCGCAGACCAGCACCTCCCATCCGGCGTCGGCCAGCAGGTTCGCCGCGACCAGGCCGTTGTGGCCCGCCCCGATCACGACGGCGTCGACACGTTCGGTCATCCGATCCACGCCGGGCGCGTACCCGCCGGAGCCGTGGTCATGCGGCCGGTCACCCGAGTACGTCGTAGGCGACGAGCACGTCGTCCTCGACCGAGTGCAGGCAGGCGCGGCGCAGCGCGATCCCGTCGGCGACCCGGTTCACCCCGAGGTCCCCGACGGCCTCCACCCCGGTGCCGATGATCCGCGGCGCGATCCCGACGACGACCCGGTCGACCAGGCCGGCGGCGAGCAGCGCGGTCAGCAGCCGGGCGCCGCCCTCGACCATCACCGAGCGGATCCCGTCGGCGTGCAGCACGGCCAGCGCGGCCGGCAGGTCGACGCCGCCGGGTGCGGCCGGGACCTCCCGGATCCCGGCGCCGGCCCGGCCGATCCGGTCCCGGTCGGCGTCCGAGGCGCGGTTCGTGGTGATCAGCACGGTGTCCGGCGGCCCGGTGAGCAGCTGCGCCCCGGACGGGGTGCGCAGCGTGCTGTCGATGACCACCCGCAGCGGGGACGCGCCCGGCACCAGCCGCACGTCGAGCCGCGGATCGTCGCGCACCGCCGTCCCGGAGCCGACCACGACGGCGTCGCAGCGGGCCCGCACGGCGTGCGAGACGGCCCGCTCGGGCTCGCAGCTGATCCACTTGGAGTCGCCGCCGACGGCGGCGATCCGGCCGTCCAGGGTCTGCGCGTACTTGAGGACGACGTGCGGGCGGTCCGGGTGCGTGCGGAACGCCCCGACCAGCTCGGCGGCCACGGACTCGGCGGTGGTGGCGGTACCGGTCATGGTGCCCTCCGGTCGGGGACGGTGTCGGTGCGCAGCACAGCATGACCCCGCCACGATCGGGTGAGCGTGAGCGCGCCGGGCAGGGAGCCGACCAGGCTCAGCAGGCCGAACAGCACCGCGGTGGCGAACCCGGCGGCCGGGTCCAGCGCGGCCGCGCCGAACATCCCGGCGGTGACGCCCTCGCGGGGGCCCCAGCCGCCGACGTTGAGCGGGATCGCCATCGCGAGCAGGCCGAACACCAGCAGCGGCAGCAGCACCGGGAGCGGGGCGTCCACCCCGGCGGTGCGGGCGGCGACGACGAACAGCGCCAGGTGGCAGCCGAGCCCGGTCAGCGACAGGATCACCACGGCCGGGCCGCGGTCGCGGGACAGCAGGACGACGCGGACGTCGTCCAGCCAGCCGCGCAGGCCCGGCTGCGCGCCCGGCCCGGTCCGGGTCCGGTACAGCACGGCGACGACCGCGGCGAGCAGCACCGGCACCAGCAGCGCACTCGGATGGCCGGTGACGACGGCGAGCAGGGCCAGGCAGCCCAGCAGCACCACGACCTGGCCGCCGGCCCGCTCCAGCACGACGGCGCGGAAACCGGCCCGGCCGCCCGCGGTGGGCAGGCCGTGCGCGACGGCCCGGTGCGCGTCGCCGAGCATCCCGGCGGGCAGCACCGAGTTGAGCAGCTGCGCCCGGTAGGTGTCGGCGACGGCGGTGCCCAGCGGCACCGGTGCGCCGATCCCGCGGGCCACCACGTACCAGCGCAGCGCGGTGCAGACGGTCGCGGCGAGGCCGAGCAGCAGCGCCACCGCGAGCACCGCGGGGGTGAGCGAGCGCAGCCCGTGCAGCAGCTCGGCGGTGCCGAGCTGGGTGGCGAGCAGGGCGAGCAGGGCGAGGGTGACCGCGATCCGCAGCAGCACGCCGGCGGCGGCGCTCATCGCAGCGCCGCCGGCCGGTGGGCGGTGAGCGCCGCGTGCACCGCGGCGACGGTGTCGTCCCAGCGGGGCAGGGTGTCCCGGCGGGCACGGGCGAGCCCGCGGGCCCGCTCCCGCAGGTCCGGATCGGTCAGCCAGCGGCGCAGCGCGGCGGTCAGCCCGGCCGGATCGCCCGGCGGCACCAGCAGCTCCGGTGCCGCGGCCGTGCCGAGCGCGTCCGGCAGACCGCCGGTGCGGCTGGCGAGCACCGGGATCCCGCGGGCCAGTGCCTCGGTCACCACCATCCCGTAGGACTCCACCCGGGACGGCGCGACGAGCAGATCGGCGACCGCGTACTCGGCGTCCAGCGCGGCCCCGGCGCGGGCCCCGGCGAGGGTGATCCGGCCGTCCAGGCCGCGCTCGCCGAGCGTGCGGCGCAGCGCGGCGCCGAACCCGGGCTGCCGCCGTTCGGGGCCGACGATCCGGCACCGCCAGTCGTGCCCGCGCACCTCGGTGAGCGCGTCGACGAGCAGGTCGTGGCCCTTGGTGGGGCCGAGCGAGCCGACGCTGAGCAGGCCGCCCGCGCCGTCGGTGCCCGGCGCGAGCTCGGCCGGGTCGGTGCCCGGGACGGCGACGTGCACCGTCGCCGGATCGAGCCCGTGCCGCCCGGCGAGCCGGTCCGCGGTCCACCGGCTGGTCGCGATGACCGCCCGGGCCGCGCGCAGCACCTGCGCCTCCCGCTCCGGGAGCCCGGCGGGGGAGCCCGGTTCCTCGCCGAGCGGGAGATGGACGAGCACGACGACGTCGAGCCGCGCGGCCTGCGGCAGCACGACGGCGGGCGCCGCGCAGCCGACCAGGCCGTCGAGCAGCACGGTGGCGCCGTCCGGCAGCGCGGCCAGCTCGCGGGCCAGCCGGGCGGAGCTGGCCGGCCCGGGCTCCGGCCAGTCGCCGGGCAGCGTCAGCTGGTGCACCGGCCGCCCGGCCCGGCGCAGGCCGTCGCGGACCCGCCGGTCGTAGGCGTTGCCGCCACTCGGCCGCAGCGGGTCGTCGACGTCGCCGGGGACCAGCAGGTGCACCGGGTCCGCGCTGCCCAACCTCCCGGGGCCCGCCGTCACAGGTCCCGCTCGTAGGCGGCCGATGCCACGTGCGACTCGCCCAGCGAGACGGCCAGCCCGGCCAGCCCGCGCGCACCCTCGCCGAGCGCGCCGGCGTGCACCCGCTCGGCGAGCCGGTCGGCGACCACCTTCGCCAGGAACTCGGTGGAGGTGTTGACGCCGGCGAACGCGGGCTCCTCGTCCAGGTTGCGGTAGTCGAGCTCGCCCAGGATCGCCTTCAGCTCCTCGGTGGCCCGGCCGATGTCGACGACGATGCCGTCGTCGTCGAGCTCGCGGCGGCGGAACGTCGCGTCCACCACGTAGGTGGCGCCGTGCAGCCGCTGTGCGGGTCCGAACACCTCTCCACGGAAGCTGTGCGCGATCATGAAATGGTCACGGACGGTGATGCTGAACATGCAGTCTCCTCACGGGGATGTCGGGGGCTCCCCGTAGTCCACACGGATGGCGAGCGCGTCCTGTTCACCGCCCGCCACGATCCGGTCCAGTGCGGCGGGAAGATTCTCGAACCGGACACCGCCGGTGACGAGGCCGTCGAAGACCGGATCGGCGAGCAGCCCGAGCGCGACGGCCAGGCGGTCGGCGTGGCTGCGCCGCCCGCGCCGGGCGGGGGCGACGGCGCCGACCTGGCTGGAGCGGATCGCCAGGCGGCGCGAGTGGAAGTCCGAGCCGAGCGCGACGGTGACCGGGCGGTCGCCGTACCAGCTCAGTTCCAGCACCGTGGCCTCGTCGGCGAGCAGTTCCAGCGAGCGGCTCAGGCCGTCGCCGGTGCCGCTGGTGTGCACGACCAGATCGCGGCCGGTGCGGGCGTCGGCGGGCAGTGCGAACCCGGCGCCGAGCCGCTCGGCGATCGGTGAGCGGGACGGCTGGACATCCACGATCTCGACGTCGACGCCGGGGAAGCGGGCCAGCAGCGCGGCGACGGCGCAGCCGACCGGGCCGGCCCCGACCACGCTGACCCGGTCGCCGATCAGCGGCGCCGCGTCCCACAGCGCGTTCACCGCGGTCTCCACGGTGCCGGCCAGCACCGCGCGGCCGGCGGGCACGTCGTCCGGGACCGGCACCACCGCCGTGGCCGGGACGACGTAGCGGGTCTGGTGCGGGTAGAGGCAGAACACGGTGCGGCCGAGCAGCCCGGGCGGGCCCTGCTCGACGACGCCGACGTTGAGGTACCCGTACTTCACCGGGCCGGGGAACGTGCCCTCCTGGAACGGGGCGCGCATCCGGTCGTACTCGGCGGGCGGGACCCCGCCGCGGTGCACCAGTCCCTCGGTGCCGCGGCTGATCCCGGTGTGCAGGGTGCGGACGACGACGTCGTCCGGTCCGGGGTCGGGCAGCTCGACGTCGCGGATCTCGCCGCGGCCGGGTTCGACCAGCCAGTAGGCCCGGTCGGGCGTCTGTCGTCGGGTCACCCGGTCACGGTATGTCGGGAACGTCCGGTCGGCGCGGTCACCGGGGCAGCAGCCGGGCGGCCTCCGCGTGCACCGTCCTGACCAGCGCGGCGGCCGCCCCGGACGGCGACGGTGCGGTCACCACCCGCAGCGACCGGTCCGGTACCCCGGCCGGGTCGTGCACCGGCAGCCAGCGCACGTCGTGCGGGACCGAGTCGGCGGCCAGGCCGGGGACCAGGGTGATGCCCAAGCCGGCCGCGACCAGCCCGAACCGGGTCGCCCAGTGCCGCACCTCGGGCCCGGTGCGCGGCCGCTCCAGTCCCGGCCACGGCCCGAACTGCGGCTCCCCGGCGGGCCCGGTGCCGACCACCCAGGTCTCACCGGCGAGCTCCGCGACGTCGACCACGTCGTGCCCGGCCAGCCGGTGGTCGGCGGCGACCGCGATGCCCGGCCCGCGCGGCACCTGCACCGGTTCGTGGTGCAGGCCGTCGAGGTCCACCTCCGGCAGGCCCTCGCCGCGCGCGATCAACGCGACCTCGATCCGGCCGGCCCGCAGCCTGCGCAGCTGCACCGGGGTGGCGGCCTCCTGCAGGTCGACCCGCAGCTGCGGGTTGCGGGCCGCGAGCCGGGCGATCGCCCGGGGCAGCAGCACCGCGGCCGCGGTCGGGAACGCCGCGGCCACCAGCCGCCCGGCCAGCCGGTCCCGGACGCCGGCGAGCTCGGCCAGCGCGCCGTCCAGCTCGCCGAGCACCCGATCGGCCCGGCGGACCAGCACCTCGCCCGCCGCGGTCGGCCGCACCCCGCGCGGCAGCCGCTCGAACAGCGCCCCGCCCGCGGCCGCCTCCGTCGACGCGACCTGCCGGGACACCGCGGACTGGGTGTAGCCCAGCGCCGTCGCCGCCCCGCTGAACGAGCCCTGCCGGGCGACCTCGCGCAGCACCCGCAACCCGACCAGCGTCAGCTCCGCCATGCGTCGATCGTATGCGTTCTGCGCATGGCTGTCGTGCAGAACAGTCGCTTGTCGCATGGCTCGGGCGCTTGCAGGCTGGATCCCATGAACACCGACACGCACACGACCTGGTTCCTCACCGGCGCGTCCCGCGGCTTCGGCCGGCTGTGGGCCGAGGCGGCGCTGCGCCGCGGCGACCGGGTGGTCGCCACCGCCCGCGACGTCGGCACCCTCGACGACCTGGCCGCCACGTACGGCGACGCGTTCCTCCCGCTCCCGCTCGACGTCACCGACCGGGACGCGGTGTTCGACACCGTCCGGCGGGCGGCCGAGCACTTCGGCCGGATCGACGTCGTGGTCAACAACGCCGGCTACGGGCACTTCGGCGCCGTCGAGGAGCTGACCGAATCGGACATCCGCGCCCAGCTGGAGACGAACTTCTTCGGCGCGCTGTGGGTGCTCCAGGCCACCCTGCCGGTGCTGCGCGCGCAGGGCTCCGGGCACCTGCTGACCGTGACCAGCGAGGGCGGCGTCCGGGCGTTCCCGGGGATCGGGGCCTACCACGCGTCGAAGTGGGCGGTGGAGGGTCTGGTCCAGTCGCTGGTCCAGGAGATCGAGGGATCCGGGATCCGGGTGACCAACATCGAGCCCGGCCCGTACGAGACCGGCTGGCTGGAGATCGGCGCCCGGCGCAGCGCCCCGCTGCCGGCCTACGAGCACCTGCGGTCCGATCCGGTGGCGTTCGAGATCGGCGACCCGGCGGCGACGGTGCCCGCGCTGTTCGCGGTGGTCGACGCCGACGATCCGCCGCTGCGGGTCTTCTTCGGCCGGTCCTTCGAGCCGGTCCGCGAGCAGTACCTGGCCCAGCTCGCGGAGTGGGAGCGCTGGCAGGACGTGGCGCTCGCCGCGTTCGGCACCGCCGGGAGGTGACCCGCGGCGGTGGCTCCAGCAAGTAGAACGATGGTACAACTAGTACGATCGTTCAAGCTTATGGCTGGAGCCCCGCGTGCCACCACCACCCGCCGTCGTCCGGGCCGGTCCCCGTCAGTGGATCGGATTGGCCGTGCTCGCGCTGCCCACCGCGTTGCTCGGGCTGGACGTCACCGTGCTGTACCTGGCACTCCCGGAGCTGTCGCTGGATCTGCGGCCCAGCAGCGTCCAGGCGCTGTGGATCATGGACGTGTACGGGTTCATGATCGCCGGACTGCTGATCACGATGGGCACCCTCGGGGACCGCACCGGGCGGCGCCGGCTGCTGATGATCGGGCTCGTCGCGTTCGGCGCCGCCTCGGTCGCCGCGGCGTTCGCGACCTCCGCGGAGATGCTGATCGCCGCCCGCGCCGCGCTCGGCGTCGCCGGTGCGACGCTGATGCCCTCGACGCTCGCACTGATCGGGAACATGTTCACCGACGTGCGGCAGCGCGGCCTGGCGATCGGCGTCTGGGCGACCATGTTCGCGCTCGGGATGGCGCTCGGGCCGCTGGCCGGTGGCCTGCTGCTGGAGCGCTTCTGGTGGGGGTCGGTGTTCCTGCTCGCGATCCCGGTCGTGGTGGTCGTGCTGGTGGCGGCCCCGCTGCTGCTGCCGGAGTACCGCGATCCCGCCGCCGGACGCCTCGATCCCACCAGCGTCGCGTTGTCGCTGCTCGCGATCCTGCCGCTGGTCTACGCGGTCAAGCACGGGGCGGCGGCCGGCGTCGACGCCCGCACGGTGGCCGCGGCGACGGCGGGGACGCTGTTCGCGGTGCTGTTCGTCCGGCGGCAGGGCAGGCTGGACGATCCGCTGCTCGACCTGCGGCTGTTCCGGGTGCCCGCGTTCGGTGCCGCACTGCTGGTACTGCTCGTCGCGCTGGTCGGCGTGGGCGGCGCGATGTACCTGGTCACCCAGCACCTGCAGTTCGTGGAGGGGTACTCCCCGCTCACCGCGGGCCTGTGGATGGCGCCGCCGGCGCTCGCCATGTTCGTCGCGGCGATCGGCGCCCCGCTGCTGGCCCGGCGGATCCGGCCGGGCGTCGTCGTCGCCGCGACGCTGGCCGCCTCCGCGGTGGGCCACCTGCTGTTCGCCGCCGTCGACGGCCCGGGGAACACCGGCCTGGTGGTGTCCGCGTTCGCGCTGGTCTATCTCGGGCTCGGCGCGGTGGCCGCGCTCGGCACCGATCTGGTCGTCGGCAGCGCGCCGGCGCACCGGGCCGGATCGGCGGCGGCGATGTCGGAGACCGTGCAGGAGCTCGGCATCGCGGTCGGGGTGGCGGTGCTCGGCAGCGTCGCGAACGCCGTCTACCGCGCGACGCTGCCCGCCGCCGCCGGGCTGGACGGCGCTGCCGGGCTGGACGGCGCTGCCGGGCTGGACGGCGCCGCCGGGCTGGACGGCGCCGCTGGGCTGGACGGCGCTGCCGGGCTGGACGGCGACGCTGCGGCGAGCCTGGCCGGCGCGGTCGCCGCCGACCTGCCGCCGGCCGCCCTGGACGCCGCCCGCCACGCCCAGACCGCCGGGCTGGGCGTGGTCGGCGCCGCGACCGGGGTCGCCGTCGCCACGCTCGCCCTCCTCGCCCTCCTGACGCTGCGCCGGGTCGCCCCGGCCGGCCGTCCCGAACCGTCGAGATGCAGCTGAGCGTTCCGGAAAGATCGACTATTCGCGCTGGTGCGCATCTCGCCGGGGCGGCGGGGCCCGGCCGATAGCGTGGGGCGCGCCGAGGAGAGGGGGTTGCGTGCCGGGCACCGAGATGCCGTCCGACGGGCGCCGCGCGCGTGGGGAGCGCCGCCGCGCCGAGCTGATCGCGGCGACCCTGCGGGTGGTCGCGCGGGACGGCGCCGCCGGCGTCACGCACCGCAGCGTCGCCCGCGAGGCGGGCACCCCGACCAGCCTCGCCACCTACTACTTCGCCACCCTCGACGACCTGCTGGTCGCCGCGCTGACCGAGGTCGGCCGGGACTACGAGCGGATCCTGCGGGCGGCGCTGGACTCCGGCGCGGACCCGCTGACCGGACTCGCCCGGCTGCTCGCCGACTCCGGCACCGAGGCGGGCCGCGGCCGCGCGCTGGCCGAGCGCGAGCTGTCCACACTGGCCGCCCGGCGCCCGGCGCTGCGCGGGCTCGCGCACGGCTGGCGGGCGCTCGTCGCCGAGATCGCCCGCACCCGCACCGACGACCCGCACGCCGCCACCGCGCTGATCGCGACCGCCGACGGGCTGTGCGCCTCGATCCTGCTCGACGACGAGCCGCCCGATCCGGAGCGGTTGCGCGCCGTCCTGGAACGCGCGCTGGGCGCACCCCCGCCGCGCCCGGACGCCTGATCCGGCCGGGACCCGGACCCGACCGGGACCTGCCCGGGACCCGGGCCCGGACGAGAGCCGCCCGGGCGCCGGCCGGGAGCCGCCCGGGAGCCGGACGGGAGCCGGCGGGGAGTCAGACGGGGCTCGGCGCGGCTGCCCCGCGCGGCGCGGGCAGCGCGTCGAGGAACCCGATCAGCGCCTCGGCGAACGGCCCGGGCTGCTCGAAGAACGGGAAGTGCCCGCCGCCCTCGGCCCGGGTGAACACCCGCAGCCGGGCGCCCGGGATGCGGTCCCGGATCCACTCCTGCGACACCGGCGCGACGTGGCTGACCTCGCCGCCGATCACCAGGGTCGGCACGTCGATCGACGGCAGCACGTCCCGCCAGTCCTGCATGACGTGGTCGATCAGCAGCCGGGCGCCGAACGGCGCCGGGAACTTGAGGTTCTCGGCGTAGAGCCAGGCCAGGTCGTCGGCGGAGATGTCGGGGGTCAGCATCGAGACCAGGAACGCGTGCCGCACGCTGTCCGAGTCCGGACCGAGCAGGCCCTTCGCGAACTCCTCGGCGCCGGCGAAGCCGAGGATCGCACCCGCCTCGGTGCCCTCCTCCGGGGTCATCCACGGCAGCACCGTGCAGGCGCTGGGCTGGTCGATCGCGATCAACGAGTCGACCCGGCCGCTGCCGTGGTTGTCCAGGTAGCTCCACAGCACCGAGCAGCCCATCGAGTGCCCGGCCAGGTCGGCGGACGCGACGCCGAGGTGGTCGAGCAGCTCGTGCAGGTCCTGGGCGAGCCGGGCCATCCGGGCGCCGCGGGCGGGCTTGCCGGACTCGCCGTGCGCGCGCTGGTCGTAGCTGATCACCCGGTAGTGCTGCGCCAGCGCCGGGATCACCCGGTCGTACATCGCCCGGGACTGCGACCACCCGTGCAGCAGCACCAGGGTGCGGGGTCCGGAACCCTCGTCGCGGTAGTCCAGGTCGCAGCCGTCGGACGTGGTGAAGGTGCTCATGGGATGTGCCTCTCTCGGCGTCGTTGCCCGATCTCAGTTGCCCGTGCCCGGCCGTTCAGGCGCGGACGAGCCCGCCGTCGACGTCGACGACGGTGCCGTTCACGTAGCCGGCGCCCGGGCTCGCCAGCCAGGCCACGGCGTCCGCGACCTCGTCCGGCAGGCCCATCCGGCCCAGCGGGATCTCACTCGTGTCGTAGTGCTGCCCGACGGTCATCGCGGTCTCGATCGGCCCGGGTGCGACGACGTTCGCGGTGACGCCGGTGTGCCGCGCCTCGCGCGCGATCCACCGGGTCAGGTTGATGACGCCGGCCTTCGCCGCGGCGTAGCCGGGCCCGGAGCGGCCGGGCCGGCCGTCGACGGAGGCCGGGCCGGTGCCGCCGGTCTTCCCGGAGATCGACGCGACGTTCACCAGCCGCCCGCCGCCGGCCGCCTGCATGTGCGGGAACACCGCCGCCTGGCAGACCAGGAAGGTGCCGAGCAGGTTGGAGCTGACGTCGGCCATGAACTCGTCGGGGGTGGTCGCGGCGAACGACGTCCGGCGGCCGGTCCCGGCGCAGTTGACGACGACGTCGAGCCGGCCGAGCTCGGCGACCACCCGGTCCACGCTCTCCCGGACCGCGGCCTGCTCGGCGACGTCGAGCGCCAGGTCGAGCGCGGTCGCCGGCTCGCCGGCGGCGGTCACGTCGAACCCGGCGACGGTGAACCCGTCCTTGGTGAGCCGGGCGGCGACGGCGGATCCGATGCCGCCCCGGGAGCCGGTCACGATCGCGACCGGGACGGACGGGCCGGGCTGCGCTGCACTCATCAGGGGCGGTTCCTCACCGGGTCGGCTGCACTGCTGGTGCCGAGTGTGAGAGCGGTCACCGGAGCAGTTCGACCGCCACCGGTAGCGAACCGGCGGCGGCTGTTCATCGTTCTGTCGGAAACCGCAGCTCAGGCCCGTGGGGCGAGCGCTTCGATGCGCAACTGCAGGTGCAGGGCGAACCGGTCGTCGCCGGAGTCCAGGTCGTAGCCGGTGAGCTCGCGGATCTGGTTGAGCCGGTAGTAGAGCGACGTCCGGTGCAGGTTCAGGGCGCGCGCGGTGCGCGGGGCGGAGCCGGCGTGCTCCAGGTAGGCGCGCAGCGTCTCGCGCAGCCGGGGGCCGGCGTCGTGCGCGTCGAGCGCCTGCAGGGCGCGCGCGGCCGGGGCGCCGGGGGGCAGGTCGTCGGGCAGCGAGAGCAGCGGGGCGTCACCGCCCAGCTCGTCCCAGGCCGCGACGCCGTCGAGCGCGGGCAGCCGGCGCGCCGCCCGGACCGCGACGACCGCCTGCCGGTGTGCCGTCCGGACCCGGGCCAGCGCGGTGACCGGCGAGCCGATCCCGGCGACGATCCCGGCCTGCGGGCCGAGTGCGCGGACCAGCCCGTGCCGGATGCGGCCGGCGGTCTCCCGCAGCGCGCCGGTCGCCGGCGCGGACGGCCGGTGCTGCACGAGCTCGATCCGGCTGCCGGTGACCAGCCCGAGGCCGGGCGTCCGGCCGGCCGCCTCGACCGTGGAGCGGGCGTGCCGCAGCGCGAGCTCGAGCTGGGCGTCGGAGTGCCGCATGCTGGTCACCTCGACGACCATCGCGACCAGCTGCGCCCGGTCAGGGAAGCCGCTGTCGCGCAGCGTCTCCACCGCGGCCTCGCGGTCGCCGTCGTCGGCGCCGAACAGGCCGCGCAGGGCCCGGTCGCGCTCGCCGCGCCGGGCGTCGGCGACCTGGGCCCTGGCCGCGAGCAGGTCCGCGACCGCGTGCGCGCAGTCGTCGATCGCGGCCTTCTCGGTGCCGGTGAGCGTCTGCCCGGCGTCGATCACCATGATCGTCCCGAGGAACCCGCCGTCGGCGCGCAGCGGGACGCACCAGCGGGGCAGCAGGCCCAGCGCCGGTGCCCCGGGCAGCCGGCCGGCGCCGGGCCAGTGCGGGATGTCCTGGTCGAGCACGTGCGCGGTCACCTCGGCGCCGATCTCGTGCTGCAGCACGGCGCGGATGCGGACCGGGTCCTCGTCCTCGAAGTGGCGGCTGCCGTAGATCTGGCGGACCAGCGGGTCGTTCACGACCACCGAGCGGCCGAGCAGCTCGGCCAGCTCGTCGACGAGCAGCCGGATGTCGTCCGCCTCGCCGCCCCACGCCGTCATGTGTCCATTGCACCAGCACTTTTCGACAGAACGAGAACCGGGCACCGGGTTTTCGCGTCGTCCCGAGGTTCCGTCCCGGGCGGCCCCGTCGCCACCATCGGGACAGGGTCGCAGCAGGGCCCGTCCGCGCGACGGAGGTCGACGATGACAGCGCAGATCGCAGGAGCGCAGCTGACCGGCTGGGCGCACACCCCGTTCGGCAGGCTCGCCGCGCCCGGGGTGGAGGAGCTCGCCGCCGAGGTGGCGTCGGCGGCGCTCGCCGACGCCGGGATCGACGCCTCGGCGATCGACCTGATCAGCGTCGGCGTGTTCGGGGCCGGGCTGGGCAGGCAGAGCTTCCACGCCGCGCTCGTCGGCGCCGGGACCCCGGAGCTGGCCGCGATCCCCGCGGTGCGCACCGAGAACGCCTGCGCCACCGGCAGCGCGGCGCTGTTCACCGCGCTGGACGCGGTGGAGTCCGGCCGGGCCAGGGCGGCACTCGTCGTCGGCGCGGAGAAGATGACCTCCACCCCGGGCGACGAGATCGGCGCGGCGCTGCTGAGCGCGGGCCACCTGCGGACCGAGGAGCACCACGGCAGCTTCGCCGCGATCTTCGCGGAGCTGGCCCGCCGGTACGCCGCGCGGTACGGCGACCAGCGGCGGGCGCTCGCCCGGATCGCCGCGAAGAACCACGCCAACGCGGTGCACAACCCGTACGCGCACGTCCGCCGCGACCTGGGCGTCGAGTTCTGCTCGGTCGCCTCCGAGCGGAACCCGGTCGTCGCGGACCCGCTGCTGCGCACCGACTGCTCGATGGTGTCCGACGGGGCCGCGGCCGTCGTCGTCGCCGGGCCGGACGTCGCCCGCGCCGCCCGCCGCTCGGTGCGCTGGCTGGGCCGGGCCCAGGCCAACGACGCGATGGCGATCGACGCCCGCACCGACGCGCTCGAGTTCGACGGCGCCCGCCGCGCCTTCCACGCCGCGCTCGCCGAGGCCGGCGTCGGTCCGGCCGACCTGGACCTGCTGGAGACCCACGACTGCTTCACCCAGGCCGAGCTGCTGCAGTACGAGGCGTTCGGGCTGGCCCCGCCCGGCAAGGGCGGCACGCTGCTGGAGGACGGCTACACCGAGCGCGACGGCGTGCTGCCGGTCAACGTCTCCGGCGGGCTCAAGGCCAAGGGGCACCCGATCGGCGCGACCGGGGTGTCCCAGCACGTGATGGCCGCGATGCAGCTCGTCGGCGAGGCCGGGGACATGCAGCTGCCCCGGGTCGGCCGGGCCGCGGTGTTCAACATGGGCGGGGTGGCGGTCGCCAACTACGCCTCGGTGCTGGAGGCCGCCCGGTGACCGGGCCGGGGCCGTACCGGCGGGCGGTGAACCTGGCGACGCTGCTCACCCAGACCGCGCGGCGGCTGCCCGAAGCCGACGCCGTCGTGCGCGGTGCGCACCGGATCTCCTGGTCCACACTGGACGCCGCGGTGAGTGCGCTGGCGGCCGCGCTGACCGCCCGCGGCCTGCGCCCCGGCGACTGCGTGCTGGTGCACAGCGCCAACGAGATCGAGCTGGTGCAGACCCTGTTCGCGGTGTGGCGGGCCGGCGGCGTCGTCGCACCGACCAACGCCCGGCTGACCCCGGCCGACGTCGCCGTGATCGCCCGGGTCTGCCGGCCGGCGCTGGTGGTCTGCCACGACGCCGACCGCGCGCACGCCGCAGCCGTCGCCGAGGCCGTCGGCCCGCTGCGCGGCGCACCGCTGTGGATCGCCGGGACCGGCCCGGACGCGGTCGCGACGGTGGCCCCGCTGGACGGCACCGGCGCACCGGTGCCGGACGCGCCCGTCCGGAACGGGGACCCGGCCTGGTACTTCTTCACCTCCGGGACCAGCGGCAGCCCCAAGTGCGCGGTGCTCACCCACGACCAGATGGGCTTCGTGGTCACCAACCACATCGCCGACCTGATGCCCGGACTGTCCGCGGACGACGCCTCGCTGGTGCTCGCGCCGCTGTCGCACGGCGCCGGCGTGCACCTGCTCCCGCAGGTCGCGCGGGGCGCCCGCTCGGTGCTCACCACCGCACCCGGGCTCGACCCGGCCGAGGCGTGGGAGCTGGTGGAACGCGAGCGGATCTCCAACATGTTCACCGTCCCGACGATCCTGAAGAAGCTCGCCGAGCACCCGGACGCCCGCACCCGCGACCACACCGCCCTGCGGCACGTCGTCTACGCCGGCGCGCCGATGTACGCGGCCGACCAGGCGCACGCCCGCGCCGTGCTCGGCGACGTGCTGGTGCAGTACTACGGCCTCGGCGAGGTCACCGGGAACATCACCGTCCTCGGCCCGGACGAGCACGACCGGCCCGGCCCGGACGGCGTCGAGTTCGGCACCTGCGGCCGGGTCCGCACCGGCATGGCGGTGGTGCTGCGCCGCCCGGACGGCACCGAGACCGCGCCGGGCGAGCCCGGCGAGGTCTGCGTCGCCGGTCCCGCGGTCTGCCACGGCTACCTGGGCAACGACGAGGCGAACGCCGCCGCCTTCCGGGACGGCTGGTTCCACACCGGCGACATCGGCGTGTTCGACGAGCACGGCTACCTGTTCCTCACCGGCCGGATCTCCGACATGTACATCTCCGGCGGGTCCAACGTGCACCCGCGCGACGTCGAGGAGAAGCTCGTCGCCCATCCCGGCGTCGGCGAGGTCGCGGTGCTCGGCATGCCGCACCCGTCCTGGGGTGAGGTGGGGGTCGCGGTCTGGGTGCCCGCCGACGGCCACGAGCCCGGCGAGTCCGAGCTGCGCGAGTGGCTGGAACCGCGGATCGCCCGGTACAAGCTGCCCCGGCACTACGTCCGCTGGCCGGAGCTGCCCCGCTCCGGCTACGGCAAGATCGTCAAGCGGACGATCCGGGAGCGGCTGGTCGACCAGGGCTGGACCGACGGCGCACCGGGGGGCCGGTCGTGACCGCGCCCGCCCCGCTGCGCCATCCCGGCCCGGCCGCCGCCGAGCGGATCGCCGCGGTGCCGGCCCGGACCCGCGCGGTCGCCGTCGACCTCCCGGCCGGGGCCGGGCTGGCCGCGGCGCTGCAGGACGCGGTGCACCGCCTGGGCGTCACGGCGGCCCAGGTCGAGCTGGTCGGCGGGACGCTCGGCGAGGTGTCCTACTGCATCCCGGCGTACTGCACCGACGGCAGCCGCGCGGCGCACTACAGCGCGACCCGCACCTCGGCCGGTCCGGTAGCCGTCGTCGCCGGGGCGGCCGGGACCTGGACCCGCGACGGCGCCCCGTTCACGCACGCCCACCTGGCCTGGATCGACCGGTCGGGGGCCCTGCTCGGCGGGCACCTCTGGCCCGCGACGACGGTCGGCGCGACCGGCGTGCAGGCGCTGGTGTTCCCGCTGGCCGGGGTGCGCAACGAGAGCGCGGAGGACCCGGAGACGCTGCTCCCGGTCTTCACCCCGCGACCCGCCGCCGGGACCGCGGACGGGGCGCGGGCGGTCACCGCGCGGGTGCGGCCCGGCGAGGACCTGCTGGTGGCCGCCACCCGGATCTGCGCCGACGCCGGCTTCCGGCGGGCCCTGCTGCGCGGCACCCTCGGCAGCCTGGTCGGCCCGGTGTTCCCGGGGGCGGCCCGGGTGCCCGCCGGGCCGTGCACCGAGGTGATCTCGGTGCGCGGCGTCGTCGGGCCGGACGCCGGGGCCGGTGAGCTGCACGCGCTCGCCGTCGACTCCGACGGCGTCGTGCACGGCGGGGTGATCGACCCGGCGGCGAGCCCGGTGGCGGTCACCGTCGAGCTGCTGCTGGTCGAGGCGGACCGGTGACCCGGCTGGCGGGGCGGGTGGCGATCGTGTTCGGCGGCGGCCGGGCCGCGGCGCAGCCGCCCGCCGGGGTCGCGGCGATCGGGCACACCACGGCGCTGACGTTCGCCCGGCACGGCGCCCGGGTCGCCGTCGTCGACCGGGATCCGTGCGCCGCCGAGCGCACCGCCGACGACGTGCTCCGGGCCGGCGGCGACGCGCTCGCGCTCGACGCCGACGTCACCGACCCGGAGCAGGTCGCCGCCGCCGTCGCCGAGACGGTCGGCGAGTTCGGCGGCATCGACATCGTGCACAACAACGTCGGAGCCACCCTGCTCGGCGGTCCGGAGGACATCACGCTCGACCAGTGGCGCAGCGCGATCGCGGTCAACCTGGACAGCGTGTTCGTCTGCTGCCGGGAGACGCTGCCGCAGCTGATCGCCCGCGGCGGCGGCGCCATCGTCACCGTCTCGTCGCTGGCGTCGATCCGCTGGACCGGCTACCCGTACCCGGCCTACGCGGCGGCGAAGGCCGGGGTGAACCAGCTGACCCGCACCCTCGCCGTGCAGTACGCGGACCGCGGGATCCGGGCCAACGCGATCCTCGCCGGGCTGGTCGACACCCCGCTCGTCTACCGCGAGCTCGCCGGTGACCGGACCGCCGAGGAGGTGCGGGCGGCCCGGGACGCCCTCAGCCCGACCGGCCGGATGGGCCGCGCCGCCGACGTGGCGAACGCGGCCCTGTTCCTGGCCTCCGACGAGTCCGCCTACGTCAACGGCTGCCTGCTGCCGGTGGACGGGGGACTGCACGCGCGGTCCGGCTAGCGGCTCAGCGCCCGGCCCGGGTGCGGTGGAGCCGCCGCGCCGGCAGGCTCAGCCCAGCTCGCCCGCCGCGGCCCCGACGACGTCGACGATCCGCCCCGGCTCCGGGATCCGCCGGGCGAACACGTACACCGTGCTGAACCCCAGCTCGCGCTGCGCCGACGCGGCCCGGACCACGTCGTCGGCGGTGGTGTCCGGGTCGATCCCGATCATCGCGGTCTTCTCGATGTCGTCGTAGTCGCGCCCGACCGCGTCGCAGTGCGCCCGCAGCACGTCGAGCTTGCGGGCCGACTCCGGCGTCGCGGCGATGTTGCAGGCGTCGGCGTACTGCGCGACCAGCCGCAGCGTGCGCTTCTCGCCGGATCCGCCGATCAGCAGGTACGGGTGCGGCCGCTGCAGGGCCTGCGGCACGTTCAGGGTGCGGCCGAGCCGGTAGTGCTCGCCGGTGAACGGATCGTCGGAGTCCGACCACATCTGCAGGCAGATCCGGATCGCCTCCTCGAGCCGTTCGAACCGCTCCCGGGTCGGCGGGAAGCCGAAGCCCAGTCCTGCGGACTCGTCGGCGGCCCAGGCGGCACCGATGCCCAGTCCGGCGCGGCCGCCGGACAGCACGTCCAGGGTGGAGATCTGCTTCGCGACCAGGGCCGGCTCCCGGTAGGTGACGCCGGTGACGAGCGTGTGCAGTCGCACCCGCTCGGTGGCCGCCGCGAGGAAGCCGAGCGTGGTGTACGCCTCCAGCATGTCGTTCTCGAACGGGCCGAGGCCGACGTCGCCGCCGAGCTGCCAGAAGTGGTCCATCACGGTGATCCGGCTGACGCCCGCGGCCTCCGCGTCCCGGGCGTGCCGGGCGAGCGCGGGGCCGAGCGCCGCGGCGCCGCCGTTCCAGGTGAAGTCGGCGATGTGCAGTCCGAGTTCCATACGGTCTCCTGTTCTCGTCGTCCGGGTCAGAGCTGCTTCTCGCCGCCGTCGACGTAGAGGTTCGCGCCGAGCACGAAGCTGCTCTGCGCGGACGCGAGGAAGGCGACGGCGTCGGCGACCTCGTCGGCGGTGCCGGCGCGGCCGAGCGGCACCTTCGCCGCGAAGCCGGCCCGCGCCTGCTCGGCGCGCTCCGCGCCGACCAGCTCGGCGACCGCCGGGGTGTCGATGGTGCCCGGGGAGACGGCGTTGACCCGGATGCCGCGGCCCTTCAGCTCGTTCGCCCAGGTGCGGACGAAGGAGCGCAGGGCGGCCTTGCTGGCGGCATAGGTGCCGAACGTCTCGACGCCGTCGTCGGCCCGGGTCGAGGAGTTCACGATCACCGAGGCGCCGTCGTTGAGCAGTGGCAGCGCCTTCTGCACGGTGAACAGCGTGCCGCGCACGTTGACGTCGAAGATCCGGTCGACGTGCTCCTCGGTGATCTCGCCGAGCGGGAGGAACTCCGCCGTCCCGGCGTTCGCGAACACGACGTCCAGGCCGTCGCCCCGCTCCCGGACCGCGGCGTAGAGCCGGTCGAGATGGTCCAGGTCGGCGACGTCGCCCGGCACCCCGGTGGCCGGGCCGATCGTCTCGACGGCCGCGTCCAGCTCGGCCTCGTTCCTGCCGGTGACGAACACGTGCGCGCCCTCGGCGGCGAACCGCCGGGCGGCCGCCAGGCCGATCCCGCTGCTGCCGCCGGTCACCACGGCCGTCCGGCCCTCGAGCTGTCCCATGCCACCCTCTCCCGCTGCTTCAGTACCGACTGGTACTGAAATGACCGTAGCACTTCGGTACCGGCTGATACAGAACGAGTAGTCTGGGTGCCGTGACCGGTGCGAAGAAGGCCCCCGTCGGCCGGCCCCGCGGGTTCGACGCCGACGAGGCGCTCGAACGTGCGCTGCTCGTGTTCTGGGAGAAGGGCTACGAGGGCGCCGGCCTCGCCGACCTGACCGCGGCCATGGGCATCACCCGGACCAGCATGTACGCGGCCTTCGGCAACAAGGAGCAGCTGTTCCGCAGGGCCCTGGACCGCTACACCGAGGGGCCCGCGTCGTACGGGGAGCTGGCGCTGACCGAGCCCACCGCGCAGGCGGTGGCGACGGCGTTCCTGAACGGCTCGGTCCGGACCACCACCCGTCCCGACGCACCGGCCGGCTGCCTGGGTGTCCAGGGCTCGCTGGTGTCCGGCGAGGCGGGCCGCCCGATCCACGACGCGCTGGTCGAGTGGCGCACCGCCGCCGAGGTGCGGCTCGCGGAGCGCTTCCGGCGGGCGGTCGACGAGGGCGACCTGCCCGCGGGCGCGGACCCGCGGCGGCTCGCCCGCTACGTCATGACCGTGGCGAACGGGATCGCCGTGCAGGCGGCGGGCGGGGCGTCGCGGGCGGAGCTGCAGGAGGTCGCCGACACCGCGCTGCGGAACTGGCCGCCGGTCTGACCGCGGGGTGATCCCGACGTCACGCAGCCGGCACCGGGCCGACCGGGACGGGCCCGGTACCCGCTACTTCGTCTCGCGCCAGGCCCGCTCGAACGGCAGCCGCCACATGTTCGGCGCGATGAGCTGGTGGATCGAGTTGGGCCCCCAGGTGCCCGGCGGGTAGCGCTTGACGACGGGCGGGTCGTCCAGCAGCGGCTGCGACCGCTCCCACAGGGACTCGATGCCCTCGGCGGTGGTGAACAGGGTGTGGTCGCCGCGCATCGCGTCGAGGATCAGCCGCTCGTAGGCCTCCAGGACGTCGCCCGCGGTCTCGGTCTCCTGGGTGGAGAACTGCATCGACAGCTTCTCCAGCCGCATGCCCGGCCCGGGCCGCTTCCCGTAGAACGACAGCGACACCCGCGACGAGTCGGCGAGGTCGAACGTGAGGTGGTCCGGCCCGGCCTCCCCGACGCCCGAGCCCTGCGGGAACATCGTCCGCGGGGCCTCCTTGAAGGCGATCGAGATGATCCGCTGGCCCTCCGCCATGCGCTTGCCGGTGCGGAGGTAGAACGGCACCCCGGCCCAGCGCCAGTTGTCCAGGCCCACGCGCAGCGCGATGAAGGTCTCCGTGTCGGAGTCGGGCGACACGCCGCGCTCCTCGCGGTAGCCGCCGTACTGGCCGCGGACGACCTCGTGCGGGTGGATGGGCAGCATCGAGCGGAAGACCTTGTTCTTCTCCTCGCTGATGGCGCGCGGCTCCAGGGCCGTCGGCGGTTCCATCGCGACGAACGCCATCACCTGCATGAGGTGGGTGACGACCATGTCCTTGTACGCGCCGGTGGACTCGTAGAAGTCCGCGCGCTGGTCGAGACCGAGCTTCTCGGGGATGTCGATCTGGACGTGGTCGATGAAGTTGCGGTTCCAGATCGGCTCGAACAGGCCGTTGGCGAAGCGAAACGCGAGGATGTTCTGCGCGGCCTCCTTGCCGAGGAAGTGGTCGATGCGGAAGACCTGCGACTCGTCGAACACCTCGTGGACGTGGTCGTTGAGCTCGATGGCGCTGCGCAGGTCGTGGCCGAACGGCTTCTCCATGACGACCCGGGAGCGGTCCACCAGGTCAGCTTCGTGCAGCATCGTGATCACGTTCTGCGCGGCCTTCGGGGGGACGGACAGGTAGTGCAGCCGGCGCGCCCCCTCCCCGAGCTCCGCCTCGGCGGTGGCGACCGCCGCGGCGAGGCCCTCGGGGCCCGCGCCGGTGCCGACGTAGCTGAGCCGCTGGGCGAACCGGGCCCAGGCCTCGTCGGTCAGCTTGTGGACGCCGAAGTCGTGCATGGCGCTCTTGGCGAGATCGCGGAACTCCTCGACGGGCATGTCCTCCATCGCGGTGCCGACGATGCGCACGTCGGGAGCCAGCGACGACTCGGCGAGGTAGGCCAGACCCGGGAGGAGCTTGCGCTTGGCCAGGTCACCGGTGGCCCCGAACAGCACGATCACGTGCGGGGCGGTCGGCTCGGCGTTGCGTCGCCGGGGGCGGGAGGCGGGTGACGGATAGGCGATGGTCTGCGCCGTTCGCAGGGACACCGATCTTCTCCTCGAACCGTTGGGGGGTCTGTCCGGAGTCCCGCACACGCGCCGGGCGGAGGCGTCAACCTAGCACGGGCGAACTCGACCGGGAAGCGAATGGCCGGTTCGTCGGGCATTGTCCGGCGACCTTTCGGGTCCCCGTTTCCGGAATCGTGTCGCGGAACGCGCGGAATGCCCTGCGGTCCACGATGGCCGGTCGTGTCCCGGGAGGACGGGCGTTCCGGCTCGGCAGCACCTGCGCCGGTGCCACGGGGGCCGGTCCTGCCCGGGCCCGGTCCGACGGATGTGCTGGTGGGGGGCATGATCGGGCGCGGCGCGCCGCAGCCGGCGGGGCGGCGGGCGGCCGGGCGTCCGGCGGTGGCCCGGACCGTTCCGGTCGGCGATCGCGGCCCGGTCCCGGCCCGGGATCGACCGTGTCGATACGGACGGGACCCGTCGATCCGGTCGATTTCACCGGGTGTCCGGACGGGCGCGCGGTCCCGATGCCGGGAATGCTTTCCGGCGACGCGATTCTTCCGGTCCGGCGGCGGCGCGGCCGACGTCGCGCCGTGGCTCAGCCGGGCTGCTCGATCCACGGCCGCAGGTACTCGCGATCCACCGGGACGCCCGGCGGGACGAGGTCGATCATCCTGCGGACGCGCTCGGCGGCGTCCCGGGTCAGCCGGAAGTCGTCGTCGCGGGTCATGGTCTGCTCGGGTCCGAACTCGCGGGCGCAGGCCACGATCCGGGGCGCGACGGCCCGCAGGTCGTCGAGGTCGTAGCGGGCGAGCGCCGGATCGAGCCCGGCCGCGCGGAACCGGTCCTCGACGTGCAGCAGCTGATCGGACAGCCAGCCCCAGGGGTCGGCGGTCAGCTCCGGTGACCAGACCCGGTCACTGGGCTCGACGCCGTCGAACGACGGGTGGTAGTGGGCCGCGGCCCACCGTCCCGGCTGGTCGAGGCGGTCGAACAGGTCGGCCCGCCAGAACGTGTTGTCGGCGACGGACCGCTGGGAGGCCGACTCGGTGCCGCGGTGCGGCTGGGGTTCGAGGAGCCGGAGCTCGACCCGCGCACCGCGCTCCATCGTCGCGTCGGGGCCGATCTCGAACCACCGCCGGACGTCCACGGACAGTCGGGTGAAGGCGAAGGTGACGATCACGGGCGGTCCTCCTGGTCGGTCAGAGCCGGTCGGCCAGGTCGGCCAGGCCGGCCGCGTGCAGGTCGAAGCGGTCCGCGCCGGTCGGCGGATCGCCCACCGGGCGTTCGACGTAGGCGGTCCGCATGCCCAGCGCCGCCGCGCCGCGCAGGTCCCAGGCGTGCGCGGCGACCATGAGAACACGGTCGGGTTCGACCGCTGCGGCGGCGAGCGCGAGCCGGTAGACGGCCGGGTGCGGCTTGTAGGTCGCGGCGTCCTCGGCGGACAGGGCCAGGTGCCAGCGCAGTCCGGCGTGGGCGTCGAGCCGCAGCAGCGTCGACCGGTCGGCGTTGGACAGGCCGATCACGGGACGTCGTTCGGCCAGACGGGCCAGTCCCCGCGCCGAATCGGGCCACGGCGGGAGCCGTGTCGAGGCCGCGGCCAGGAGCTGCAGCGGTCCGGGATCGTCGATCCCGGCGTGTCGGGCCACGACGGCCGCGGCCTCGGCGTCCAGGACGCTGCTCGGGGCGAACGCGCGGTCACCGGCGACGATGCGTTCCTGCTCGGCCGCGACGTACTCCTGCCAGACGGCGACGAGCCCGGCCGCCGTCGTGGGATCGGCGCCCGGAGCGCACCGTTCGATGGCGCTGCGCAGGCCCGTCGCCTCGTCCACCAGCGTCCCCAGCACGTCGAACACGATCACGTCGATGCCGGTCGGTGCCATGCTCGACTCCATGCTGTAAGGGGTAAAGTTCGATTGAACGGAGCCTAGGCCGGGGAGCGTAAGGCATGCAAGTGCTTCTTGACGGTTACGCGTTCGCTGCCACCGTGGCGACCGAGCTGGCCAACACGACGCCCGAGGTGTGGCAGGGGCCGGATCACCTCGGCGACCTCGACGCTCTGGTCGGCTTCGCCGACGAGTTCGACCGCACGGCGGCCGACCCGGCCGATCCGGGGCGGCCGTCCGGGCTCGGCGAGCTCGCGCGCGCGGCCGACGACCGCCGGCTGGGGGCGGTGCAGTCGCTGCGCTACGTCGTGCGGGGACTGATCGACGTCCCGGAGCGGGAGCGCCTCGTCGCGGGCGCGACCGCGCTGACCGCCTCCGCCGGGGCGCTGACGCTGGTCCCCGGCGGTCGTGCCGATCGATGGGCGGTGGAGCTCGCCCCGGGAGGCGGGATCGACGACGCCCTCGCGCTCGTCTGCGGGGTCGGGATCCTCGGCGTCGTGCAGGCCCTCGGCGAGCAGCGGTTCCGGCAGTGTGGCGCGCCCACCTGCGTCGGGGCGTTCATCGACTCGACCCGGGCGGGGCGTCGCCGCTACTGCATGCCCGGTCTGTGCGGGAACCGGGTCAACGTCGCCAACCATCGTGCGCGGCGGGCGTCGGGGGTGACCGGCTAGCGTCGGCCGCCGTGTGCTGCAGGGCCTCCGGGATCCGCGCTCACCCGCTCGGCCGGCTGTCGGAGGAGGGGATCAGCGGCCCGCGCAGCAACCGCCGGCCGGGCCGGCCGCCGGCACCGTCCCGCCGTCCGGTCCGTGCCCGGGGGAGTCGTCGGTGACCGTGTAGACCTCCCACGGCTCGTCACCCGGCCCGTGCACCCACACCTTGTCCTGCCGGGCGTGGCAGCAGACGGTGTCGTTCTCCACCTGCGTGACCAGCCCCAGCCCGGACAGCCGGCCGGTGGCCCGCTGCACCGTGGCGGTGTCCTCCACCTCGACGCCGAGGTGGTCGAGCACCGTGGCCCGGCCGGGCTCGCCCTCGATCAGCACCAGCTTCAACGGCGGATCGGCGACGGCGAAGTTCGCGTAGCCGGGGCGGCGCTTGGCCGGTCCGGTCCCGAACAGCGACCGGTAGAACGCGATCGAGCTCTCCAGGTCCGGCACCCGCAGGGCGAGCTGTACACGGGACATGGCCCCTCCTTGTCTCGACGACTGTCGAAACAGAGGTTGCGTCGCTGATTCGATGGTTGTCAAGATAGAGGGATGTCGAAGCAAGGTCCCGAGTGCTGCTCCCCGCTGGTGGCCGAGCCGTTGTCCGGCGGGCAGGCCGCGGACCTCGCCCGGGTGTTCAAGGCGCTGGGCGACCCGGTGCGGCTGCGGCTGCTGTCGTTGATCGCCTCCCACGCCGGGGGCGAGGCGTGCGTCTGCGACCTGACCGACGTGTTCGAGCTGTCCGGTCCGACGATCTCCCATCACCTCAGGGTGCTGCGCGAGGCCGGCCTGATCGCCGGGGAACGACGCGGGACGTGGATCTACTACCGGGTCCTGCCCGACGTCCTCGGCCGCCTCGCGGGCGTCCTCGCCCCGAGCGCCACCGGCCGGAGCGTCGCGCGGGCGACCCGATGAGCTCCACGACGAACCGCGGCGACGTCGTCGCCCGTCTGTCCACCCTGGACCGGTTCCTGCCGGTCTGGATCGTCGCGGCCATGATCGCCGGGCTCCTGCTCGGCCGTCTGGTCCCCGGCGTCGCCCCCGCGCTCGACGCGCTCGCCGTCGGCGGGATCTCGCTGCCGATCGCACTCGGCCTGCTCGTGATGATGTACCCGGTCCTGGCCAAGGTCCGTTACGACCGCCTCGGCACGGTCACCGGCGACCGCCGCCTGCTGGTCACCTCGCTGGTGCTGAACTGGGTCCTCGGGCCCGCCCTGATGTTCGCGCTGGCCTGGCTGATGCTGCCCGACCTGCCCGAGTACCGCACCGGCCTGATCATCGTCGGGCTGGCCCGCTGCATCGCGATGGTCGTCATCTGGAACGACCTCGCCTGCGGCGACCGCGAAGCCGCCGCCGTCCTCGTCGCGCTGAACTCGGTGTTCCAGGTCGTCGCCTTCGGTGCCCTGGGCTGGTTCTACCTCGTCGCCCTGCCCGGCCTGCTCGGCCTGCCCGTCACCGAGGTCGCGTTCTCCGCCTGGGACATCGTGACGTCCGTGCTGGTGTTCCTCGGCATCCCGCTGCTCGCCGGCTACCTGACCCGCCGCATCGGTGAACGCGCCAGGGGCCGCACCTGGTACGAGGAGCGCCTGATCCCGCGGATCGGACCGTTCGCGCTCTACGGCCTGCTGTTCACCATCGTGCTGCTGTTCGCCCTGCAGGGCGACGCCATCACCTCCCGGCCGCTCGACGTCGCCCGGATCGCACTGCCGCTGCTGGTCTACTTCGTCCTGATGTGGGCCGGGTCCTACGCCCTCGGCCGCGCCCTGGGCATGGGCTACGAACGCACCACCACCCTCGCGTTCACCGCCGCGGGCAACAACTTCGAACTCGCCATCGCCGTGGCCATCGGCACCTTCGGCGTGACCTCCGGCCAGGCCCTCGCCGGGGTCGTCGGCCCGCTGATCGAGGTGCCCGTCCTCGTCGCCCTGGTCTACGTCTCCCTGTGGCTGCGCCGCCGCCTCGTCACCCGGACCGGAGTTCCGTCATGACCCACGTGCCCGAAGTGCTGTTCGTCTGCGTGCACAACGCCGGCCGCAGCCAGATGGCCGCCGCCCTGCTCGCCCGGCACGCCGCCGGGGCCGTCGTCGTCCGCTCGGCCGGGTCCGCCCCGGCCGACACGATCAACCCCGCGGTGCGTGAGGTCATGGCCGAGATCGGAGTCGACCTCGCCGACGCCGTCCCGACGAAGCTCACCACCGACGCCGTCGAGGCCTCCGACGTCGTCATCACCATGGGCTGCGGCGACGCCTGCCCGGTGTTTCCCGGCAAGCGCTACCTCGACTGGCGGCTCGACGACCCCGCAGGGCAGGGCGTCGACGCCGTCCGCCCGATCCGCGACGAGATCGACCGGCTGGTCCGTGACCTGCTCGCCGGGCTGACGCCGTCGCCGGGTGCGACCCGGCCGGAGCCCGGGACGCCCCGGACCGGAGCGGTCGACGGCCGGCGGCCGGCCTAGCGGACCGGGCCCGGCTCGCGCCGCCGGATCCGGTCGACGACCGCGGCCGGTGCGGGTTCGACGGCGTCCCGGTTGAACGGCAGCTTCGCCAGCATCGCACCCATCGCGCAGGTGTTGCTCAGCGCCGAGAAGGTCAGCCCGGTGCCGATGCCACCTGCCAGCAGTCGCAACTTCGGTGAGACGAAGCGACCGCCGAGGATGCCGGTCAGCACCAACGAGCCGGCGACGAGCCGGACCTGACGCTCCAGGGCCCAGGCCGTCCGACCGCGGACGACGTGGCCCCCTTCCGCGGCGTAGGCCGGCACCCCGCCGTCGAGCACGCGGGCGCGGTCCAGGCCGGCGGCGGCCAGGTGACGTCGCCCCTGCTCGGCGCGAACGCCGGACTGGCACACCAGCACCAGCGGGGACGCCGGGTCGTCGAGATGACCGGCGAGCTCGGCCGCGTGCTCGGCGAGGGTGGCGAGGGGCACGTGATAGGAGCCGTGGATGTGCTGGGCCTCGAACTCGGCGGCGCTGCGGACATCGATCACCAGTGCCTGCGGCCACCGGCGTAGGTCGGCAGCGGAGACGGTGCGGGGTCCGGTTCCGTCGGTCTGGGGGTGGGACATCGGCACCTCGGAGGTCGTGGGAACGGGATCAGGCCGGGGCCGGGACCCGGCCGCGGGCTCACCGCCGGCGTTCTCGATCATGAAATGGGACGGCGGACGTGCAGGACCCGGGCGGGTCGGCCGGTGATCATCTCAGGCTCCGGCCCCGTCCGCGACCACCTCGGGGGCGGTGCTCGACGTCGCCACCGGGCGGGTGCGGTCGGCCCAGGCGCCGAAACCGCCGATCAGGTCGTCGACCCGGGCGAAGCCGCGGGCGCGCAGCAACGATGCCGCGATCGAGGATCGGTACCCGCCCGCGCAGTAGACGACGGTCGGGGCGGTGGGGTCGAGCTCGCCGAGCCGCGCGACCAGGGCGGGCAACGGGATCGCGACCGCGCCCGGGACCAGACCGGTCCCGGCGACCTCGCCGGGCCCGCGGACGTCGACGACCTGCGGCCGCTCCGTCAGGTCGGCGAGCTCGGTGGCGGTGATCCGGCCGGCCGGGCGCAGCCGCTCGGGCGGGACGCCGGCGATCCCGCCGTCGAGCTCGCCGCGCACCCGGTCGAACCCGATCCGGGCGAGCCGGTTGCGGGCCTCGACCGCGGTGCCGGGGTCGCCGACCAGGACGAGATCGGTCCCGGCCGGGACGACCTGGCCGACCATCTCGGCGAACCGGCCGCCGAGGCCGACGTTGACCGAGCCGTGCAGGTGACCGGCGGCGAAGTCGGCCGCGTCGCGGGTGTCGAGCAGCGTGGCTCCGGAGCGGATCAGCTCGTCGGCCTGTGGCAGCGACAGCGCCGGGACGGGCGAGGTCTCGTCGAGCATCGGCCGGGCCTCGCGGTTGCGCTGCGAGGCGTGCGCGAAGTACATCGGGGCGACCGACTGGCCCTCGGTGACGGCGGCGACGAAGGTGTCCTCGTCCATCGGGGCCAGTGCGTAGTTGGTGCGGCGCTGCTCGCCGATGGTGCTGGAGGTCTCGGTGGACAGGTTCTTGCCGCACGCCGATCCGGCGCCGTGGGCGGGGAAGACGCGGGTCGCGTCGGGCAGGGTCAGCAGCCGGCGCCGGGTGGAGCGGTAGAGGGCGCGGCCGAGCTCCTCGGCGGACCAGCCGGCGCCGCCGAGCAGGTCGGGACGGCCGACGTCGCCGATGAACAGGGTGTCGCCGGTCAGCACGCCCCACGGGGCTGCGCCCGGCTCGTCGCGCACGACCAGGCAGATCGACTCCGGCGTGTGGCCGGGGGTGTGCAGGACCTCCAGGCTCACCGAGCCCAGTGACAGCACCTGCCCGTCGGCGAGTGGCTCGATCGGGAACTCGACGCGGGCGGCGTCGCCGTAGGAGATGGGGGAGCGGGTGGCGGCGGCGAGCTCCAGGTGACCGGAGAGGAAGTCCGCGTGCACGTGGGTCTCCAGGACGCGCTCGATGGTCAGGCCCTCGGCCCGGGCGTCGGCGAGGTAGAGCGCGATGTCGCGTTGCGGGTCGACGACGACGGCGCGGCCGGAGCCCCGGTCGCCGATCAGGTAGGACGCCTGGGACAGGCAGCCCAGGTAGTACTGCCTGAAGACGAGGTCGCCGCTGCGCTGCCACGCACCGGTCTCGACGGGTTCCGCTCCCATGATGCCCTCCGGGCGATCCGACGGTGATGAAATGACCGTACATTAGACGGTGCGTCGGCGTCGACCGTCGGCCGGTCCCGTCGGCGCGGGTTCGCGGGTGCGCCCGGGGTGGCGTCCTGGCGCCGTGATCGCCCCCTGTGCTGCCTATTCGTCGGTCACCCGGGCCTCGAGGCGAGCTCGTCCGAGCCGGTCGAGGCGTGCGCCTCGACGAGAGTTGGCTCCATCACATAAATGACCGAACATTTGGCTGCGTTCGACCCCGCGTCGCCGTCTCCGGGCCCGCCGGGATCCGGCGCGAGCCCGTTTCGTGGATTCCCGCGCCGGGTCCGTCCGGTCTGTGACGTGTCACCCTTCGACACCCTGTTCAGCCCCGAAGTCCAGGGAACTGAGCCGCACCACCGTCGTCTCGTTCATGGCGGCGACGGGTCAGGGACCGGCGACGGGCAGATCGGCCCGCAGGGCGATTGCGCGACCGCTCCGGTCGAGGGCGCCGAGCACGCCGGCCGCGTCGAACATCTCGGCGGGAGCACCAGCACCGGGGCCGCGGTAGAGCCCTTCGAGAAGCCGAGCGGCACCCTCGACCACGATCGGTGCGGTCGCCGCGTAGATGTCGCGCCCGGTTGCGCTGATTCGCCGTCTCTCGTTGCCGAGACTCAGGACGACATCCATGACGAACTGCTGGGCCGAGCGCCCTTCCTCGTCGATCGCGGACGGCGCCGGAGTGTGCGCATCGTGGAGATCGTCGAGCGGAGCGGCGTTGAGGTACGAGCGGAGTTCGCCGACGTCGAGATGGCGCCCGATCGTGATGACCTCGGAGAACGGCAGCTCCACGACCGGCTGGACGCCCAGCGGTGCGGGGTAGGACCAGGTGCCGGTGGGCGCGGGATTCTCCAGCGCGGTCAAGGTGCCGTCGCGGATCACGAGACGGGTGGCGGTGTTGCGGACGCCGGTGGCCCGCGTGCCGGCGGTCGGCCACCATCGGTCCAGCCCGATCGTGATCGTGACCTCGTCGGCCCGTGTGTCGCCCTCGAGCGCGGCGGTGACGAGCAGATCGGCCAGGCCGCCGTAGAACGCCATCGCCGGGACCACTGCGACACCTGCCGCTCGGGCGGGAGCATCGAGCTCGTCGTACAGGGCCTGCACGACCGGCTGCTCGGCGGTCACGTCCAGGTAATGGGCACCGGCTTCGACGGCGGCGCGGGCGAGCGGAAGCGCGGTGTCGAGGAACGGTCCAGCGCAGTTGATCACGACCGCGTTCCCCTCGACCGCCCGACGAAGCCCGTCGGAGTCGTCGACGCCCGCCGCCCGCAGGTCGAGTGCGTCGTACCGGGCGGAGCGGGCGATGCCGTCGACGCTGCGACCGGCCAACACGGGCGCGAGGCCGCGCCGCAACAGCTCATCGACGACGAAGCGTCCGGTGTGGCCGGAGGCGCCGTAGACGAGGACTCGTTCGTTCGTCTTCATGTCACCAGCGTCGTGACGACTCTGCGGGCGCACCAGCGTCCGAAATGACAGCGTGCGTATATTTTCGGACATGCCTCGGGTCGCGCTGATCATGCATGGCTCGTCGATGCTCTACGAGGTGGCGATCGCCGCAGAGATCTTCGGTGTCGACCGCTCGGAGCTGTCGCCGACCGGTGAGTGGTACGACCTCGTCGTCGGCACCGCCGACGGCGCGCCCCACCCCTGGCTGGAGCACCTTCCCACCGTCTCGTACGCCGAGATCGCAGACGTGGACATCGTCGTCGTTCCCTCCTCGGACGATCTCGACGACAACCCGGATCCGGTCCTCCTCGATGCCCTTTCCGTCGCTCACGGGCGGGGTATCCGGATCGCGTCGCTGTGCACGGGCGCGTTCCTGCTGGCCGCTGCCGGCCTGCTCGACGGCCGCGCCGCGACCACCCACTGGATGCACGCTGCCGAACTCCGACAGCGCTACCCGCGGATCGACGTCCGCCCCGGCGTGCTATACGTCGACGACGGCGACGTCCTCACCTCCGCGGGCAAGACCGCGGCACTCGACCTGTGCGTCCATCTGGTGCGCCGCGACCTCGGCGCCGCTGCCGCCGCCGGCATCGCCCGGCAGCTGGTGGTGCCCGCGCATCGCCGTGGCGGGCAGGCCCAGTTCATCGCTCCGCCGGCGGAGCCGCGCGGCTCCGACGGGCTTGCGCCTACCCTGGATTGGGCCCGCGCCCGCCTCGACCAGCCCTTGACCGTGCGCGACCTTGCTGAACATGCCACCCTCAGCACTCGCCAACTCGCTCGTCGGATGCACGCCGAACACGAGGTCAGCCCGCTCGACTGGCTGCATCGCCAGCGCATCGCCCGCGCCCAGGAACTCCTCGAACGCACCGACGCCTCGATCGACCAGATCGCCGGCAACTGCGGCATGGGAACGGCCGCGACTCTGCGCCGCCACTTCCACCGTGCCCTCGGTGTCACACCCACCGCATATCGGACCGCCTTCAGGTCTGCCTGAGACGGCCGAGAGTGCGACGGTGGCCCTGTACGCCGGAAGTGGGTCCGTAACGGGAACGGCCGTTCCGGCGTTGCTGGTCGGCGGCGCTCGGCGGACGGCCGGCTACGGGGCGACATGGACAGCGACGATCCGACACGGCGACCATCACGATCACGCCGGCATGGGACGTACTGGACGCCCCGGCCGGGTGGCAACCCCAGTGCGCACCGATCACGCGGCCGGACAAGGCGAAACCGCCGGTGAAGCGGTCTCGGAACCGGTGTGTGCCCCCGGCAGGATTCGAACCTGCGACACCCGCTTTAGGAGGCCGGGCCGGTGTGTGATCCGCACCGGCCCCGGCGGTACTACCGGGGCCTGAGGTTCTCGGGTGCTGTCCATGGTGGTCTCGGATGCCTTGTGGTTCGTCCCACGAGCGGCCCCACACAGGGCTGTGCTGACCCCGGGACAGGAGTGGTCAGCGCCTCTCTCCGTCCATTGCTCACCGGACCCGGCCCGCGGGGGCCGAGAGCGTCGATCGGTGATCGAATCCGTCGAGCGGGCCGTAGTGCGATGCAGCTCAGCGGCCGCCGAGCGCGGCGACGAGCTGTTCGAGACGGGCTGTTCGGGACGCCTTGATCAGGACGAGATCATGGGCACGAAGGATCGGCTCGAGCACGGCGCGGGCGGCCTCGGCGTCGGGAACGGAGATGACGTCGAGGGAGCGGCACCCGGTGCCGGCCGCGTCGGCGATCAGGGGCGCGGTCTGGGTGCCGACGGTGACCAGGACGTCGAGTCCGGCTCGCGCGGCGGCCAGCCCGAGCCGGTGGTGGGCGTGGGCGGCGTGACTGCCCAGGTCGGCCATCTCACCGAGGACGGCGATCCGCCGGCGGGCGGACATGCTGCTCAGGGTGGTCAGGGCGGCGGTCATGGAGTCTGGGTTGGCGTTGTAGGCGTCGTGGAGGAGCGTGACTCCGTCTCCGCGCACGATGGTCTGCATGCGTCCACCACCAGGGGGTTCGGCGGCACTCAGGGCGCGGGCGATGGTGTCGTGGTCGAGGCCGAGTCCGTGGGCGAGTGCGGCGACCGCGAGGGCGTTGCCGACCTGATGGCGGCCGGTCAGACGGAGCGCGACGGGTGCGGAGCCGTCGGGGGTGTGCACGGTGAAGCACGGCCGGCCCTGTGGTGTGACGTGCACGTCCTGTGCGTAGACGCAGTCCGGGCGGGGGCGCCCGCTCCACCATCCGATGCGGGCGGGGGTGAGAGGGGCCATCGCGGCGACCAGCGGGTCGTCGGCGTTGAGCACGGCCAGCCCGCCGTCGTCGGCGCGGGGGAGTCCGGTGACGAGTTCGCTCTTGGCCTGCGCGATCCCGGCCTGCCCGTCGGGGTACTGGCCGAGATGGGCAGTGCCGACGTTGAGCACGACTCCGGCATGGGGTGTAACCAGGTCGCACAGGTGACTGAGGTCGCCGCGGCCCCGGGCGCCCATCTCCAGGACGAGGTAGCGCGTGTCGGGGGTGGCCCGCAGGACGGTGAGCGGGAAGCCGAGCTCGTTGTTGAGGGATCGGTCGGTGGCGGTGACAGGGCCGCGGTGTGTCAGGACCTGGGCGGCGAGGTCCTTCGTCGTGGTCTTGCCGTTTGAGCCAGTGATCCCGATGACGGTTGCCTGTAGGCGTTCTGAGACGTGGCGGGCCAGGTGTCCGAGCGCGCGGGTGACGTCAGCGACCTGGACGGCCGGGGGAGGTACCGGACGTCCGGCGAGGACCAGCGCGGCCCCCGCGGCGAGGGCCGCGTGAGCGTGGTCGTGTCCGTCGGTGCGCCGACCGGGCAGCGCGGCGAAGATCCCGCCGGGGTGGACGCGGCGGGAATCGATGCTCGCCGGGGCGGTCACCGTCGTCGACGGTTCGGTTCCCGGGACGAGACGGCCGTCGGTGGCGGCGGCGATCGTGGCGGCGGTCATGGGGATCACGGAGGTGACTCTCCTTCGGACGTGCGGCGGCCCGTCCGCAGGAGGCTGACGGGTCGGCGCCGCGGGCGTCGTTCACGGGGTCAGGGGTTGCAGCACTCGCAGAACGTGGGATCGGCGCCGCGACGGCCGTCCTGGCGGGGGTGGCGGCTGCGACGCGAGCAGCGGGCGCACCCGTGGATCGTCGCGAGGGTGAGCCAGGTCGGCTCGCCACAGGTGTCGCAGGGCAGACCGGGTTCGTGACCCACCGGGCCGTATCCGGGGGCGCCGCAGGCCGGGCACAGCGTGGCCAGGCGTGACGCGAGTCGATCTGCGAGCAGGCCGATCTCCCGCATGCGGGTGGGGTTGACGTGCGCGCGCATGTCGGTTTCCACCCGCGCCAGGCCGTCGTCGGAGTGTGCGGCGCACCGGCCGATCGCCACGCACAGGCCGGCGCGGGTACGGACGCCCTTGTGGAGGGGGATCGCGCCCGTTTCGGGAGAGCTGTGGGGGCGGACGACGACCGCGTGGTCTCCGAAACCGATGCGGGTCAGGTAGGCGTCGGTCTCCTCGTCGATGCGGGTGGTCGTGGTGTGGCCGAAGTTCGTCGGCGTCGTTCGGCTCTCGAGGATGTGCATGTCCCGCACCGTGTCGAGGAAGGCGAGGATCTCCTGGCCGGCGCCCAACATCGGCGCGGACGGGTGCGGGCCGTAGGAGCCTTCGCTCGCCACGGCAAGGCCGAGGCCGGTCGACTCGATCGCCAGGCGCGCCTTGCGGACCGCGGTCTCTGCCGCCGTACCGGTGCGGGGGGTCTCCCCGGTGAAGGTGCCGAGCTGGTCGGTGTCGACGTCGTGGGCGAGCACGAGACGCATGCCCAGGGTTCGCGCCAAGGCGGGCCCGAGGGCCCGCTGCTTGCCATGCCGCGTGGCCAGTGCGATCCGTGCGCCCGCGTAGGGGTGCACGGCGAGGGTCATGCGACGTCGCCGGACCGGGCGTCGATGCCGGTGAGCAGGGTGACGAGCTGCCCGATGGCGGTGTCGCGGTCCATGGGGTGCCGGAGCGGCACGTCGGGGTGCAGCCGGTAGTGGTTGCCGCGTCCCTGTCGGGTCCGTTCCAGGTATCCCGCCTCGACCAGATCGGCCACGATGCGCTGCGCCGCCCGCTCGGTGATGCCCACCATGTCGGCCACGTCGCGCAGTCGCGCCTCCGGATCCCGCACCACGCACAGCAGTACGTGGGCGTGGTTTGTCAGAAACGTCCACCCCTGCATGGCGTCCACTGTACCGACCCCGAGGTAACGCTTGTCACGCTTCCTAATACGCGTCATCTGTGTCGTACTAATCATGTCGCGTATTAGAACACGTGTAAACGACAGCGTGCTTGGGAGGTGGGTGTCATGGGCGACGACGAGATGGCGGACCTGTGCGGGACCGTGCCGGGGGCGCCCGGTCGGGTTGCTGACGCCGAGACGGCGCGCACGGATCGGGAAGGTGCGCGGGGATGACGGGGATGATGCTGCTCGCCGTCGTGGCCGTACCCGCCGCCGCGGCCGCGGCCGGGTCGATCCGGTGGCTGCGGGGTCGGGCACCCGTGCTGGGTGCCGCAGCGGCGCTGGTGGCCACCGCATTGGCGGGAGTGCTGGCCGTGACGGTGATGGTCGGCGGGCCGGTCGACATGGTGCTGGCCGATCCCGACGGGCAGGCACGGGCCGGGCTGGTCGTCGACCACGTCGGCGCGGTCGTGCTGTTGCTGGTGTGCACGGTCAGCGCCGTGGTCCAGGCCTTCGCCCGCCGCTACCTGCACGGTGACCCGGCTGCGGCCCGCTTCGCCGTCGCGGCGGGGGCACTGACCGCCGCGACCGCGGCGATGGTGACCGCGGCGACCCTGGTCACCCTCGCGGTGGCGTGGACGCTGAGCGGGGTGGTCCTGTGTCGGCTGGTGGGCATGTACCGCCCGGCACCCTCGGCCGTCGAGGCCACCCGCCGCACCGCACGCGCGTTCCTCGTGGGTGACGTCGCGCTGTGGCTCGGGGTCGGTCTCGCGGTCGCGTCGTGGGGGGATCTCGACCTGCGCCACCAGGACGATGGCACCCTCGGCGGCGTGGTGGGCACGGTGGTGGCCTGTTCGCTGGTGATCGCCGCGGCCGTGCGGTGCGCGCAGATGCCCTGGCACCGCTGGCTGCCCGCGACCCTGGCGGCACCGACCCCGGTGTCGGCGATGCTGCACGCCGGTGTGGTCAACGCCGGCGGGGTGCTGCTGGTGAAGCTCTCGCCGATCGTCGGTGCGTCGCCGGTCGCGACGCACCTGGCGTTCGCCTTCGGAGCCGTCAGCGTCGTGGCCGCCACCACGATCATGCTCGCCCGCCCCGACATCAAGGGTGCGCTGGTGCACTCCACGATCGGCCAGATGGGGTTCATGCTCGTCACCTGCGGGCTCGGCCTCTACGCGGCGACGGTGGTGCACCTGGTGGCACACGGCCTGTTCAAGGCGGCGCTGTTCCTCGGTTCGGGGACCGCGGTGCAGCGCCATGTGACCCACACCCTGGCTCCACCCGCGCCTCGGCTGACTCGTGCGCGGACGGTGCAGGTCGCAGTGGTCGCCGGGGCCGTCGCCGTCGCGGCGGTGGGGGTCGCGGCCTGGTTGCTCCCGCTGCATGCCGGCAGCGCGGCGTTGCTGGTCTTCGCCGCAGTCACCGCCGCGCGGCTGGCGTGGGGCTGGCTGCGTCGTCACCCGACCCCCGGTGCTCTGGTCGCGGCCATGATCGTGGTGCCGGGTGCGGCCGTGGCATACCTGGCCGTGGTGGACGCGGTCACCGTGGTCCTCGGGCCGAGCCTGCCCGCGATGGAGCCCGCCGCGGTGTCGGCCTGGGCCCTGATGGCCGTGCTCGCCGTGCTGGTGACGGCGGCGCTGCTGTTCCACCTGGCGCCCGCGATCGGTCTCGGCCCCTGGCGCGACCGCCTGTACGTGGCGGCGCTGTCCGCCGGCCAACAGCGCACGCCGACCACCGCCCCGACGCACCTGCCGCGGCCGGTACCGGGCCCACGACCAGCGCCTCGGCCGGAAGGGGCGCGGGCATGACCCGCGGTTCACCGGCCGCTGGGCGCAGACGGCGCCTCCGGTTCCCCACGCCCGCACAGATCGCCGACGGTCCCGTCGTGCTCGCTCAGAAGGGTTCCCAGCCATGACCACCAGCCCCGCCACCGATCTGGACCTCGATGCGGTGACCGACGTCGTCACGCGGGCGGAAGCAGTGCGTGCCGAGATCGCCGACGCGGCCGCGTTCCTGGCCTCGACCTGGCCATTGGCCGACTTCATCGCCGTCAACCCGTTGTTCGGCCTGCTGGACCGCCCGTTCAGCGAGGCGGCCACTCACGCCGGAGACCTGCTGGGGGCGCGAGCCACCCCGGACGAGACCTGGCTGCGGGCCGCGTGGCAGCGCGGCCGGATCACCGACGACGACCTGCGCGCTGCGCTGACCCGCCGCCACCCCGCAGTGCTGCGGCGGAGCCCGCTCGCCCTCGGCGACCGTGTCCACGATCCGGTCGACCTGCTGCTGGCCGACCTGCAGCGGGGCATCGCCTGCCCCCCGCCGCACCGTCGGGCACGCACCGCCGCAGAGGCACTGGCCCCCGACCTCGCCGGTCTGCTCGACACCCACACGATCCAGTGGTGCTCGGCCTTCCTGGACGAGGGCCAGGCCACCTGGCGGATGCCGGGCCGGGATCGCGGCTTCTACCCCGCGTGGCGAGCGCTGGCCGCCCACGACACGACGCTGCCCCGGCCGGTGCGGGAGCGGCTGCGGCACCTGCCCGAGCGCGCCGAGGACGCGGTCCTGGAGGCGCTGGCCGCGCTCGGTGTCCCGGACGACCGGAGGACCCACTACCTGCAGGCCCACCTGACCCGCCTTCCCGGCTTCGCCGCCCACGTCCGGTGGCGCGGGGAGCAGGCGGATGAGGGCATCGACCTCGTCGACTACCTCGCGCTGCGGTTGGGCGCCGAAGCCGCGGTGCTCGCCGGCACCCATTCCCACGGCACCGCTTGGGCCCTGGCCCGCACCGACCTGTCCGAGGTCGGGCAGGCCACCGTCGATCCGCTCGGCCGGGCCCAGCACCTGCTGTCGGCGCTGGAGATCACGGGTACCCACGCCGCCCAGCGCACCGCGCTGGCGGAGCTCCTCGATGAGTTGCCGGTGCACCAGCGGGCACTCGTCTGGCTGGATGCCTACGAGGAGCACTACCGCAGCCGGCTGCTGCGCCTCCTCGACCGCCCCCTGCCCGAGCAGCCCGACGCCCGGCCGCAGGCGCAGGTGGTGTGCTGCATCGACCCTCGTTCCGAAGGGCTGCGCCGGCACCTGGAGACCCTCGGGAACTACCGGACCCTGGGCTTCGCCGGGTTCTTCGCCGTCGCCATGCGGTACCGCGACCTCGCCGGGGGCACCGCGCGGGCCCAGTGCCCCGGCCCGATCGCTCCCCGGCACACCGTCACCGAGCTTCCCTCTCCCGGCCGGCAGCGGGCGGCCGAGCGGTCACTGGCCGGGCGGCGGGTGCTCGCCGCGGCCGAGAACTCCCTGCACGCCGCCAAGGACGACCTGGTGGCGCCGTTCGTGCTCGCCGAAGCCGCCGGGTGGCTGGCCGGGCCACTTGCCGCGGCCAAGACCTTCGCCCCCGGCGCCGCCGGTGCCGCTCGCTCGTGGTGGGCCCGCCGCATCGCTCCCGCCCCGCAGACCGAGATCTCGGTCGCCGACGACCTCACCGTCGCCGAACGGGCCGCGACCGCCGAGACGATGCTGACGTTGATGGGCCTGACCGGCGGCTTCGCGCGGCTGGTGGTGCTCTGCGGGCACGGTGCGCACACCGACAACAACCCGTACCAGGCGGCACTGGACTGCGGCGCCTGCGGCGGCCACCCCGGAGGCCCCAACGCCCGCACCGCCGCGGCTCTGCTGAACGATCCGCAGGTCCGCCTGCACCTGGCCGACCACGGCATCTCCGTCCCCGGTGACACCTGGTTCGTCGCGGCCGAGCACGACACCACCACCGACACCGTCCGCCTGCTCGACACCCACCTCCTGCCCGACACCCACCGCCCCGACGTCGACGCGCTCACCGCCGACCTCCGCACGGCCGGTGCCCGGCTGGCCGCGGAACGGTGCGCCGTCCTGCCGGGAGCCCCGGTGCGTGCCCAGCCCCGGCGCGCGGCGCGCCACACCCGTGCCAGGGCCCGGGACTGGGCCCAGGTCTTCCCGGAATGGGGGCTCGCCGACAACGCGGCCTTCCTGATCGCGCCCCGCGCCCGCACCCGCGGCGTCGATCTGCGGAGCCGGGTGTTCCTCCACGACTACGACGCCGACCTCGACCCGACCGGCTCCGTCCTGGAGACCATCCTCACCGCGCCGCTGGTCGTCGCGCACTGGATCAACAGCCAGTACTACTTCGCCGCCGTCGACCAGGACGCCTTCGGCGCGGGCAGCAAGGCCCAGCACAACGTCGTCGGCGGTGGCCTGGGGGTGATGTCCGGTCCCACCAGCGACCTCCGGACCGGCTTGCCCTGGCAGTCCCTCACCGACGGACACCACATCCGGCACGAGCCACAACGTCTGCTCGCCCTCGTACAGGCGCCGCTGTCCAGGCTTGACACCCTCATCGCCCGCCACGCAGTGCTGCACCACATGTTCGGCAACGACTGGGTCGGCCTCGCTGCCCAGGAACATGCCGGCGGGACGTGGCACCGCTACAGCCCCACCGGGTGGCAGCTGTGGCAGCCCGGAGCCGACGCCTCCGCAGCGACGACCCACGCGGCGCACCTCTAGCCGCCCGGCCTCCCCCGGGGCCACGAGTGACAGAACAGTACGAAGGAAGAGAGGTACCCAAATGGCCGCGCTTCTCCTGATCCCGAGCGTGGACTACGCGGAGGTCGCCGTGGAACAGGCGAGTGAGTACCTGGCCCACCAGCGACGCTACGTCGGTGACCCGGCTCGGAACGCCCCCCTGCTCGGCATCTGGGTCCGCCGCGGCCTCGACGCCGGCCTGCCCACGCTGTTCCCGGGCGGCGGCCACGAGACCGACACCGTCCTGGGCCCCTCGGGAGGGCCTCCACCAGTGGTACCGATGGGGATCCGCACATCGGCGGCGGTGTCGGGGCTGTGGTCACTGTGCTGGCTCGACGGCCCTGCCCTGCGCGATGCCCATGACGCCCATCGGCGACGGCGCCGGATCCTCGATCTGCTCGTGCAACCGGCTCATCTCGCGGACAGAGCGTCGGGCAGGTTCTTCCCGGTCTTCGCGCACACCGACTGCCAGGAGACGATCGAAGCCCAGCTGACCGAACTCGGCGGCCGCTATCCGCACCTGATCGCGCCCCAGTGGTACATCGACGACTCAGAGCAGGGCATCTGTACGCGATGAGACAAGCGCGCCGGTATTCACGCGGCGCTCGCAATAGCTCTGGAGGCATCCCTGACGACGACGGCGGCGACGAACAGCGCGACTGAGATGCCGGCGGCACCTGGTCCGGTGCCGCGGGACACGACGTGGGATCTCGGCTTCCGACCGGTGTCTGAACAGCGTTTCCGCTGGTCACGGTGTAGTGCCCCCGGCAGGATTCGAACCTGCGGCACCCGCTTTAGAAGACCGGGACGGTGTGCGGTCTAGTAAGCGCTGTTCAGGGCCCCGCCGTGTTCCAAGTAGCGGGGTCCGCCCTCGGCAGTGGAGCGCAGACGACGGGCAAGCCGCGGGATGACGTAAGAGTCAAGATCGCCGAGAGCAACCCACGCCCACCTGTCGAGTTCGTCTTCCGCGAGCTGGATCCGCTTGGTGTCCTCGCCGATCTGGCCGCAGTCGAAGATGAAGAGGAGCTTGTCGCCCTCCTTCTCACTCGGTGCCCAGTCGACGGAGAGCAGCGCCGCGGGGTTCCGGTCCAGCCCAAGTTCCTCGGCGATCTCTCGGCGGCAGGCGGCGGCCGGCGACTCGCCGCGCTCGACGTACCCACCGGGGATGTCCCAGGTGTCCTTATAGGTGGGGTGTACGAGCAGGATCCGGCTGCTGTTGTCGAGGAAGAGGGCGCCTGCGGCGACGCGGGGGGTAGCGAACGTTTCGCTCGGGTCAGACACCGTGCGAGCTTACGACTGCTGCTGTCTGGGTGCTGCTGGCCTGGGACCTGCTCTCGCGGTCGTTCGCGAGCGTGCAAGGCGGGAAGCGCGAGAAGGTAGGGCTGGCCCCCAACTGCGCTGGCAGGGGACAGCCGTGTGGTCGTGTGGTCAGTGGGTGGTGCCGCTCGCACCCTCCCAGCGGTGAGCTGGGCGGTGGCCCGAGGGCGGCGGCGCGACGTGTGAGCGCGTACTCGGTAGGTCTTTCCGGCGGTCGTCAGAGAGCTGGTTGAAGAAGAACTCGGTGTCGGCGACGTAGCTGGAAAGCACCTTGCTGACCGTGATGTTCCTCCGGTCGGGACAGAACCGCGAGGTTAACGATCCAGGGGTGCGGACCGGCGCTGTAGCCGCCGGCATCACATGTCGGCCGCGGCGGATCCGATGTGGACGACCGCGGCGCCGGGTTTGGGTCGGTCGCGCAGCGCTCGTCCCAGTGACCTTCGTTGGGTCGATCAGACGAGGCGGAGCCGGCCCGCCAGATCGTCGAGTGCGGTATCCCGATGCCCTCGATTGGTCTTCACCCATCCGAGGACGAGCTGACGGCTGCGGGCATGGTGTCGGATCTGCTCCGGAGCGATCCGCTCGGCCTGGAGCAGCACCGAGAGAGCGTCGTCGCGGCGGTTTCTCGCCGCGTAGGCCCGGGCCGTCTCAATGGCGTGCCGCACCTGACGCTCAGCAGGAAGGCCCGAGGCGTCGATCGTGGGCGCGAGGTCGACCGCCACCTGGACGTCGCCGAGCTCAAGCGCCGTCGTCATGCGGTGGAGAGCGACGTTCGTTGGTCCGAACGCCGTCCACATCGCGTTGGTGTCGTGCCCGACTCGGTGCGCGCTGTCCTCAGCTTCGCGGAGGAAGGCGTTCACCGAGGCTCGATCGTCGGCCCGAGCCGCAGCGACGGCCCCGGTCAGGAACAGCGTGCCGTAGACCGAGAGGAAGGACTCGTCGGTCCGGCTACTCAGATGCGTTTCGAGGACGCCCGCCGCGGTCCGCACGAGGTCGACGCCCGCCGCGAACCTCCCGATCGAGTGCAGGGCGTAGGCGACGGACCGGAATAGCGAGCCGAGTACAACCGGGCTCTCCGACTCCTGTGCTGCAGCCAGACCGCGCTCGGACGCGATCCACGCCAGGTCGGTCTCTCCCAGCTTCGTCAGGACCGACACCGCGACCTGATAGGTGAGCGCCAGCAGAGCGAGCGCCCTCCGACGGTCCGCCTGCTCCGCGTTGCGTACAGCGGTCAGCGCGTCGCTGAGGACCAGGGGAGTCCGGCCGGTGACGTAGCCGTAGCGGCTCGCCTGGTACGCGTCAAAGATCGCCGAGACGTCCGCCTCCAGCGAGTTGAGGTCGGCTGCCTCGCCCGGAGCTGCCGGGCCCGCGAGTAGCGGAGTGATCTGCCGGTAGTCCATGAGGGCGGAGCGGAGCGCGGGGACGGTCTGAACCCCGCTGTCCGCCGTCCACTCGAGGAGGGTCGGCTCACCGACCAGATCCCCGATCGCGACGTCGAGAGCTTCGGCGATCCGCCGGATGACCGACAGCCGATCGAGGTCGATCCGCCCGTTCTCGACCTTGCTGAGCCAGTCCTCGGTCCGACCGATGAGACCGGCGAGCACAAGCTGCGAGAGCCCACGCCGCCGCCGGTAGAAGGCGATCCGCTCGCCGATGGCCATCGCCGTCGTCATTCCGCGCATGGCAACCACCCTCCCCGACTTGGCCGGAAGTACCCCGGAATTTCCTTCCGGGTTCTACGTCAGAACAGGACTCAGGCTATCTCCACTGCCCAACAGGGAGCAGTAGTTCGAGAGGAGAAGCCCAGTGAACAGTCCGTCTACCAGGGAGGGTGTCGACACCGCCGCGGCGGTCGGCCCGACCTTCTACAGCGTTCCCGACGCCGCGAAGTTGATCGGAACCTCGCCCGTCACGCTGTACCGCGCAATTCGCGATGGTGAATTCCCCGCGCTCCGAGTCCGCGGCCGACTGATCATCCCGGCACGGGTTCTCGACGAGATGGTGAGCGCCGCCGTCAGCCAGCAGGCCGTTGTCGATGTCGCCGCGTGGGTCCCCGCGACCCGGGGGAGCGCGTCCTGATGGGCAGCGTCGGTGTGCTCATCCTCGGTGCGGTACTCGGGGCGTTCATCTGCGCGAAGGCGCGGGTCGCGATCGGCGCGGTCGCCTTCTCGCTGATCGCGCTGGCGCTGTTCATCGCCACGCCCGTCGGTGCCGGGCTGCCGGAGGCGATCAGCACGTTCATCTCGGCGTTCGACCGGGCGGCGACACCTGCGCTGAACAGCGCCGGGACCACCGGGGCGGGGTCGTGACCGCGGCCGCCGGTCCCGGAGCGGGAGACCTCGCCCTCACGGCCGGGCGGGCCGAGACCACTGGTGGACCCGCCTGCGGCGGGGCGGAGGGCCGTCCGGCCCGAGTTTGGCCCGGCCTCACTCAGATTCAAGGGCGCTCCGCTGGCGCTACGCGTCGCTGCGCGACCGACCTTCGGCCGGCCCTTGAGTCCGAGCCTCGGAGGCCGTGCGCGCCTGACGGCGCGGTGGCGGACGGGACGCCGCCACCGGGAGGCCGGACCGGCCGACCCTCCTCACCACTTCTGGAGGCCAGCATGACCGCGATCTTCCTGCCCGGCCCGCCCATCGTGGACCTGGGCGACGACCCCGTCGACCTGGTCGACGTGACCGACCTGGTGTGCCCGGGCTGCGCCGGCCCCGTCGTCGACGCCCCGCCCTCGGGGTGGCCCGCCCGCGCCGGCCGCTGCCCGGACTTCTCCCACCTCGACGGGTCGGTGCTGTGCCCGGACGCGCTCGGGCGGGTCCCGGAGCCGGTCGAGGCGGCGTCGTTGCGCTACGGCCTCACCGACGCCAGGGCGACCGCGGCCCTGGACGAGGCGCGTGGGTGGTCGGCGTGACCGGGCGTCCGTCGCCGGAGTGGACGGCGCCGGAGCGGGTCGCGCGACCCGAGGACCTGGACCCGCGGTTGCTGCGCCTGACCGGTCGCACGGGCCGGCTGCAGGTGGTGGTCGAGCACTACGTGCCGGGTGCGGGCCGGTGCCCGGCGTGCGGGTGGCCGGTGCTGCGCCGCCAGGAGTGCCCGTCGCGGCAGATCGCGGTGTGCCTGCTCGACGGCCGGCCCCGGCCGGTCCGGCTCGCGCACCTGGCCGAGGTGATCCCCGGCGCCCGCACCGGCCGCGACACCGCGGCCGAACGGGACGAGCAGCGCCGGATCGAGGACGGGCTGCTGGGGCTGTTCACGGCCCCAGCCCGAGCCCCGGAGCGGGGACAGCCGTGAACGAGCAGCAGCAGACGCAGGAGATGGGACGGCCCGGCGACGGGATCTTGGCGGAACACGACCGCCGGGCCGCTCTCACCAACCAACACATGGAGGTAGGAGAGGTGTTCACCGTAGACCCGGTCCCCGCACGGGGCGAGGAGCTGGACTGGCCGGCCCGCGCGGCCTGCCGGGACGTCGAGCCCGATCTGTTCTTCCCGACTCCGACCCACGGTGCCGCTCTGGCGGCGGCGGAGCGGCGGGCGCTCGCTGTGTGCCGGGTGTGCCCGGTCTTGGCCGCATGCCGGGCGTGGGCCAACGTCGAGCAGCCGCACGGGATCGCCGGTGGGCTGACCGAGGACGAGCGCCGCCGCGCCCGCCGGGCGACGCCCCGCCGACCCGGTCGAGCCGAGCGCTCCGCTGTGGTGCCCGGCCCGTCGCCGCGTGCCGACCGGGCCCCGGTCATCGCCGCGGGCCACACGGCGCTCACCGCCGGGGCCGACCGCGGCGACATCGCCCGCACGCTGGGCGTGACCCGCCGGACCGTGGACCGCTGGGCCGCCGCCCTTGCGATCCCCGCCGGGGGTGGTCGGTGATGAGCGAGACGTTCGGGGTTACCGAGTCCGGGCAGGCCGCCGGTCGGATCCGGGAGCTGGTCCGCCGGATCGCGGTCGAGGTGCTCGGCACGACCGAGTCCGAGGTCCCGATCCCCGGGTTCACGATCTTCCCCGACCGCAGGCTCGACGACCCGCTGGCCGGGGTCCGGGCCGCGCTGCTTACCCGCACGGTGGCCGAGGCCCAGCTCTACGACTACGCCCGCTCCGCGCGGGCGGCCGGGCGGTCGTGGGATGAGATCGGCGCGGTCCTGGGCCTGCCGACCGGTGGGGTGCCGGTGGGGGAGGCGGCGTTCGACTGGCTGGTGTGCGGCCGCGTCCCGGACCCCGAGCGCGAGGGGATCCGGTCGTGGCGGACGCCGTCGGCGTACTGGCGCTGCACCACGTGCGGCGAACAGGTGACCGACGACGGCCCGTTCGAGTCCCACCCGACCGACAACGAGACCGGCCACGCCGACACCTGCACCCGCCACCGGGCGGACGTCGCGGCGTGGGTCGAGCGGACGGGGGTGGAGGACTGATGAGCATCCTGTTCAGTTCCACCGCTCTGGTCTTGGCCGCGTTCGCCGGAGGCGCGCTGCTGGCCTGGTCGCGCGGTGCCCGCGGTCTGGCCGCCGGCCTCGCCGCGGTCGCACTGCTCCCGGCAGCGACGATGGTCACCGCTCTGTCCTGGCCTGCCCTCGTCGCCGTGGCCGCGCTGGCCCTGGCGATCGTGTGGCACCGCTGGACCCGCTCCTCCGCCACCGTCTCCCGCTGGGCGTCCCGGTCCCGCCGCAAGGTCGGAGTGGCCTCGTCGCTGGACATCCTCCGCCACGCAGGGACCCTCGCTGTCCGCCGCCGTACCGGCACCGTCCGGCCCTCGCTGGCCGAGCTGCCCCGAATGCAGCGGTGGCGGCTCGCGACCACCGAGGCCGCGGTCGAGCTGTGCCGCACCGGGGCGCTGCGGGTGTGGGCGTTGGTCGAGGACGTAGTGATCGTCGTCGGCGGTCCCCGGACCGGGAAGACGGGCTGGCTGGCCGGGCGCGTCCTCGACGCCCCCGGCGCCGCCTTGGTCACCTCGACCCGCACGGACTTGCTGGATCTGTGCGCGCCGCTGCGCCGCCAGTCCCGGGGTGAGGTGTTCGTGTTCAACCCCGCCGGGCTCGGCGACCGCACGAGCACGATCACGTTCGACCCGCTCACCGGCTGCACCGACCCCGTAACGGCCACGGAGCGGGCGACGGACATGCTCGCCGCCGTCGCCTCCGGTGGTGGTGGGGATCGGGAGTTCTGGGACGGTCAGGCCCGCCGCGTCCTCGCAGCCCTGCTGCACGCCGCCGCACTCGGCGACCGTCGGATGGCCGACGTCCTCGGGTGGGTCGCCGACCCCGACGCCGCCGGCCGCGAGGTCCCCGCCCTGCTGCGCCGCTCCGGGGTGACCGCGTTCGAGCAGGACGCGATGCAGTTCGTCACCACCAACGAACGCACCCGTAGCTCGATCACTTCCAGCGTGATGCCCGCCCTGGGCTGGCTGACCCATCCGGCCGCTGCGGCGGCGGCCGAGCCGGGCGCGGGGTTCGACGTCGCCCGCCTCCTGGAGGAGCGGGCGACGGTGTTCCTGCTCGGCGCCGAGGAGGCCCAGACCGCACCCCTGGTCTGCGCCCTCACCGGCCACATCGCCCGCGAAGCCCGACGGCTGGCGGCCGGGCAGCCGAAGGGCCGGCTCGACCCGCCGCTCGGACTGTTCCTCGACGAGGCCGCCCTGATCAGCCCCGTCCCGCTGGAGTCCTGGACCGCCGACATGGGCGGGCGTGGGGTGACGATCCTGTGCGCGTTCCAGTCCCGCGCCCAGCTCCTCGCCCGCTGGGGCGAGCACAAGGCCGCCACGATCCTCAACAACACCGCCGCCGTCATGATCTTCGGCGGGACGCGGGACAAGGCGGACCTGGAGTTCTGGTCCACCCTCGCCGGAGAGCGCGACGAGCGCGTCTCCACCACGGACGAGCACGGCCGGGTCGCCTCCCGCAGCGTGCGGAAGGTACCGGTGCTCGCCCCGGCCCAGATCGCGAACCTGCCTGCCGGGCGGGTGGTGGTGATCCGGCGGGGGATCGCCCCGGTCATCGGCCGGGTCCGGATGGCGTGGAAGCGCCTGGACGTCCGTCGTCGGGCGCGGCTGATGCGCCGCGTCGAGGCCGAGTCCCGCCGCCATCGCCGCAACGAGGCGATCCGGGTGTGGGCCGACGCCCAGCTCGAACGCGCTCTGGTGGTGCTCGCCGCGCACTGGCCGCAGCGATTCCGAGAGACGTTGGAGCGGGTGCGGTCGTCGAACCGGATGTTCGCCGAGCTGCGTGCGATCCGCCGCGGCAACGACGTCGACCAGGTCGCCGAGGAGGTCGTGCTGCACGAACCGTCTCCGAGCGACGGCCCCGACGGCCCGACCGGTGACGGGCGGTGGCAGCGATGAACGACCGCTACGAGCTGTGGACCCCGGCCCAGGCCGTCGACCGCCTCGCCGCCGAGCTGCCCGGGGGCCGGGCGGACGCCGAGCAGGTCGTCGCCTCCTACCTGCGCGACGCCACCGGTGCCCACGGGCGGCCGTCGTCGGGGTGGCACCTCGACGAGTTCGATCTCGACGACGCCCGCGCCCGCTTCGGCTGGGTCGACTTCACCGGTGGGGAGACCGTCGCCGCCGCCCGCACCCGCGCCGGCGCCGCTGCGATCGCGGCGCTGCGCGAGGCGCGTGGGACGTCGGCGATCACCGAGCGGGACCGGCTGGCCGGGCTGCACTCGGACGCGGAGATGTGGGGCTACCGCGCTCACCGGGTCGGCCTGGACGAGCTGACCAACCGGACCGCGTGTGATCCGCAGCCCCGGTTGGTGATCGTCGCCCGGGAGCGGTCGCACCGCGAGGCCACGGCTGCGCACGACGCCCGTGTCTTGGCCGCCGAAGCGACGGCCGAGGCCGCCGCGCTCGACCACCGCACCGACCAGCGCCCCAACCACGGTCCCGACACCACCGAGCACCAGGACGACGAGGAGGACCGCGTGAACACCCCCGACGACGGCCACCCGCGCGAGGATGTGTGCACCGACGAGCGCAGTGACCGGGGCCGGGTGCTCGACGAGGGCCCGGGGGCGTTCGCGGGCGGGCTGTGGCTCACCCCCGACCACGCGGCCGAGGGCGGGGTCTGGCCGCTGACCGAGGCCGAGATGAACCGGGTCTGCGAGCTGGTCCGCCAGACCCAGGCCGACGCCGTCGAGTTGGCAGGGTCCGAGGAGCGGCCCGCGGGGCGGGCCCCCGCGGCGGACGTAGACGGGGCGGGGTGGGAGCGGTGATGCCCCCACCCCCGCAGACCCCCGAGGGCTCGGCGAGTGAGGTCGTCGTGGCCGGTCTGGCCCGCGAGGTCGACTCACTCCGCCGCCGGGTCGACGGCCTGGACCCGCTCACCGCCCGAGTGGACCGGCTCGACGAGATGGCCGCCCGGACCGCAGACACGTTGAAGACCGTGATTGGCAGGAAGACGAAGCCGCCGGCGCCGTCGTGGCTGCTCGCCCCCACCGACCCCGGCGAGGTTGCCGGGCTGGTCGACGAGCTGACCGCGTGGCTCGGCGTGGTGTTCCTGCGCTACCCCGACGGCGCCTCGGTGCTGCCCGAGTGCTGGCTCTGGCACCCGGACGTGGTCGAGGAACTGCTGTGGCTGATGCACGCCTGGCTCGCCGCCTACCAGGGCCCCGACGCCTCGGTCGCCGCGGCCGGGGACTGGCACGACCGCCAGCGCCCCGGCGTGACCGCCCGGATCCGCAAGAGCGCGGGGTCGTGCTCGATCGAGGCCCACCAGACCCGCCCCGGCTGGTCGGCCCCCGGTGGAGCGCCGGTCCCGGTGCCCGGGCTGGAGCACGCAACCGCGATCACCGGCTGGTGGGCGCAGCACCGCGACCAAGCCCCACCCGAGCCCGCTCGGGCCGTCGCGAGCCCGATCGGGGGTGCGCTCGGATGACCACCAGTAGTGGTGCGGGGCGGTGGGGTCAGGCGGCGGTGTGGCTTCCGGGCCTGGCCGTCGCGATCGGCGCCGCGGTCGCGACGGCGCACGGCCTGTTCGAGGTGGCGGTGGCTGCGCGGGTCCCGGTCGGGGTGGCGTGGATCTACCCGCTGATCACCGATGGCCTGGCGCTGGTCGCCTACACCGCGACCGCTCGGCTGCGGGGCGGCGCGGCCCGCTACGCCTGGTCGGTGGTGATCGTCGCCGCCGGGCTGTCGGGTCTGGCGCAGGCGATGTTCCTTGCGGGGCCCGCCCCGGCGCCCGGGGCGCCGCCGGTCGAGGCGGACGCGGTGCTGCGGTTCGGTGTCGGGGCGTGGCCCGCGATCGCCGCGGCCGTCGTCGCGCACCTGCTCTACCTCCTCGCCGACACCCGCTCCGCCGACGCGCCGGCCGCCGAGGCCGGCCGGGCGCAGACCGCGCCCGGCGAGGTGTCCGGAGCCCGTGTTCAGGCGACGATCACCGTCCCGCCGTCCGGTCCGGCACCGGTGGAACGTCCGGACACGGTGGGACGCGGGATAGGTGTCCCACCCGCGCTGGACGGGCCGGTGATCCCGGGCCCGCCGCGGCCGGTATCCCACCCGGCACCCCGTCCGGCGGTCCGGCGG
>NZ_BAAAJK010000003.1:0-23356 GCF_039526905.1 Pseudonocardia kongjuensis | reverse complement strand
CCCTCCCCACCGTCCGGGAGCTGGAAGACCTCGCCCAGGTCGGCCGGGGCACCGCCGCCCGAGCCCTCCAGCAGCTCCGCGACACCCCGCAGCAGGCGCCGAGCGGCCTGCACCTCGTCCCCGACGAGCCCCAGAACAGGACCCAGCCATGAACCCGAGCAGCCTGACCAGCAGCGGCCACGCCGAGACGAGCAGTACCAGCAGCGAGAGCGAGCAGAAGACCAGAACCGAGAGCGACTACACCGATCAGACCAAGAACACCCCAAGATCAAGAGAGTCACACCGAGGCATCACGATCCGAGGGGGCGGGCCGGCCTCCGGCCGGCCACGCCGCACCCCCACCGCTTCCGACTGTCCGGCGGCCGTCGCCGACGGCTCTGCAGCCGTGTTCATGATCGTTCGGGGGTGGTCGGGGTGTTGAGGATCGCCACCGGCTACTCACCGGACTACCTGCTGAAGGAGGTCGCGACGGGGCGGGAGAACTACTACACCGGCGCCGTCGCCGAGGGCGAGCCCCCGGGCCGCTGGTGGGGTGCGGGGGCCGAGCAGCTCGGCCTCGCCGGCCTCGTCGACGCCCAGGACATGCGCGCCCTCTACGAGCGGTTCCTCGACCCCCGCGACGCCGGGTTCGGTGATCCGTCCCGGTGGGACAGCGTCCCAACGCTGGGACACACCGGACGCAAGTACCTGTCCGAGGACGACCTGTACGCGGCAGCGTTGGAACGGGAGCCGGATGCGGCGGCGGAACGCCGCGCCGAGCTCCGTACCGAGGCGGGTAAGGCGGCCCGGCACAACGTCGCCTTCCTCGACGCGACGTTCTCGGTGCAGAAGTCGGTGACGCTGCTGCACACCGCGTTCGAGGCCCGCGAGGTCGCCGCCCGCCAGGCCGGGGACGAGGCCACCGCGGCGGCGTGGGGCGAGTTCCGCCAGGCAGTCGAGGACGCGATCTGGGCGGGCAACAACGCCGCGCTGGCTTACCTGGAGGACAAGGCCGGGTACGCCCGGGTCGGGCACCACGGCGGAGCCGCGGGCCGTTGGGTCGATGCGCACGCGTTCACGGTCGCGTCGTTCTTCCAGCACGACTCCCGTGACCGGGACCCGCAGCTGCACATCCACAACGCGATCCTGAACCGGATCCAGGGCCCGGACGGGGTGTGGCGAACCCTGGACTCCCGCGCGATCCACCGCTGGCGCGCCGGGGCCGGGGCGGTGGGGGAGCGCACCACCGAAGAGCGGCTGGCCGCGACGATCGGGACGCTGGTCGCGACCCGCCGGGACGGGAAGTCCCGCGAGGTCGTCGGCGTGTCCGCGGAGGCGATGTCGCTGGTGTCGAACCGCCGTCACGCGGTGACGGCGAAGGCGGCGGAGCTGATCGAGGCGTTCGAGACCCGCTACGGCCGCGCCCCGAACGGGGTCGAGCGCGACCGGCTGGCCCAGCAGGCCACCCTCGCCACGCGGGCCGCGAAGTCGCACGACGGGGAGACCCGCGGGGACATGCTCGACCGGGTCGCCGCCCGGTTGCAGTCCGATATCGCTGGCGGGCTGGCCGGGATCGCCGACACCGCCCTGGCTGCCCGCCGAGACGGCGTGACCCCGCAGGCGTTCAACCCGCAGGCCGTGATCGAGATAGCCCTGGAGGATGTGGCGTCGCGCAAGTCGGGGTGGACCCGCTCGGATCTGGTGCGGGCGGTGAACGCGGCGTTGCCGGACTACCTCGGGGTCCCCGACGGCGGTGACGTCGCGGTGCTGCTCGATCAGATCACCGACCACGCTCTCGTCTACGCGATCGCGCTGGAGTCCGAACGACCCGGGTCCGGGCTGCTGCCCGACGAGCTGCGCGTGGCCAACGGCGAGTCCGCCTACATCGCCCCGGGCGGGCGGGTCTACTGCACCCCCGACCAGGTCCGCTCGGAGCGGATCCTGCTCGCCGCCACCAGCGCCCGCGACGGCGCCGCCCTGACCGGGGCGCAGGCGGAGCGGTTCCTGCGCACCCTGCGCAGCGAAGGCCTCGAACTGGGTGTCGACCAGGCCGCCGCGGTGCGCGGGATCCTCACCTCCGGCGCCCGGGTCGAGACCCTCGTCGGCCCCGCCGGGACCGGGAAGTCCTACGTCGTGGGAAACCTCGCCCGCGCCTGGACAGACCCTGACCTACGCCCGCCCGGCGGGCCGGGCGGTGGTGCGGGGCGGGTGTTCGGGCTGGCGACCAGCCAACGCGCCACCGAGGTCCTCACCGCCGAGGGGCTGACGGCGTCGAACATCGCCCGCTGGCTCACCACCCAGGACCGCCTCGCCGCCGCCCCGGCCGAGCGCCGCACGGTCGACGGTGACGAAGCGTGGCGGCTACGAGAGGGGGACCTGCTGGTGATCGACGAGTCCGGAATGACCGACACCGCCGCACTCGCCGCCATCCACCAGCGGGCCGACGAGGCCGGGGCGAAGCTGCTGCTGGTCGGGGACCACCGCCAGCTCGCCGCGGTCGGCGCCGGCGGCGGCATGGACCTGCTCGCCACGGCCGGGTCCCGCTACGAACTCACCGACGCCCGCCGGTTCAGCTCCGAGTGGGAACGCGACGCGTCCCTGCGGCTGCGTGAGGGCGACCAAACCGTGCTCCGCGCCTACCACCAGCAGGGTCGCCTGCTGGACTCCGGCACCCGCGAAGACGCCGAGACCTCGGCGGCGCGGGGCTGGCTGGCCGACCACCTCGCGGGGCGGCGGTCGCTGCTGCTGGTCGACACCAACGAGCAGGCAGCCCGCCTCTCCAGCTCGATCCGCGCCGAGCTGATCCGCCTCGGGCGAGTCACGGAGGCAGGGGTTCGGCTCGGGTTCGACGGCACCACCGCCGGGGTCGGGGACCTGGTCGAGGCCCGCCACAACGCCCACCACCTGGCCGGGTTCGAGGGCAACCGCCGCGGCCCGCACAACCGCGACCTCTACCGAATCACCGCGGTCCGCGACGACGGCACCCTGGAGGTCACCACCGACACCCACGGCGGCGGCGTCGACTCTGCCCACGGTCCGACCGTCGGGGCCCGCTTCGTGCTGCCCGCGACCTACGTGAGCGAGCACCTGGCCCTCGGCTACGCCGGGACGACCCACGCCGGGCAGGGCGCCACCGTCGACACCACTCACACCGTCGTAACGCCCACGACCCGGGCGAACGCGCTCTACGTCGGGATGTCCCGCGGCCGCGTTCGCAACACCGCTCACGTCACCACGCGAGTCGCGCCGGAGGACCCGGCCGACGGCACCGCCGCCCGCCACGAGTTGCACCGCGACCCCGTCGCTGTCCTCGCCGGAATCCTCGACACCGCCGACCAGGCCATCGACCGGTCCGCGGTGGCGATCGCGACCGAGTCGGCCGAGGAGGCCGGGAGCGCGCGGACGGTGGTCGAGCTGCTCGCCGACGCCGCCCAGCTCGCCGCGACCGAGCGCACCGCCGCCTCACTGGACCGCCTCGTCCACGACGGCACGCTCACGACCGAGCAGCGGGCTCGGATCGCGGCCGAGGACGGCACCGCCGCCCTGACCCGGGTCCTGCGCCGCGCCGAGCTCGCCGGACTCGATCCGCACGCCGTGCTCGCCGAGGCCGTTGACCGCGGACCGCTCACCGGGGCGCGCAACGTCAGCAACGTCGTCTACTCCCGCATCCGCGACCAGCACCGCCTCGACCCACTCGGGGAACGCTGGACGGACTGGATCCCCCAGACCGACAACCTCCAGTGGAGCAGCTACCTTGACCGGCTCGCCGTCGCCGCCGACCAGCGTGCTGACGACCTCGGCGCCGCCGCGGCCGTCGAGCCGCCCGCGTGGGCGTTCCAGGCGTTCGGCGACGTCCCCACCGACCCGATGGCCCGGCAGCGGTGGTGCGACGACGTCGGACGGGTCGCCGCCTACCGCGAGGTCCGCGGCCACGACGACCCGACCGACGCACTCGGTCCGGCTCCGAAGCCCGGGCAGGTGGAGGAGTTCGCGGCCCACCGGGCGGCGTGGCGGGCTCTTGGGCGGCCCGAGATCGACCGCGAGCACCTGGAGCTATCCAACGGACAGCTCCGCATCCGAGTCCGCGCCTATGACCGCGAACTGGCGGCTGCGCCCCGCTACGTCGCGAACGAACTTGCAGGGACCCGGCAGGCGGCTGAGGCCCAGCGGCAGGACGCCGCGGTCACCCGAGCCGCCCTCGACACCACCCCCGACCCGACCGAGCGGAACCGGCTCGCCGAGCGCGCAGCCGGGGCCGAGGCGATGGCCGCGCTGCTGGAGCAGCGAGCCACCCAGCTCCAGGAGATCGACGACGCCCGCGGTGCCTGGCTCGCCCACACCGCACAGACCCGCGTGCAAGCTGAGTTGTCCAAGGCCGAGTTGTCCGCCCGCGACGCCGCCGACGACCCCGACGACCGAGTCACCGCAGCGGAGTGGAAGGCCGCCCACGACGCCGCCCTCTCCGAGGACGAGCAGTACCGGGAGATCACCGAGAACGACATCCACGACCAGGCCCCCGACGACCGCAACGCCTTCCTGGACGAGCAGCAGAACGCCGAGACGGCCGACAGCCGTCGCGACGACGTCCGCGAGATCGCCGACGCCCGCCCGGCCCCAGTGCTGGAAGACGCGGTGCGAGTGCCCGAGGCCGCCGAGACGACCGACTACCTCGACCACGCCGGCCGGATCCTCGACGAGATTCGCTACCGCGACACCGCCGAGGATGGCCAGGAGGAACGAGCCGGACTCGCTCGCTCGCATACCGAGCAGCACAGCGAGTTCGACGACGTCGCCGACGGGTTCGACGAGCGGGAGCTGCCCGACAGCCGGTGGTGACGGATGGTCGGTGGCGGGAGCTATCCCGCCACCGACCATCCCTCGACGTCAATCGGCGGCGTTCCCTCACCGCGCCAGGCCCACCGCAGCGTCGCTCGCGCGCCCTCAGCCCAACCGGGCTCCCGCTCCGCCCGACGAGGATGCAGCTCCTCGAACCGCTCCGCGGCGAGGTACTCGGCCTCGATCAGCTCCTCGTACGCCGACGCCCGCGTGCGGGAGACCGGCGCCTCCGCGGGGTGCGGCCGGCCCCACGGCGGTCGATAGATCGCGCACGCCAACCACATGCACGTCGCGACCACCGCCGCGGCGTACCAGTCGAGAACACCCCGCTTGGACTGCTCGAACGACCGCCGCTCCGCGGCTGCCCAGACAGCCGCGAGATCCCCTGGTGGGACCCGAAGGTTTCCCGCCGGGATCCGCGCTACCTGCTCAGCAGTCGCCACCATACAACTCAGGGTGACAGCAACCACCGACAGCAACACAGGCGCGGCCTGCTCGTCGGGAGCCGGACGGAGCCCCGTTTCCGGCCCTGTGGGAGCCGTCTGCAGGCTCTCGGCCCGGCACTTGCCGGCCCTGGTTCCGCTGTTCCGGGCGACGGAGTCTGATTCACGATCAGCGGGCTCGCCTATTGAAGCGGCGCTAACCGACCCCAAAGCCGGGGATTTTGAAAGCCCGCCGCCAGGTCCACCCGTCGCCGGGTGCGTCGACGTCTTCGCACACCGCGACTACCTCGACCACGACGTCCGATTCTCCTCGTGGCGGTTCGAGGTCGACGACGATCTCGCGTTCAAGATCGCGAACCATCCGGGACCGTTCACCCCCTGACACCGTCGCTGCGATGCCCTCGCGCGGTTTGAGCACGGCGACGTCCAGGGTGACGTACTGCTGCTGGGGGCCGCTCGTCATCGTCACAACGATCGGGTGTCCGGGCTCTCTCACGCGCCCGTGCTTGATGATGAAGTCCGGCCGGTCGCGCGGATCCACCGGTAAGGTCACGTTGTCGCTGTGCGCGACGACTGTGTTGCCGCTCCCGGTGGTGGTGATCGACTTGTCGACGGTCGTTCCGCCGCCTCGCTCGACCTCTGCCCATGTGGCCTGCTTGGTTACGTTCCCGTCATGGTCGATCACGCAGATTCGCCCGGCGTCAGTGAGTCGAACCCGGATGGGGATATCGCTGCCCCACGCGCCGGGCCCATCGACGAGGCCCTTGGCGACGAGCAGACGAACTGCCTCGGACATCAGCTTCTCGTCGATCTGGTAGTTCGCGATGAGAGACCGCGGAGCCTGAAGGAACTTCTGCGGTGTCGGCTGCTGGCTTTCGACCGGATATAGCCAGAGCAGGAACGCCCGCGCCACGATCTGAACGGTCGGCTTCTCGCCGGCGCTCGGCGTCGCAGCCTCCTGCTCTACCCATCCGTCCTGCTCGACAACCATGAGGCGACCCGCGGTGGTCAGGGCAAGCCTGACGGGGTACGGGACCTCGTCGACCTCAGGGCCCTCGATGAGCTTCCGGTCGTGGAGCCACCGGACCGTGCGGACGAGTTCGTCGTTGCCAACGCGCTCGCCCCCGATCTCGCCCCCTGCTGAGGCGAGGAAGTCCTCAACGAGGGGGTAGCTGCCGTCCTCCTCATAGAGCCACCGCAGGATCGCCCGGGCGACGGCGTTGCGCCGCTCCTTCGGTTCCACGTCAGGCCGCCATGCCGATGAGCGGGAGGAGGGCGTCCATGAGCCTCTGCGCAAACTCGGCGCCGACCGCCGTGCCGAGGAACATGCTGAGCACGGAGTGAAGCTTCTTCGCGAGTTTCGCGATGCGGCCGGGTTCGGGCTCGCCCTCCGCGGTCTCGGCGAGCACCTTCTCGGCGGCGGCCCGAACGTCGGCGGCCTCGTCCTCGTCGATCTCGTAGGTGCCAAGTCCGGCGAGCGCCTGCTCCGCAACGTTACGGAGGGTGTGAACCTTCTCCATCGTGCTGCGCTGCTGCTGGCTGATGTTCGAGCTGAACGCCGAGACCTGGTTCTGGTTCCCTGTGACGGTGACCGGCTGGTTGACGTAGGTCACGAGTCTGCTCGCCTTCCACTTCTGCACGTCGGCGTCGTAGTCGAGGACGCAGGAGAACCCGTCCGGCGTCAGCTCCGCGGGGTTCGGCTGCGGCTCCCCGAACGAGACCGGTCCGTCGACGAGGCCCCGTTGATGCAGTAGCTCGACGACGTCCTCAAGCTCGTCTGGTGTGACCTGCTGACCGTTGACGAGCGACTCCCCGTTCGTGAGGAAACCGTGGTTGGGGGGTGAGGTCCGCCGGTTCTGATACGACCACTGGAGGAACGCCTGTGACACGGCGTCGATGCGGTTCATGCAGATCACCCGTCTGATCGTCCGTGGGGAGCGGAACTCCAGGAAGGCTAGTGGACGGGGCCGACGGAAAGTGACGACGTTGCCACAGACGGGCGTTCCGGCAGCTCGGGGCAGGAGGCGATGTCCCTGTCGCTCAGGCGGTGGATGAGTACGTACCGCAACGTCTGCTCGATTCGCCTCGTCATCCGCGAGCAGCGCGCAATTCTGAAGACCGCGTTCTGACGGCGGACGCCGTCGCGTGCCTGGCGGTGTGCTGGCCGCGCCGCCGGGCAGACGCACACCTCGCTCGCTTGAGGAGTCGACCGGTCATCGACGGGGTCCGTCTCACCGCGGCAGCTGCGGCCCGTTCACCCGATCGAGACGAACCGGTGGTCGACGGATAGCCCTCTGAGCTGCGGAGAGTCAAGCGCGAACAGGAACACTCGGAGGGTGGCATTCTCGATCGACACGTCGGCGCCGTTCCTCCGGCCGAGCCAGCTCGAGGCGCTCGTGGTCGCCGTACGCGACGAGGCGGACAAGAACGACGAGCACGACTGGGTGGAGTGGAAAAGCACCCTCGATCTCACGATCGCCGCCGACCGCTGGCACCTTGCGAAGCAGATTCTCGGCTTCTCTAACCGTGCCATCGCTACGTCGAAGCGGCACGCCGGGGGCTACAGCTATGTGCTCGTCGGCGTCGAGCCGGGCGCCCTGGCGGGCGTGACCACTATCGACAACGCGGACCTGGTGAACCCCCTTAACCGGTGGGTCGGTCCCGCGCGGTGGTCGCCGGAGCAGGTGGTGGTCGACGGCAAGACCGTCATGGTGATCGTCGTGGACCCTCCGCAGCCGGGCGACGACCCCTTCACCCTGCGGAAGGCATACGACCAGTTCAACGAGGGTGCCATCTTCGTGCGGACGCCCGGCCGGACAGACAGGGCGACCAGCGCGCAGATCACCGACCTCATGGCGCGCGCCCGGGCTGGTACGGCTGTCGTGCAGGTCGTTGTGAGAGCCGAGCCCGCCACGGTCGAGTTCGGCCCGGCTTACGACGCGCAGCGCGCGCAGGAGTGGCTCGCGGAGAGACGAACTGAGCTGATGCTTCCTAGCCGGTCGAAGTGGCCGGCCACGAAGCCCTCGCCGTACGCCGCGCTCAGGCAGTTTGACCGGGGTCTCGTCATGCCGGCTACGTCGGTCTACGGCCTGGGTGAGCAGCCCGACAAACGCACCGAGGAGGACTACGAGCGGGAGGTCGAGGAGTACCTCGCCAAGGCGGAAGAGACGGTGAGAGACCACCTTTTGCATCAGCGGTACGAGTCCGACGGCGCCACATTGAGGCTGGTCGTCGACAACCCGACGGACCGCAACTTTCAGAAGCTGGTCGTCACGGCCCACGTCCACGGCGATGTCGTGAAGTGGCCGTCGAGCGTTGGGGTCCGGGTATACGCCGCGCCGAATTGGCCCGCTGTGCCGGCCGTACTGGGCACGCCGCGGAAGTTGCCCGGCATCGAGAGGCTTCTAAACCCCGCCGCGCTGTATCCAAGGGCGGCGGACCGTGCGATCGTCAACCCCATCCCGCGCTTCGAGATTGAGGACACGGGGTCGGTGACCATCACCTACGCCGCTGTCGATATCCGGCCGCGGACCCCGACTGCTCTGCCCGCCGTGGCCGTTATGGTGAGGGAGCCTGCGGGCACCATCCTCCGCGTGGAGTGGACCGCGACCGCCGAGAATGTGGACGGGAAGATCGAGGGCGAGCTGGGGGTCGAGGTCGTGTCGCAACCCGACTACTACGCGTCCCTGCCCGGAGGGCCCGGAGCTGCCCGCGGTCAGTAGACGAGGTCGGGCTCGAGCGGCGGCACAGGTACGGCGGCGTCGGATCGCCGTCGATGTGCTTGACGGCGGCGCGCTCGCGCACCCACCGCGCCACGACGACCCGGGCGGAGTGTTGGCAAGCACGTTGGTTCGCCCTCCTCGACGTCGCGGAGCCCGCCGCCCCGACGGGGAGCTTGTTGGCGAGCGCGTCCGCAATCTCCGAGGGGGTCGTGGTGCTCGACGATCTCACCGGTTACCGAACAGTCGTGTGAATCCGTCTTGGTCCAATGACCACCGCTCGGCGCCCGCGAGAGACCTCGACCAGCCCCTCCTCTCGGAGGAGTGAGACGGCACGATGCGCGGTCCCAACCGCGCAAGAGTTCGCAACGGCGAGTTCGGCCATCGTCGGTAGGAGCGCTCCCGGCGGAAGGCTGCCGTCCTGGATCTGCTGACGGAGCGCGGCAGCGAGCAGCTCGTACGGCCCCGATCGCCGCACTGCAGGCTTCGGCTGCGGGAGCACCGTGGCGATCGTCGCGGCGGCTCGCCGGTCGGCCTCCTCGACCCACGCCGCGTACACCCGCAGGGTCGTCGCGCCGCCGCTGCCGTGCCCGAGTCGACCGGCGACGGTCCGGATGTCGACCCCGGCCGCGACCAGCTCGGTCGCGGAGTAGTGGCGGAGCGAGTGAAGTCTTGTACTGCGCAGCTTCAACCGGACGGCGAGCCGCCGGTAGCGTTGACTGATCGCGCGGGGCGCGTAGGGCGTCCGCCCGTCGGGCGAGGGTGAGAACACGAACCCTTCGGCCTCGAACTCGACGCCCAGCGCGGCCAGTCTGCTGATCCAGAGGTCCCGTTGGGTGCGCAGCAGCTCGACGGTGTGCGGGTCGAGTGCGACCCGGCGCTTGCGGTCGGTCTTGGTCGACTTCTCGACGACGCCGGCCTTGGACTGGGTGTTGCTGCGCTGCACCCAGACGGTCGCGCGGTCGAGGTCGACGTCGTGCCAGCGCAGCGCGGAGATCTCGCCCCGGCGGGGGCCGATGAGCATCGTCAACCAGAGCAGCAGGCCCCACTCCGGGTCGCGCCATGCCTCGTTGAGGATCGCGGCGGCCTCGTCGGCGCTGGGCGGGTCGGGCTCGGCCTTGCTCGGTGCCGGGGCCTGGGCGATGGCGGCAGGGTTGACGCCCAGGTGGCGCCAGCGCACGGCCCGGTCGAGCGCGGCCCGGAGGATGTAGTGCACCTTGCGGGTCGTGCTGGCGCTCAGCGGCCGGCACTCGTGCCCGGGTCGAGGGCGGCCGGTGCAGAGCGTCCGGCACCGCTGGAGGCGGGCGTAGAAGCGTTCCAGTAGCTCGGCGTCGAGCTTCCCGGCCTGGAGGTGGCCGAACGTGGGCAGGACGTAGAGCCGGATCAGGTCGTCGTAGCGCTCCTGGGTCGTGGGCTGGAGGTCGGCGACCTCCAGCCACTGCGCGACGGCCTGGCCGACGGTGATCGAGGACTTCGGTTGCTTGTTCTCGTCGACCTGGCGCTGGAGCTTGGTCAGTGCCTTCTTGGCCTCGGCGTGGGTCTTGCAGGTCTCCCGGAGCTTGCGCTTCTTGCCCGTCAGCGGGTCGATTCCGGCGAACACCTCGGCGCGGAACGAACCGCTCGGCAGCTCCTCGATGTAGCCGCGTGACCTGCGCTTCTGCGGGGGCATGGGCGGACCGTAGCCAAGTTTGGCCCCACGAATGGCCCCACGGCCGTCTGTCGTTCGCGATCGCGAACAGCGTTTCCGCTGGTCACGGTGTAGTGCCCCCGGCAGGATTCGAACCTGCGGCACCCGCTTTAGGAGAGCGGTGCTCTATCCCCTGAGCTACGAGGGCCTGCGGAGAGCCTACCCGCCCCCCTCCGCCCCCCGGGCGATCAGGGCGCCGGCGCCGCCCACTGCCCGGCGAGCGAGTCCAGGACGGCCGCGTAGCCCTGGTAGCCGAAGTAGCCGACCGACTCCTGCGAGTTCAGCCGGATGACCCGTCCCGCCCGGACGGCCGGGAGGCCGGACCACAACGGGTTCCCGCTCAGGGCGCTCAGTGCGGCCTCGCCGTCGGCACCGGAGTTGGCCATGACGATCAGGGTGTCGCCGTTCACCTCGCCGAGGAGCTCCGGGCCGACGGTGACGAACAGGTCCCGGTAGGGCTCCCCGGCGAGCCCGGTCGTGTCCGGGACGATCCGGCCGCCGGCGTCCTGCAGCCACCGGGTGACCGAGGACGCCTGCGGACGGTAGACCCGGATCTGGTCGCCGACCCCGAGCACGGCCGAGACCGTGCCGATCTCGCCGAGGGCGGCGATGCGCTGCGCGCGCAGGGCGTCGAACTCGCCGATGATCGTGTCGGCCTGCTCGTCCCGGCCGACGGCCGCGGCGATCGCGCGCAGGCTCGGCTCGGCGTCGTGGACGTCGATGTCGACGGCCACGGTCGGCGCGATCCGGGACAGCGCGTCGTACTGGTCGGCGATCCCGTCGGTCCAGCCGAGGAGCAGGTCCGGCTGGAGTGCTGCCACCGCCTCCAGTCGCACCTCGTCGGAGCTTCCGGCGGTGGGCAGCACGGTGACGTCCCGGGCCAGGTCGGCGACGACGCCCGGGAACTGCGAGCCGATGATGCTCTCGTGGGTCAGCGCCCCGACCGGCTCGATGCCGAGTGCGAGCAGGTGCGGCAGGGTGCCCCGGCGGTCGATCGCGACGACCCTGGCCGGGGCCACGGGCACGTCGGTGACGCCCAGGGGGTGCTCGATCCGGCGTGACGTGGCGCCGCCGGGTGCTCCGGTGGTGCCGCCGGCGCACCCGCTGAGCAGGCCGGCCGCGGCCAGGATCACGAGGAACTCCCGGCGGGTCGCGGCGGTGCAGACGGGTGGCGCGCACTCGATCATCATGTGTCGAACTCAGGCGAGCCTCGTCTCCGAGAGGCGTGCGATCCGCAGCTCGACCCCGTCCAGCAGCCAACCCAGCCCTGCCTCGAAGGTGCCGACGGCGGTCGGCGGCTCGCGGAGCGTCTCGATCCCCGGGAACCGGCCGGGCTCGGGGCGGTGGGTGGCCAGGAACGCCTCCTGCGCCGAGCCCCAGCTCCGCCCGTCGGGATCGGTCCACGCCCGGGCGCGGTCCTCGGCGATCACCAGCGGGACGTGCCCCCGGACGTGCCCGCTCACCGCCTGCACCACGGTCAGCGCGGCGTCGCCGTCCAGCCCGGTGCCGTCGAAGACCCGGATCGCCGAGTCCGTCCAGGCGAACGCGTGCGGCCCGACGAACCGGCTGTCGTCGATCTCGACCAGCCACGGGTGCTCCCGGAACCCGGCCATCTCCTCGGCCGCCCACGCCTCGGTCCGCTCCCGCCAGCTCCCCGGGCGGGTGTGCGGCAGCGGGATCCGGCCGATCATAGTGTCCGCCATCAGGGCCAGCAGTGCGGCCTTGTGCGGCACGTAGGTGTACAGCGTCGCCGCGCCGACGCCGAGGCGGGCGGCGACCCGGCGCATGGACAGCGCCTGAACGCCCTCCTCGTCGGCGGCCTGCATGGCGGCGTCGACCAGCTGCTCGACGGTGAGCTGGTGCCGGGGGCCGCGCTGCGGCCGGCCGAGGCCGTTCCACAGCAGGTCCAGCACGACCCGCTCGTCCCCGTCGGTCCCCACGGGCTCATCCTTCCGTCGTTCCGCGGACTGTGCCTATCCTGTACTCGAACACTGTACGGAGTATCGGGGGGCGTCATGGCAGGGCCGGTCCGCACGCGCGAACGACCATGGGTGGGGACGGCGGCGGTGCTCGCCGCCTTCACCGTGCTCGCGGCGGGGGCCGCAGTGCTCGCCGGTCACCTCCCGGGTGGCGACGACGGCGTCCCCGGCCTCGCGGTACGCGCCGGCGCCGGTGTCGTCGTCGCCGCGATCGTGCTGTGGGCGGGCTCCCGGTTCCTCGGCCGGGCGCCGGCGACCGCGCGGGCAGGGTTCGCCGTGGCCGCGCCGGCGCTGGTCTGGTTCGCCGCGATCACCCTGGTCGCGGGGGCGGCGCTGCTGAGCGGGTCGGCCGAGCTGGACCGCGCCGCACTCGGCTCCGCTGCGGTCGCGGCGCTGACCGTCGCCCCGCTGCTCGTGCTCGCCGCCGCGCTGCCGGAGGAGCTCGTCTTCCGCGGGTACGTCCAGCACGTGCTGGGCAGGCACCTGGCCCCGATGTCGACGATCGCGGCCCAGGCCGCACTGTTCGCCGTGTGCACCGGATTGGTCACCCGGTCGGCGGCGGGCCTGACCGGGGCCTTCCTCACCGGCGTCTTCCTCGGCTACCTGCGCCAGTTCACCGGAGACCTGTGGGGGGTGCTGGGGCTGCGCGCGGCGATGACGGTGAGCACGGTCTTCCTCGGCGCCGCCGGGTTCGTGTTCACCCGGGCGCCCGCGGTCTGGAACCTGGCGCTGGGCGTCGGCGCCGCGCTCTGCGTCCTGCTGGTGGCGGTGCTGCTGCACCGCCGGAACCCCCGGCCGGTGTCGGAGCCCGGCGACGCGGCACCGCGGCCGCGCACCGGCCTGAACCAGAAGGGGATCCTCTACGACGTCGGGTCGAGCTACCTGCCCGGCCAGCACTCCCGCGCCCGCTGGCGTCCGGACGTGGTGCGCGAGGAGCTCCGGGTGATCCGCGAGGACCTGCACTGCACCGCGGTCTGCCTGTTCGGGGAGTCCCCGCAGCGGCTCGAGGAGGCCGCGCGTGCCGCACTCGACCAGGGCCTGTACGTCTGGCTGCAACCCCGCCGGTTCGACGCCCCGGTGCCCCGGGTGCTCGACAACCTCGCCGAGGTCGCCGGCATCGCCCAGCGGCTCCGGGAGGAGCATCCCGACCGGGTCGGGCTGAACGTCGGCTGCGAGATCAGCCTGCTGCACCGCGGTGTCCTGCCGGGCGGCCTGGGTGCGCGGACGGTCGGGCTGGCCGTCGTCAGCGCGATCTTCCCGCCGTACCTGGGCCGGCGGACCAACCGGGTGCTCCGTCGCATGGTCGCCGTCGCCAGGGAACGCTTCGACGGCCCGCTGACCTACGGCGCCGGCACCTGGGAGTCCGTCGACTGGCGCCCGTTCGACGTCGTCGGGGTGAACCACTACACCGACGTCATGACCCGCTCCGGCTACCGGCAGGGCCTGCGCCGCGCCGCGTCGCACGGCAAGCCGGTGCTCGTCACCGAGTTCGGCTGCTGCAGCTACGACGGAGCCCAGGCCAAGGGCGGATCGGGCGCCGACATCATGGACTGGCGGGACCTGGACGACCGCCGGATCAAGGGCTCCCACGTCCGGGACGAGCAGGTGCAGGCCGACCACATCGAGTACCAGCTGGACGTGTTCGAGACCGAGGACGTCGACGGCGCGTTCCTCTGCATGTTCATCGAGGGGGACTGCCGCTGGTCCCCGGACCCCACCCGGGACCAGGACATGGCGAGCTTCGGCATCGTCCGCCCGCCGTCCCGGGAGTCCGGGCTCGACGCCGACGACGGGCACTGGGAGCCGAAGGCCGCGTTCCACGCGCTCGCCCGCCGCTACGGCGCCGACGTCCCGGCCGGGTCGCGCTGACGACGGACCGGGCGTGGCATCCGGTGGCTGCCGCTCACACCATCGCGGCGCTGCCCAGCCCCGGATTGCGCTGGAAGAACGTGACCATCGCGTCCACGTGGTCGTCGAAGGCCGGGCACCGCACCCCGACCTCGCCGAGCAGCGCGGTGGTCGCCGCGACGTCGTAGCGGGTGGGATGGGTGAGGTAGTCCAGGGTGCTCGACGGCACCCGGAACAGCCGGCCCATCCCGGGCACGCGGTCGATCGCGAACGCGGCGAGCCCGGTCGGCATCGGCACCGTACGGAGCCGCTTCCCGAGCCGGTCGGCGAACACCTCGCACATCCGGGTCACGGTCGGCGGGTCCGGCTGGGCGAGCGCGACGGTCCGGTTCAGCGCGCCGTCGTGCCCGGCGAGCGCGGCGATCGCGTCCACCACGAAGTCCGACGGCACCAGGTTGAACTCGGTGCGCGCGGCCCGGCCGGGCAGCGGCACGGCCGCCGTCGCGCCCTGCCGGGCGAGCAGCTGCAGCAGGTAGTACGGCCCGTCGAACTTCTGGGTCGCACCGGTGACCGAGTCGCCGACCACGATGGACGGCCGGTACACGGTCACCGGCAGGCCGGCGTCGCGGGCGCGGGCGACGACCCGTTCGGCCTCGTGCTTGGTGTGGTCGTAGTGGTTCGCGAACGGCTGGCCGAGCTCCAGGTCGGTCTCGGCGAACAGGCCGTCGTACCGGCCGGAGACGTAGCAGGTGGACACGTACTGGAGCCGGCGCAGTGCCGTCGCCGCCTGCGCGAACGCCACGACGTGCCGGGTGCCGACGACGTTCACCCGCCAGGCGAGATCGGCCGGCACCGACAGGTCGTAGACGGCGGCCAGGTGGAAGATCTCCAGCGGCCCGCCGAGCAGCCGGGCCCGTTCGTCGTCGGGCAGGCCGAGACCGGGCACGGTGATGTCACCGACGACGAGATCGGTGCGGCCGGCGACCGCCGGGTCGTCGCGTTCGATCCGGGCCAGGGTCGCGCGCGCCTGGTCGGCGAACCGCTCCTGGACCAGCGCGACGGCGCGGGCGCCGGGCGCCCGGCGCAGCGTCCGGGGGAGCAGGGCCGACCCGAGGAACCCCGGGAAGCCGGTGAACAGTACGGCGCTCACAGCAGGGTGGCCGCGTGGTCCGGGACGTCGCGCTGGACCTCGCGCGGCGGGCGTACGTAGTTGCCCGACGGCGGCCGGTCCGGCAGCGTCAGTACCTTGCGCTCCACCGGCTCCCACGGCACCGACGACAGCAGGTGGTGGATCATGTTGATCCGCGCGTTGCGCTTCTGCTCGGCCTCCACGATCCACCAGGGCGCGTGCTCGGTGTCGGTGTGCACGAGCATGTCGTCGCGGGCCTTGGAGTAGTCGTCCCAGCGGGTCATCGACTCCAGGTCCATCGGCGAGAGCTTCCACTGCTTCAGCGGGTTCCCCAGTCGCTCGGCGAACCGCCGGGCCTGCTCGTCGGAGCTCACCGAGAACCAGTACTTCCGCAGGTGGATGCCCTCGTCGACGAGCAGCTGCTCGAACACCGGGGCCTGCCGCAGGAACAGCCGGTACTCGGCCTCGGTGCAGAACCCCATCACCCGTTCGACGCCGGCGCGGTTGTACCAGGACCGGTCCAGCAGGACGATCTCGCCGGCCGCGGGCAGGTGCTCGACGTAGCGCTGGAAGTACCACTGGGTCTTCTGCCGCTCGGTCGGCGCGGGCAGCGCGACGATCCGGCAGAACCGCGGGTTGAGGTACTGGCTGACGCGCTGGATGGCGCCGCCCTTCCCGGCCGCGTCCCGCCCCTCGAAGACGACGACGATCCGCGCGCCGGTCGCCTTGACCCATTCCTGCATCTTCAGCAGCTCACCCTGCAGGTGCAGCAGCTCCGCCTCGTACACCTTGCGCGGCAGCTTCTCGGTCGCCATCGGACCACCTAACCAGAGCGGCGCGGCCGGTACCCGGCGCGACGCAGCGCTTCGGTGAAGACCTCGGCGATGGCGGCGTAGCCGCGGTCGTTCGGATGGAACCGGTCGGAGGCGAGCTTGCCGCGCCAGTGCCGGGTCCGCGGGTCCCGCAGCTCGGCGAGCACCAGCCCGCGGCGCCGGACGGCGTCGTCGATCAGGCCGTTGACCTGTAGTGCCGCCGCGAACGTGCCGGGCTGGTTGCCGATCACCGTGCCCCGCGGGAGCCGGTCGAGCAGCCGCGCGTACCGGTCGCCGATCCCGTCCTGGTGCCGCGGCTGCATCAGGTCGTTCGACCCGATCAGGCAGACCAGCAGGTCCGGGCGCAACCGCAGGGCGGCCGGGAGCTGGCGGTCCAGCACGTCGTCGACCCGGGCGCCGTACTGGGACAGGTTCACCAGCCGCCACCGCTCCCCGAGCGCCGGCGCGAGCCGGCCCGCCCAGCCGCCGTCCGGCGTGGTGGCGCCGATGCCCTGCGCCATCGAGTCGCCGAGCGCGATCCACAGCGGACCGGTCCGGCCGAGCGCGGTCCGGTTGTGCGCCTCCCAGAACTCGGCGTAGGGCTCGATCTGGCCCTGCACCCGCCGGATGCCGGGCAGCACCCGGGAGGCGAGCGTGATCAGCCGCCCGGGCGGGCGGCCGGTCCGGTTCGAGAAGCCGAGCTCACCCGGGTCGGTCACGGACGCCAGTGAAGCAGAACCTCAGCGCACGGTCGTCTCGCCGCGGGCGATCCGCGCGGTGAGCGGGGTGTCCGGGAACGAGCGCAGGCCCCGCTTGAGCTCGGCGAACCCGGGCCAGGTGGCGAGGGTGAACACCGCGTCCCACAGCCGCAGCGCGTCCTCGCCGAACGGCACCGTGTCGATCACCGGGCCGAACAGCGCCGGCCCGTCCGGCGGGGAGAACGACAGCACCGGGGTGCCGACGTCGTCGCCGCAGCGCCTGCGGACCTCGGCGACGTTCTCCCGCAGCCCGGCGTCGAGCCCGTCGTCGTGCGCGGCGTCGGCGAGCGCGGGGGACAGCCCGTAGCGCTCCAGCACCGGACGCAGGTCGCGCGGCTGCGCCATCACCTGCATGACCGGGTTGAAGCCCTCGCCGTCCGGTGCCTCGGTGTCCCACACCAGCTCGCCGAACCCGGTGTAGAGGTCGCCGACCACCTCGGGGCCGTGCTGCGCCTGCGCGGCCGTGATCACCCGCAGCATCTCCAGCCCGCGCCGGTGCGACTCGGGATAGGCTTCGGAGACCGCCAGCCGCTCTTCGTAGGAGATGCCCTCGTTGAGCAGGGCGAGCGGCAGCGGACGCCAGCTCACCGCGATCTCGCGCTGCCGGCCGACCTCCACCACCCAGCGCGAGGTGACCCAGCAGAACGGGCAGATCGGGTCGAAGAAGAACTCGAACTCGTCGGTCATGACGCACGACTACCCGCAGGACCGGCGGGTAGACACCCGCTCCGATCAGCTCCCGCTCAGACCGCTCTCAGGGGACTGGGCGAGACTGGGCGGCATGCGCATTCTGGTCGTCGACGACGACAAGGCGGTCCGGGACTCGCTGCGCCGGTCGCTGGCCTTCAACGGCTACCAGGTCGCCCTCGCCGAGGACGGCCAGGCCGCGCTGGACATGATGCTCACCGACCGGCCGGACGCACTCGTCCTCGACGTGATGATGCCGCGGGTGGACGGGCTGGAGGTCTGCCGGCGGCTGCGCAGCGCGGGTGACGCGCTGCCGATCCTGGTGCTGACGGCGCGGGACGCGGTGTCCGACCGGGTCGCCGGGCTCGACGCGGGCGCCGACGACTACCTGCCCAAGCCGTTCGCGCTGGAGGAGCTGCTGGCCCGGCTGCGCGCGCTGCTGCGCAGGCGGACCCCGGAGCAGGACGACGACGGCGGGGCGAGCGCCGCGCTCACCTTCGCCGACCTGTCCCTGGACCCGGACACCCGCGAGGTCACCCGGGGCGGCCGGTCGATCAGCCTCACCCGCACCGAGTTCTCGCTGCTGGAGCTGCTGCTCGCGCACCCGCGCCGGGTGCTGACCCGCGCCCAGATCCTGGAGCAGGTCTGGGGCTACGACTTCCCGACCAGCGGCAACGCGCTGGAGGTGTACGTCGGCTACCTGCGCCGCAAGACCGAGGCCGACGGCGAGCCGCGACTGATCCACACCGTCCGCGGCGTCGGGTACGTGCTGCGGGAGTCGCCGCCGTGAGCGGGCTCCGGTCGCAGATCAGCGCGTCGCTGCGGCTGACCCCGACCGAGGAGCGGGCCGAGCGGTGGTGGCGCCGGACGCACGGCGCCGACGAGCGCGAGCGGTTCACCCTGCGCGCCCGGATCGGGATCCTGGCCGCGCTGGTCGCCGCGGCGATGGTGCTGATCGTGTCGATGGCCGCGTTCCTGGTCGTCCGGCAGAACCTCACCAGCTCGCTCGACGAGAGCCTGCGGCAGCGCGCCTACCTGGCCGCGCAGAGCGACCTGATCAACCCGCAGCTGCTGGCGACGCTGCCGCCCGCCGTCCTCGGCGCCGCCGACCTGCACATCGCGCTGCTCTACTCCTCGGGCGTCTACACCTCCGCCGACGAGTCGTCGATCCCGCCGGTCGGGGAGCCGGAGCTGGCCGTGGCCCAGGGCGGCCCGACCCAGCCCGGGCGCACCGAGTTCCTGGACGGCGTCCCGTACCGGGTGGTCGCCGTGCGCGCCGACGAGGGCCGCGCGCTCGTCATCGCCCAGCAGCTGGACACCATCACCAAGGTGGTGACCCGGATGGGGACCGCGCTGCCGCTGGTCGGGCTGGGCGGGGTGGTGCTGGCCGCGCTGGCCGGGGTCGCCGTCGCGCGGACCGGGCTGCGGCCGGTGCAGCGGCTCACCGCCGCCACCGAGCGGGTCGCCAACACCGGCGACCTGCGCCCGATCCCGGTCGCCGGGTCGGACGAGCTGGCCCGCCTCACCCAGTCGTTCAACGCGATGCTCGGGGCGCTCGCCGCCTCCCGCGAGCAGCAGCGCCGGCTCGTCGCCGACGCCGGGCACGAGCTGCGCACCCCGCTGACCTCGCTGCGCACCAACCTGGAGCTGCTCACCGCCGCCGACCGGCCGGACACCCCGGACCTGCCCGCCGACGACCGGGTGGAGCTGCTCGACGACGTCCGCGCCCAGGTCGAGGAGCTCTCCCACCTGGTCGGCGACCTGGTGGAGCTGGCCCGCGACGACGCGCCGACGATGACCACCGAGGCGCTGGAGCTGAGCGAGATCGTCGAGCGGGCGCTGGCCAGGGTGCGGCGCCGGGCCGGGGAGACCGAGTTCGACGTGCACCTGACCCGGTGGATCCTCGACGGTGACGCCAGCGCGCTGGAACGGGCCGTGCTCAACCTGCTCGACAACGCGGTGAAGTGGAGCCCGCCCGGCGGCCGGGTGCGGCTGTCGATGGTCCCGATCGCCCCGGAGTGGATCGTGATCGAGGTCGCCGACGAGGGCAACGGCATCGCCGCCGAGGACCTGCCGCACGTGTTCGACCGCTTCTACCGGGCGGACACCTCGCGGACGATGCCCGGATCCGGGCTCGGGCTCTCGATCGTGGCGCAGGCCGCGGCCCGGCACGGCGGGGAGGTGCGCGCCGGCAGCGCCCCCGAAGGCGGCGCGCTGCTGTCGATGGCGCTGCCGGGCCGGTACGTGGCGGAACCCGACAGCCCATAGCCTGGTGGGGTGACGGCCCGGTGGCGGGCCGTGCAGGCGACGTGACGGACGGTGGACGCATGGCCCAGGAGAACCCGCCCGACGAGAGCCCCGGGACGGACGGCTCGTCGGGCCCGGAGGGTTCCGCGGGCACGGCCGGCGCGACCGGCCAGGACGGGACGCGGGATCGGGCCGGCGCCGAGGGGCCCCCGGACGCCGGGGCGGACGCCGGGGCCGGTGACGGCGCGGGTGCTCCGGACGGTGACGGCGCCGCGGGCGGACCTCCCGCCGGCAGTCCAGGGAGCGGCGCCGGAACCGTGTCGGACGCCGATGCCGGTGCCGCTCGGACCGGCGCCGATCCTGTTCCGGGCGAGCACGCCGGTGCTGAACGTGCGGACCACGCGGCTGCCGCGGGTGGCGCGGGCTCGGACCGTGGGGGCGCCGCGGGCTCGGACCGTGCGGGCGCCGCGGGCTCGGACCGTGGGGATGGCGCGGGCGAGGACCGTGCAGGTGCCGTGGGCGAGAACCGCGTGGCTGGCGCGGGCGAGGACCGTGCGGGTACCGCGGGCGAGAACCGCGTGGCTGGCGCGCGTGACGATCGTGCGGTTGGCGCGGGCGACGGCCGTGCGGTTGGCGCGGGCGACGATCGTGCGGGTGCGGGTGCGGGTGCGGGCGCGGACCGTGCGGGTGCGGCCGGCGAGGACCGTGTGGGTGCCGCGAGAGAGGACCGTGCCGGCGCGGTTGGTGAGCACCGTGCCGGTGCCGCGGGCGTGGACCGTGCCGGCGCCGTGGGCGCGGACCGTGCCGGCGCTGCGGCCTCGGACCGTGCCGCTGCCGTGGGTGCGGACCGCGCGGGTGTCGTGCCGGGGGACCGTGCCGGAGCTGTGCCTGCGGACCGGACCGGTGCCGCGTCCGACGAACCTGCCGGCGGTCTCCCGCCCGGCCAGCACGACCCGGACCGGACCGCCGCCACCGGCGCGGACGCGGATCCGCCGACCGACCGCTGGGAGGTCCCGGCCAACCCGTGGGCCCGCCCCGGCGCCCCGCCCCCGGAGTACCCGGGGGAGCGGTACCCGACGTACCCGGCGCCCTACGGGTCGGCGCACCATCCCGGCACGGCGGCCTACCCGGCAGACCAGCAGCCCTACCCCTATCCGACCGGGGTGGCCCAGCCGCCGCCGAGCCGGCCCCGCCGCACGATCGCGCTGATCGTCGGCGGGCTCATCCTCGCCCTCGTCGCGGGCGCGATCGGCGGGGCGATCGGCGCGGACATCTCCCGCTCGTCGGCGTCCGGCGGCGGGGTGCTCGCCGATCCGGTGCCCGAGGTCGAGTCCGACCTGCCGATGACCCCGGTCGAGGCGGTCGCCGCGCGCGTCCTGCCGAGCGTGGTGCAGCTGCGCGTCGAGGGCGGCGCCGGCAACAACGGCGGCCGCGGCGAGGGCTCCGGCATGGTGATCAGCGACGACGGCCTGATCCTCACCAACAACCACGTCGTCGAGCCCGCCGCGGCCGGCGGGACGCTGCGCGCGGTCCTGCAGGACGGCCGGGTCGCCGTCGGGTCGATCGTCGGTCAGGACCCGCAGTCCGATGTGGCGCTGGTCCGGATCCAGGCGGCCGGTCTCGTGCCGGTGGAGCTCGGGAACTCCGACGGCGTCCGGGTCGGCCAGCAGGTCACCGCGATCGGCTCGCCGCTCGGCCTGGGCGGCTCGGTGACCACCGGCATCGTGTCCGCGCTGGACCGCGCGGTGAGCGTCGGCGGCGAGGCGGGCAACGAGTCGACCGTGCTCAACGCCATCCAGACCGACGCCGCGATCAACCCGGGCAACTCCGGCGGCCCGCTCGTCGACATGGAGGGCCGGGTCGTCGGCATCAACTCGGCGATCGCGACGGCCGGCCCGGGCGGCGGCTCGATCGGCGTCGGCTTCTCGATCCCGATGAACCAGGCGCGGCGGATCGCCGACCAGCTGCGCAACGGCGGCCCGGCCACGCACGCCGTGCTCGGCGTCGAGGTCACCGACGATCCGCAGCTCGGCGGCGCGCGGATCCAGACGGTGACGCCGGGCGGCGCGGCCGAACAGGCGGGCCTGGTCCCGCAGGACCTGGTGGTGCGCCTCGGCGACCAGCGGATCTCCACCGGGACGGACCTGCAGGCCGCGGTCCGCTCCCAGCCGCCCGGGGCCTCGGTCGAGCTGCAGCTGCAGGACCGGACGGTCCAGGTGACCCTCGGCGAGCAGTGACCGGACGGGTCCGGGCGGGTGGAGCGACCGGGATCTCGTTGACGTGTGAAAGACCGACGTGATGGGCTGACGGGGTGTTCGGTGGTGCCCCGTCGAACGCGAACGGAGCGTCGTGCCGGTGCGGGTTCCCCCTCTCCGTACCGGCACGGCCTCCCCCCGGGACCGTGCCGGGCGCGGCGTTAGGGTGACGGGATGGAGATGTCGGATCCGCAGATCGGTCGTGCCCTCGTGGTGATCGTCGACGACCGGGTGAGTGCCGGTGAGCGGTCCGACGCCACCGGGCCGCTGGTGACCGAGTTGCTGGAGGAGGCGAACTTCGTCGTCGACGGCGTGGTGAGCGCCCCCGGCGACGTCGTGGCCATCCGCAGCGCGCTGAACACCGCCGTGATCGGCGGCGTCGACCTGGTGGTGACGGTGGGCGGGACCGGCGTCTCGCCGCGCGACGTCACCCCGGACGCGACGACCGGTGTCCTCGACCGGCCGGTGCCGGGCATCGCCGAGGCGATCCGCGCCTCCGGCCTGGCCGCCGGAGCGGTCGACGCCGGGGTGTCCCGCGGCGTCGTCGGCGTCTCCGGCAGCACGCTGGTGGTGAACCTGGCCGCCTCCCGCGCCGCGGTGCGCGACGGCATGGCCACCCTCACCCCGCTCGTGCCGCACGTCATCTCGGAGCTGTCCGGCCTGGACGCCTGACCTCGGCGCGTCGCACCCCTTCACTCACCGAGATGCAGCTGAGCGGGCTGCGAAGATCGACAATTCCCGCTGGTCTGCATCTCGATGGGCCAAGGGGTGCGAGGTCGGGCGGCGCGGCCCGGGCCGGGCCGCGTACCGCGCCGCGTACCGCGCCGCGTAGGGCAATGCCGTGTAGGGCCTCCGCGCCCCGCGCTGCGTAGGGCCACATCGCCGCGCCGCGCCGCGCCGCGCCGCGCCGCGCCGCGCCGCGCCGCGCCGCGCCGCGCCGTGCTGGGCCGTCCCGCGCCGTGCTGGGCCGTGCCGTG
>NZ_BAAAJK010000002.1:37271-51569 GCF_039526905.1 Pseudonocardia kongjuensis | reverse complement strand
CAGGTCGACCACGCCACACAGACCGGCAACGCCGACCTGCAAGCACTGCTCAACGGCCGCGACAGCTGGACCGCCGTCTGAACCGCCGCCGTACCCGACCGCTCCCGCCGAGAGGATTCCCATGACCTATGTCATCGCCGAGCCCTGCGTCGACCTGCTCGACCGCGCGTGCATCGACGAATGCCCCGTGGACTGCATCTACGAGGGAAGCCGGATGCTCTACATCCACCCCGACGAGTGCGTCGACTGCGGCGCCTGCGAACCGGTCTGCCCCGTCGAGGCCATCTACTACGAGGACGACGTGCCGCAGCAGTGGGCGTCCTACAGCTCGGTCAACGCGGACTTCTTCGCCACGCTGGGCTCCCCCGGTGGCGCCTCCCGGGTCGGTCCCGTACCCCAGGATCCCGCGCAGATCGTGGCCATGCCGAAGGTCGAGCACGAGGACTGACCACACAGGACGGCGGCCGCGCCGGTCCCTCGGGCCGTCCGCATCCGGCGACTTCCGGACTGTGCGTTGCGGATGACGGATATCCCCCTCGCGCACCGCGTTCCTACGCTTGTCGTCGCTCTGACCGGAACACCGGCCGAATCCGATCGGTGGTGCTCGAGAGGAATGGTCCGATGTCAGCAGAGATCCCCGTGGAGCAGTTCGACCCGCTCGCCGGCGGTAGCATCGCGGCGATCAGGGAGGGTCTGGTCCGCACCCGGGCGGGCGCCTGTCCCGTCCCGCACATCGGGCCGGGGCTCGCGTTCGTCCCGCGCCACGGGACCGTCCTGACCGCACTCCGGGCGGTCGATCAGCTGAGTAATCACGGCAACTTCACCGTGGAGTCCGACGACGGCGACGCCCTGCTCCCGGAGATGATCACCCAGGCCGATCCGCCAGCGCACACCGCTCTGCGCGCCCTGCTCCGGCCCGCGTTCGCGCGCAGGGTGATCGTTGACGCCGAACCCTGGATCAGTGCCGGTGCACACGAGCTCGTCGACAGGTTCCCCGCCGGAGGCCCGGTCGACCTGATCGACGAGTTCGCGCTCCCGCTGACCTCCCGGGTGATCTCCCGGCTGGTCGGGGTACCCCCGGAGGACACAGCCGAGCTGACCCGGCTCTGCCTGGTCATCACGTCGATGCTGCCGGCCAGGTTCCTCGGGACCGACGCATGGCGACGCCTGGAGCAGTACTTCACCGAGGCCGGGCGGGAACGGCGGTCGTCCGCGGAACCCCCCGACGATCTGCTGACCCTTCTCGCACGCGGTGAGGTCGACGGTCGGGCACTCACCGACCAGGAGATCGCCTTCCACGCCTGGCAGCTGTTCGTCGCGGGCCTGGAGACGACGGCCTACACCATCGGCACCACGGTCCACCAGCTGCTCGACGACCGTTCGCGGTGGACCGAGCTGCTGGCCGGACGGACCGACCTCGACAACACTCGTGAGGAGGGCCTGCGGTTCGCCTCGGCGATCCGGTTCGTGGTCCGTTCCGTGGCATCCCCGCTCGACCTCGAGGGACAGCCGCTGCAGGTGGGCGACCGGGTCGTCGTCGGCCTCGAGTCGGCGAACCTCGACGAGGACGTGTTCGGCCCGGACGCCCACTCGTTCGATCCGCACCGCGCCGGCGCGCGCCGGCACGTCTCGTTCGGTCACGGGATCCACCTGTGCCTGGGCGCCGAACTGGCCCGTACCGAGATCTCGACAGCCCTCGGTGTGCTGCTCGACCGCCTCCCTGGGCTGCGCCTGGCTCCCGGGGCCGCGGTCGAGGAGATCGAGAGCCCGATGTTCTGCGGTCCGAAGCATCTACCCGTGATCTGGTGACACGCACCGGCCGACGCAGGACCTGCTCACCCGGCGCGGTCTCCGCACGGTTCGCGACCCGGCGCGCGGCCGGACGACCCGGAGACGGCATCGCGCGCCTGCGTTCGTCCCCGCGCACCCGGCCGACGCACCGGCGTCCGGGATGCCGGTCAGGGAAGGAGCACGACGGAGCCGGACACCGCGCCGCCGGCCACGTCGTGATGAGCCCGGTCCGCCCGGATCAGCGGATAGCTCGCGCCGATCAGCGGGGAGAGCCGTCCGGCCGCCGCGAGCTCGTACGCCCGCGTCCGTCGTGCGGTGGGCCCTCCGGGTTCCTCGACGGAGCGACGGGGGTCGTGCACCGTCAGCTTCCGGGAACGGATCTCCCACGCATCCCAGCGCACCGGGCGCACGTCGGTTCGCGACGTGAGGTGGCGACCGCCGTCCGCGAGCAGCCATGCGGCGATCCGCCCGTCCCGCCCACCGAGACCGTCGATCACGACCGACACACCGCCGGGCACCAGATCCATGATCTGGTGTGTCCAGTCGGCCGCACGGATGTCGACGACGTGCCGGACCGCGATCCCGGCGACATGTTCACGATCCGCCTCGGACCGGACGACTCCGACCAGGCATGCTCCGGTCCCGGCGAGGAGCTGCACCACCAACGGCGCGACGGAGTCGACCACCGGGAGCAGGACCACCCGGTCCGAGCGACGGACCGCCGCGATCTCGGCCAGTCCCGTCGCCACGGGCCCGGCGTCGTACAGAGCGACCGCCGCGACGCCGGAGACCCCGGCCGGAACCGGGACGAGGCTCGATGCGGGGGCGGCGACGCGTTCCGCGTAGCCGCCCTGTCCGACCCGGGTCACGACACGGCGGCCGAGGTGCTCGGCCGCGACTCCGCTCCCCGAACCGATGACCGTCCCCATCACGACACCGCCGGGGATCACCCCGATCACCGGGTCCGGGGTCCGTGCCGACGGGACCTCGCATTCCGTCGGCACGGACGGTGGTGCACCGAGCAGGACGGCCTCCGCGTCCATCAGCACCTCCCCCGGTCCCGGTGCCGGATCGGGCACCTCCCGCATCACCGGAATCCCGTTGTCGGCCGCGGTCGCAACAACTGCCTGCACAGGTGGCTCGCATCTCGTGAGGGCGCCGATCTCGGCGGATGTCGCCGGGGCCGACTGTTCGCCGAGAGGACGAGAGGCGCTTTCTCCGGTCGGCCCGGTACCGATGATCCGACCTCAACCGGAGTTGAACTGTTGCGTCAGTGAGTGGTCTCACAGCACAAGGCCTCGGCGATCCGGGGACCCGACGGGGCCGCGCTCTCAGACGCCGGCGGGGGTGGTCGCCCGGAGCGCCGCTCCGGCGAGCAGGGTCGCCGTGACCGTCGCGAGCCGGTTGCCCGCGTATCGCGCGGCAGCCGAGGCGTCGACATCCTCCAGGGCGGCCTCGGTGGGCGATCCGCAGGTGTGCGACGGACCGTAGGGATTGCCGAGGACGAACTGCACGGGATCGGTGTAGCCGGGCGAGACGACGAAGCCGCCGAAGTGATAGAAGGAGTTGTAGAGCGCGAGCAGCGTCGATTCGTGCCCGCCGTGCAGGGTGCTCGCCGACGTGAATCCCGAGTACGTCTTCCCCGCCAGCTCACCCCCCGTCCAGAGTCCCCCCATCGAGTCGAGGAACTGCTTCAGCTGGGACGAGACGTTGCCGAACCGGGTCGGGGTCCCGAACGCGATCCCGTCGGCCCATCGGATGTCGTCGTGCGAGGCGACGGGGAGACCCGCCGTCGTGTCACGATGCCGGATCCACGCCGGATTGGCGGCGATGGCTTCTTCCGGCGCGAGCTCGCTGACCCGCCGCACCCGCACCTCGGCGCCTGCGTTCGCGGCACCCTGCGCGTAGGCGGTCGCCAGATTGTGCACGTTGCCGGTCGCGCTGTAGTAGACGATTGCGATCTTGACGGCTTCCACGATGAACCCTCCGGACCTGATCTCGTACGGCATGCAGCCCGAAGCCCGGCGGGTCGTGTCACGCGCTGCGGGACGCGGCACGGCCGGATGACACCCGGAACAGCCGGGCGAGCACCGGGGACGGTCGCCGGTCTGTGCGCCGGCCACGGGAGCGGACGCCCCCGCGTGGACGCCCCCCGGCGACCTCTCCGCCGATCGACGCGCTGTGGGCGGAGTGCGACCGCCGGGGCCGCCACGCCGGGCAGCGTAGCGTCCGACCAAGCGGACCGATAGTCCCATCCAGTGGATCGACATCGTCGCTCCACTGGACGCCCGCGCCCTCGAACGCCTAAACATCCTGCTGGAGTCGCGCTTGACAGCTCCCCACGCCACTCCTAACGTCCTATATACAGAACATGTCGTCTTCCATGGTGGTCAATCAATGAAGCTTGCGTCCTCTTTCGCAGTCCCCGCGGCGGCCGACAAGGTCGTCGCGCTGTTCCTCGACCCGGCCACCATGCAGTCCTGCATCCCCGGTTGCGAGGAGCTGGTACAGACCGACGAGACGCACTACCGGGGCAGCCTCGTCAACGAGGTCGCGCACGTGAAGTTCACGGCGGGCTTCGTCGCCGAGATCGTCTCCGTCACCCAGCCCGTCGGTCCGGCCGAGCCCGCCGTCGTCACCGCGGTCCTGCGGGGTGAGGACCGCAGGCTCGGCAGCACCATCCGGATGGACGCCACGCTCACGGTCACCCCCGAACAGTCGGCGGACGGCGAGGCGTCACAGGTCGGATACGAGTTCGAGCTCGCGATCCGGGGGAAGCTCGGCCGGCTCGGCGAGGCCGTGATCCGGCGGCGTACCGCCGAGGTCGAGCGCCAGTTCGCCGAGGCGCTCACCGCGATCTGCGCCGGCAAGCCGGTCCCGCAGTCCGGCTCCCGCCGCGCCGTTGCGCCCTCGCCACGCGCAGGAGACGACGCGAGCGCCGGCGTGACCGGCTCCACGGGAACGGGTTCGGCCGGGGTCCCCGTCCGGCAGTCCGCCCCGGTGGCCCCGGCACCCGCACCGGCGCGACCGGACTGGCTCGTCCTCGGACTGGCCGTGGCCGCCGCGTTCGGCTACGGGGTCCTGTTCGGACAGCGGAGCGCACGGCGATGACCGGCGACGCGCGTGTCCACCGTCCGGACTCCCTCGAGGAGACCACGGCCCTGCTGCGCGACCTGGACGACGCCATGGTCTACGGCGGCGGGACGGCCATCCAGATCCTGCGCAAGCAGGGATTGCTGTTCACCGAGGACTACGTCGACATCGCCCGGGTACCGGGCCTCACCGATGTCGTCGTCACCGATGACACGGTGCGGATCGGAGCGCTGACCCCGCTGCGCCGGGTCGAGACGGATACCCGGGTGCGGCAGCTGATCCCGCTGGCCTCCGAGACCTACGGTCACGTCGCGAACCCCCGGGTCCGCAACACCGCGAGTGCCGGCGGCAACATCGCCCACGGCGACTACCGGCTCGACCCGCCCACCGCGCTGGCCGTCCTGGACGCCACGGTGGAACTGACCTCGTCCACCGGTGTACGACACGTCTCGATCCGGGAGTTCTTCACCGACTTCCAGGAGACCGCGATCGAGCACGGCGAGCTCATCACGGCGATCAGCGTCCCGGCGCAGCCCGCTCGGGCCCGCGGAGCCTTCGCGAAGATGCGTGCCCTGAGCCGCAACGACTGGCCGTCGGCCTCCGCCGCGGTCCTCGCCGTCCCCGACGACGGCTTCATCGAGATCCGGATCGGGCTGGGTGCGGTCGCCCCGACGACCGTCTACCTGGCGTTCGACCTGACCGCCGACATGGACGAGCAACAGGCCGTGGACGCTGCGATCGACATCGCGAACTCGGCGATGGACCCGATCCCCGACGTCCGCGGGAGCGCCGCCTACAAGGCGCAGCTGGGACGGGTCGCCGTCGAGGAGGCCGTGCGCCGTTGTCTGAAGGAGTTTGCCCGTGACTGACATCATCACCCGGTCCGCCGCACCGGCCCAGGCAGCTGCTCCGGCCGAGACCGATGTCGACCAGGTATGGGGCGTCGGCGAACGGCGTCGGCGGTTCGATGCGCTCGGCCGGGTCCGCGGCACGATGCGCTACACCGGCGACGAGCCGGCGACTCCGGGGACCGCCTTCGTCGGTGTGCACCGCAGCACCGTGCCGCACGCGCGCATCATCGGGGTGGATCCCGCTCCGGCGCTGGAGCTCGACGGCGTGCTCGCCGTGGTCACCGGACGTGACCTCCATCAGATCCTCGGCGACCGTGTCTTCACCGGCCCGGCGTTCTCGGACCAGCCGTGCCTCGCCGTCGACAAGGTCCGCTACGTCGGCGAAGCGGTCGCGGCGGTCCTCGCGACCGACCGCCGGACCGCACGCGCGGCGGCCGATCTCGTCGTCGTCGAGTACGAGGAGCTCCCGCCCGTCCACGACATCGCCGCCGGGCTCCGCGGCGGGTCGTTCGTCCACGACGAGCTGCGGCCGAGCTCGGTGTTCGCCGATCTCGCCCACCTGAGCGGGGTCCGGGACACCAACGTCTGCTACGAGTACCGGCAGGTCAGCGGCGACGCCGCAGCCGAACGGGCGGCCGCCGCCAGCACCGTGACCGCGACGACCTGGGCTCCGCCGACCCATCACGTGCCCATCGAGCTCCCGTCGACGACGGCCTGGGTCGAGAGCGACCGACTCGAGATGCTGACGACGACCCAGACGCCGTCCTACGTCCGCCAGACCGTCGCCGGGATGCTCGGCCTGCCGCTGTCGCGGGTCCGCATCATGACCCGGCCGCTCGGGGGCAGCTTCGGCGCGAAGATGTACGACCGGCTGGAGCCGCTCGCGGCCGCTCTCGCGTGGACCACCCGTCGCCGGGTCCGGATCGACGCGACCCGCGAGGAGGCCTTCCTGCTCACGACCCGGCACGGTGCCGAGGTCATCGGCTCGATCTCGGCGGACGCGGACGGCGAGCTCGTGTCCTTCACCTCCGACGTCCGGTACGACACCGGAGCGTTCGCCGACGTCGGGCCGCGCATCACCGCGAAGTCCGGCCTCGTCGCCCCGGGCCCCTACCGGATCCGGAGCGTCGACGTCAGGTCCCGCTGCGTCTACACGAACAAGGTCTCGGCCGGCCCGTTCCGTGGTTTCGGCGTCCCGCAGGTCACCTGGTCGCACGAGACGCTGATCGACGAGCTCGCCCGCGAACTCGGCGAGGACCCGTACCGGTTCCGTCGGCGGCACCTCCTCCGGGAAGGTGATGTCGCAACGGTCGGTACAGCGATGCACAGCGCGGACTTCGTCGCCTGCATGGACGAGGTCACCAGGGCTGTCGGGTGGGACGACGCCACCCCGCCCGGTGACGGCCGATGGGTGCACGGCAAGGGCGTGGCGGTCGGTATGAAGGCAGTTCTGACCCCGACGATCGCGAATGCCACGCTGAACCTGAACCAGGACGGGTCCGCCACGCTCCTGATCAGCACGGTCGACATGGGGCAGGGCAGCGACACGATCATGTCCCAGATCGTCGGCGAGGTCCTCCGGCTGGACAGCCGGGCGATCCATGTGGTCCGGGCCGACACCGACACCACCCCCTACGACACCATCACCGCAGGTAGCCGCTCGACCTACCACACCGGCAACGCCGTCCGCCTGGTCGCGGAGGCCATGCGGACGAAGCTGCTCGGCTTCGCCGCCGAGCAGTGGGGCGTGCCCGCCGAGGATCTCCTGCTCGACACCGGTGGGGTCACGCACCCCGACAGCGATCGGCGGATCACGGTCCCCGACCTCGTTCGCTCCAGATTCGGGGCCCGCGGCGCCACGGTCACCACCGCGGAGAACTTCACGAGCTGGTGGGTCCCCTACGACCACGACACCGGGCTCACCGAGAAGGCGACCGAGCACTGGTTCGCCGGAGCCGCGGCCGTCCGTATCGCGGTCGACACCTGGACAGGGCGCATCCACACCTCGCACCTCGCGGTCGCCGGTGACGTCGGGAAGGCGATCAATCCGACGCTGGTCGAGCAACAGCTGACCGGCGCCGCGGTGATGGGGCTCGGCCACACCCTGTTCGACGAGCTCGTCTACGACCACGGTCAGCTGACCAACGCCACGCTCCTCGACTACCAGCTGCCGTCGATCAAGGACCTGCCCGAGAAACTCACCCCGATCGTCGTGGAGAGCGCGCACCGTGACGGGCCGTTCGGGGCCAAGGGGGTCGGCGAGACGACGATCCTGCCCATCGCACCGGCGTACGCGGGCGCGCTGCGGGACGCGTGCGGCGTGCGGATCACCACCCTGCCGCTCACCCCCGAGCGGGTCCTGAACCACCTGAACGACGCCCGGAAGGCCGACCGATGACCGACATCACCCTGCGGGTCAACGGCACCGGCCACCCGGTCGGCGTCGACGACACCGCGCTGCTGCTCGACGTCCTACGGGAGCGCATCGGCGTCACCAGCGCTCGCGAGGGGTGCGGGGTCGGGGCGTGCGGGGCCTGCACCGTCCTCGCCGACGGACGCAGCGTCTCCGCCTGCCTCGCCCCTGCCGTCCGCTACGACGGGGTCCCGCTGTCGACAGCGGACGGCCTGCCGGAGGACGACCCGGTCGTCTCCGCGTTCGTCGACAGCGACGCCATGCAGTGCGGCTACTGCATCCCCGGGTTCGTGCTCATGACGACCGAACTGCTGGCGGAGAACCTCGATCCGTCCGACGAGCAGATCGTCGAACACCTGGAGGGCAACATCTGCCGGTGCGCGACGTACCCCGAGATCATCACCGCGGTGCGGCTCGCCTCGACGAGGGCCGTCCGATGAGGCTGCACCGCCCATGGGGGACCCTGCGGTACGGCGACGAGGGTCGCGGACCGCTGGTCGTCCTGCTCCATCCGCTCGCCCTCTCCGGCGCGGTGTGGCGCAGGCTGGTCGACGACCTGTCGTCGGAGTTCCGCGTCGTCACACCGGACGCCCGCGGGCACGGTGAGTCGACCTGGGACGGCACCGCCTTCTCGATCCCGGACCTCGCAGCCGACGTCGCCGCCCTCGTGGAGCACCTCGACGCCGGCCCGGCACATCTCGCCGCGCTGTCCATGGGTGGCTGCACCGCGGTGGCGCTCGCCGTGCGTCACCCCACGCTGGTCGGCAGCCTCACCCTCGCCGACACCACGGCCGACTACGGGCCGGACAAGGCCGTGACGTGGGCCGAACGAGCCACGAAGGCGGTCTCGATCCCCCGCGAGAGGCAACTCTCGTTCCAACGAGACCGATGGTTCTCGCCGCAGTTCCTGGAGGAGGACCCCGCGGAGGTCGACCGGGTGTCGCTGATCTTCACCCGGACCGGCTCCGAGGCCCATGCGGCCGCCTGCCGAGCGATGGGGGCGTTCGACGACACCTCGCGGCTGTCCGGGATCAGCGCACCGACCCGGGTGATCGTCGGCGAGGACGACTACGCCACCCCGCCGGACATGGCCGCGACGCTCCACCACGGCATCGCCGGCTCCGACCTGCACGTGCTCGGCGGCACCCGGCACCTGAGCCTCATCGAGAGTGCGGAGGCCCGGGAACTCGCCCGCGAGCACATCGTCGCCGTGGCCGCACGGACCTGACGATCCTGCTCCGGAGACGCGATGCGTCTCCGGAGCAGGATGTACATTCCTCCATGAAAGGCGTAGATCCGGGGAAGGGACGACCGTGTCGAATGACGTACCCGCGGTGGGCGCCGCGATCCGCATCATGGAACGACTGGCCGCCGACCTCCCCAGACCGGTGTCACCGACGGTCCTCGTGAACGAACTCCAGCTCAACCGCTCGACCTGCTACAACATCCTCGCCACGCTGCAGCGGACCGGCTGGGTGACCAAACTCGAGGCGCGGGGTGGCTGGACCCTCGGGCCCGGTCTGCTCTCGTTGACCGGGCTCAGCGAGGACTCCGCGGTCATCATGATCCAGGAGGAGATCGACGGACTGGCCCGGCAGATCGACCAGCTCGTCTTCGCGGTGAAGCAGGACGGCTCCGGCGGGTACACGGTCGTCGCGGTGGCAGATCCCCGCCGGGGAGTCCGGGTCACCGTCGGCGTCGGCGACCGCTTCCCGTTCTCGGCCCCGGCGATCATGCAGGCGATGTATGCCCACAGACCGTTCGAGGAGTTCCGGACCGTCATCCGGACCCGGATCGTCGAACGGTTCACCGAGCACACCGTCACCGACGTGGACGGCTTGGCACAGACCTTCGCCGACGTCCGGGCCCACGGCTACAGCACGAGCATCCGGCAGTTCGATCTCGCCCAGAGCGCTGCCGCCGCCCCGATCTTCGACCGGTCGGGACGGGCCCACCTCGTGCTCGGCGTCCTGACCTTCTCCAGCGAGCTCGACGCCGACAACATCGCACCGGTCGGCCGGCTCGTCCACGCCACGGCCGACCGGCTCACCGAGCGTACCGGCGGGACGCTGCCGGTCGACGTCGACGGCGGTGTGCCGGTCGCGGACGCCACCGCCACATGATCCGGACCTCATCCCGACCGACGCAGGGAGTGCCATGACCACCTCCGCCACGACGATCACCACCACCGCCGACCTCTACGACCACTACGGCGAGGAGCTGGAGTCGTGCGAGATCCAGTTCCGGCAGTACGGCGCGCGGTCCACCTTCCGCGGCACCATCAGCACGGTGCGGGCGCGTGACGAGAACCAGCTCGTCAAGGACGCGGTCGCGGAACCCGGCCGCGGCCGGGTCCTGGTGATCGACGGCGAGGGCTCGAACCGCACGGCGCTACTCGGCGACAACATGGCGATGACGGCGGCCCGCAACGGCTGGCAGGGCATCGTCGTGCACGGTGCCGTCCGCGACGTCGCAGCCCTCGCCACGATCGACCTCGGGATCAAGGCCGTCGGTTCCAATCCCCGCCGCAGCCGCAAGGAGGGCACCGGCAGCAGGGACGTGCCGCTGAGCTTCGGAGGCGCGACGTTCCTCCCCGGCCAGGAGATCGTCTGCGACGACGACGGTGTGGTGGTCCTGCCGCCGACCGGTCGGCGATCCGCGTAGCGGCTGCGAGCAGCCCTCGGCATCGATCACCGTCCCGGCCGGCGTCACGCACCCGAGCCGGCCGGGATGGAGTGATAGCGCCGCTCCACATAGGCCAGTCGGTCGCCATCGTGCCCCGGTCCGAGCATCCCGACCACGAGAGCACCGACCAACAGCGCGTCCCCCACATCGAGCGTCCGGTGCACTGTGCAACGCAGCACCGTGCCGACATCGAGCAGGTGTGGTTCCCCGCGATCGGTCAGGCGCCACCGGGTCTCCTGCCCGAACCGTGACGCACCCGGCTCGGCGAATCGCGCCCCGAGATCGGCATCGCGGGAGTCGAGCAGGTGGACCAGCAGCGATCGGCGGTGCCGGATCGGGACCGCCAGGCGCGAGTTCTCCGCGATCGAGAACGACAGGGCCGGTGGCCGGGTCGACACCGAGGCGACGGACGACGCCGTGACCCCGACCGGCCCGTCCGGCCCGCCGGCGGTGATGATCGCCACGCCGCTCGGGTGCCCGCGGAACGCCCGCCGGAACGCCGCGGGATCGACGACGTCTGCCGCTGTGCTCTGGTTCCGGTCCATCCACACATCCTCGAACCTGAACCCGGGTTGAGTTCCAGCCTTCTGTGACCCGGACGACGTGCTTTCCGTCGTCCGGTCGGCGAGCGAGCCGCGCCGGAAGCGTGTGCGCTTCGCGAGCGCCGGCACCGGGCCCACGGTGGGGGCCCGGTGTGAACCGGCGATCAGCTCAGAGATCGCTGATCACCCGATTCCGGTCCGCCACGACCCGCAGCGATACCGCCGCGGCCGGCGCGATCGCGTCGAAGGCGTGCGGCGCCCCGGGAACGACGTGCAGCTCGGTGTCCACACCCGCCGCCAGCAGGCGGCGGGCGTATCCGACGCACTCGTCGCGGAAGACGTCGATCGCACCGACTTCGATGTAGGCCGGGGCCAGACCGGAGAAATCCGTCAGCCGCGCCGGTGCCGCACTGGGCGCGACATCCGGGCCACCTGCGGCCGCGCCGAGCAACGCTCCCCATCCGGTCGCGTTGTCCTCGTAGGACCAGGTGCACAGTGACGCGATGGCAGGATCCGGCTCCGTGGTGCGATCGTCCAGCATCGGATAGACGAGAATCTGCCTGGCCGGCGCCGGACCCGAGCGGTCTCGCACCAGGATCGCGACGGCGGCCGCCAGTCCCCCGCCACCGCTGTCGCCCATCACCGCGATCCGCCCGGGATCCACACCCAGGCTCTCGGCGTGGCCGGCCAGCCACATCAGGGCGGCATAGCAGTCCGAGGCCGGGACCGGGTGCGGGAACTCCGGGGCGTAGCGGTACTCGACGGCCAGGAACGGGACGCCCGTCGCGGCGACGTGCCGCGCGATCGGAGCGTCGTACAGCGCAACGCTACCCATGATCATTCCGCCGCCGTGCAGGTAGAGCACGGCGGATCCGGGCGACGTCCCGGCCTGGTGGAACCAGTGGAGCGCCAGCTCCGCCCCGTCGTCGGCCCGGGTCCGAAAAGTCCGGACCGCGACATCGGCCGGGCGGTCGAGCTCGGCATGCAGCATCTGCTGCAGCCCGCCCACCGTCACCCGCCGGGATTCCACGTCACCGACCGGCAGGACCGGAGGCGGCCGGTCGCCGCCGATCACCATCAGCCGCGCGGCGACCGCGGGGTCGAGCTCGAAGGTCGAGGCACTCACGGCGTCGGCCCTGCTGCGGACCGCGACGCACCGATCGGGGTGTAGAAGTGCAGCACCGGCGCCTTGTCCGAGTCGTTCACCGCGGGCGACATCCGGAACTCCATGTCGCGCAGCGCCCGGCCGAGCTGGTCGGCGACGGACGCGACATCCGGGCCGTCGAGGGTGTACACGGCCAGGAACCGCCTGCCCGGGAGCTCGGCCGTCGGCACCAGCTGTTGCTCACCCAGTGCGTAGCGGGTCACGGACACGACGCCGTCGATCTTCTCGATGAGCTCGGGGACGTGGACCTCGTCGTACCAGCGGTGGAACTCGTCGAGGCGATCGTCCGAAACGGGTTCGGTGAACGCGAGAAGCACTGCAGGGGGTACCGCCATGATCGTTCCTCTCCGTGCGGTCGGATCGTCACGCCAACGCGAAGCGCGTACCGATCCAGTCGATGATCTTCAGAGCGGCCTCGTCGCGCGGCTCGGTCGAGCCGTCCGCGGTCAGCCCGAAGTGGTTACCGGCCAGGCGAACGACCTCCGTGTCGGTCGACGCCGTCGCCTTCACCATCTGCTCGACCCCGTCGTGGAAGATCGCGCAGTCGCCGGTGTAGAAGACGATCAGCAGCGGTGTCGTGACCGATCGCAGGTTGTCGAGGACGGATCCGTGCGACGACAGCCCGGACCACGTCGAGAGCCATGCCTCCGGGGTCAGGTTGGCCCCGAATCCACCGATCTTGTAGTTCTCCCTGGCGCAGTCGACGCCGAGCAGCGACCCGACGGATCGGGTGGACGGCTGCTCGAGCGAGAGATCGCAGAACGCCGGATTGGCATCGGTCCGGTAGACGGGCAGAAAGGTGCTCGATGCCGCGCGCCGCGAGATCTGCAAGCGCTCGTCGAGCGGCCGGGACGCGAAGTCCGGCGCCGCCTCGAGGGCCTCGTAGGCGCGCTTGTCCGCGATCTTCTGCCGGGCGATGGCGTCGAGCCGGTGCACCCGGGCGCGTTGTCCCGCACGGAACCGGGCGACGAACTCGTCACTGTAGGAGCTCTCCTCCGGAGCCGGGCGGTAGCCGTTCTCCGGGTTGTACATGTCGAGCGAGGCGTCACACGACAACGGGTCGTACTCGTCGGTGACCGAGGGGTCGATCACCGACATCAGATACTTGCCCTCTCCCGGGTGGGCCGCGAGCAGGACCAGGCCGTCGACCTCGGGCATGTCCAGCTCGTTGAGGTCGTACGGGTCCCCCGCGGCGGTGTGCGTCAGCCGACCGGGCGGCGGCGTCGCGGCCTGTGCCTGGTAGAAGGTGTAGAGGCTGCCTCCCCCGCTGTTGCCGACCAGGATGATCCTCTCGAACCCCCGGGCCCGCAGGAGGCGCACGCTCGCGGCCACGTCGGCCAGTGCGATCTCGTGGATGCACGCCGTGTCGTTGTTGCTCCACCGGGTCCGCTGTCCGAAGACCGCGAGGCCGTGCTCGGTCATGGCGGGCAGGCAGTAGTGCGAGGTGAAGTCCGCCCGGGGATGCATGAAGCAGACGACCGTCTTCTCCCGCCCGCTCGAGTACAGGATGCCCTGCGACCAGCCGCCGTCCTCGGCCTGCAGACGTACGACCTCCTGCTCGAAGCCGGCGACCGGCTCGTAGTTGTACAACCCGAGCCCGGGCCAGGAGATGGCCGGACCACCTCGACTGGGGTCGAGCGCGAGGACATCGGGCTTTGCCATGGCGATCCTTCGTTCGAGTAATGGCGGGGACGGGCGACGCCGCTGGACGCGCAGGGACATCGCCCGTGATCCCGGAGCGAGCGGGAGACCGGAACT
>NZ_BAAAJK010000002.1:4126-37219 GCF_039526905.1 Pseudonocardia kongjuensis | reverse complement strand
CGGTGTGGCGAGCCACTCGGTGTGCCGGCCGCCGGCATCGTGCGACCGGGCGACGCCGTCAGGCGCCCGGGAACTTCCCGGGAGCGCGACGCTCGTTCTGGAGACCGAGTGCCTCGGTCTCCTTCCCGTAGGGCTTGGTCAGGACCTCGAGCGAGTGCCCTCCGGGTTCGAGGAAGTAGACCCCCCGGCCGCCGTCGAGCTCGTTGATCTGGTCCGGTACCTGCATGAACGGGTCGGCCCAGTACTTGACGTCCTTGGCCTTGATGCGACCGAAGATCTGGTCGAACTCCTCCTCGCTCACCTTGAACGCGTAGTGCTCCATGTCGAACGGGTCGTCGACGCGCATGACGTCGATGGAGGAGTCGTTCGACAGCCGGATGATGAGGAAGTGGTCGTCCGCGAAGCTCTCCGGCTCGGGAAGTCCCAGGATCTCGGCGATGAACTCGGCTGTCCCGCGGCGGTCGTGCGCCTTCAGGATCGTGTGGTTGAGCTCGACGGGCATCGTGCGCGCCTCTCGTCGTGGTGGATGGGCATGTGCGTGGCTTGATCAAGCTCGTTTCAATATAGTTCACTATATCGACTGTCGTCAACGTGATCGAAACATTCGACACGGAGTGGTCCGGCGCCCTGCCCGAGGGGACCGGAGGACCTCACGCCCGCAGCGGCGCCCGGGCGGGCGGGCCGGGCGGGCGGGGCCGAATCAGCGGCCCGCGCCCGTGACCTCGGTCCGGAGCACCCGCATGAGCCACTGCTCGTAATCGTCGTCGGACCAGCCCAGCCCGGTGACCGCGCGGAAGTAGAGCTCCATCGCGCTCATGAGCCACGCACGATCGACGGCCTGCTCCTGCGTCAGCCCCGGTTCGAGCGCCCCGGCCTCGGCCAGCGCAGCGACGATCGGCACCAGCCAGTGCTTCGCGTTGCGCGCACCCTGCCCCTGCAGTTCGACGACCGTCGCATCGCCGGCGGCCCGCACCGCCGCCGCCCACACGTCCCGGCCGTTCGAGAACAGATGCCTGTGGAACGAGGCGTAGAGGTCGAGCTTCCGGAACGGATCGGCCTCGTCCTCGATGCGCGACCACCAGCGCTCCGCGTCCGCCTCCGACTCGAGCCGGGAGAGAAGCTCGCTGACGATCGCCGCCTTGTTGCTGAAGACCGCATAGACCGTCGGGGTGGCGACGCCGGCGCGCTTCGCGATGACGGCGATCGTCGTGCCGTCGAACCCGCGCGTGGCGAAGAGTTCGCGCGCCGCCTCGACGATGCGGGTCCGCGTGTCGGCCGCACGTTCGTCGCGCAGCGTCGAGGTGTACGACCGTCGCTGAGGATGCCGGCCTGCGCCTGACCGGCGCGCTGCCTCGTCCGAACCCACGTTGACACGCTACCGGCCCGGGGTGAAATGTATTGGATACAGCACTCTTTAACGAAAGGTCACCATGGCGGTGCAGCTCAGCCACACGATCCTGAAGGCGCACGACCGCCGCAGGACGGCCCACTTAATCACCGAGATGCTGGGCCTCCCCGAGCCGGAGGGCGACGCGGACGACCGCGTCCTCAGCATCCGGCTGTCGAACGACTCCTCCGTCGACGTCATGCGCGTCGACGACCCGATCGACTCCGAGCACTACGCCTTCCTCGTCAGCGAGGCCGAGTTCGACGCGATCCTCGACCGAGTCACCTCGAAGCAGCTCGACCACTGGGCCGACCCGTTCCACCAGGAGCCCGGCCGGATCAACACCCACGACGGCGGTCGCGGCGTGTACTTCGACGACCCCAACGGTCACAACCTCGAAGTGATCACCACGCCGTACGGGACCGACGCCGCGGAGGTCGGCCTGGTCAGGGACGGCAAGATCCCACCGCGCTGACGGTCGGCGACGGGTCACCTCCGCACCTCGCCGGAGAGTCGGCTGCGGACCATCTCCTCGGCGCGGTTGACGAGCAGGTTCACGATGAACCCGAGCACACCTGCGACGACGAGCAGGCCGAACACCTGCGCCGACCGGAAGTTGGCCTGCGCCGCCCCCATCAGGGCGCCGATCCCGTCGATCCGGGTGACGATCTCCACGAGCAGCGAGATGATCAGCGCCAGCGGTCCGGCGACCCGAACTCCCAGCAGGACGCTCGGGGTGAGCGACGGGACGAGCACCTTCCGGGTCCGCTGCCACCAGGAGAGACCGAGGGTCCGGGTGACGTCGAGCAGAACCGGGCTGACCGAGCGGCGCGCTGCCCGAACGGTGAGCAGGACCGGCCACATCGCCGGAAGGACGACCACGGCGAGCTTCATGCTCTGGGTGTAACCGAGCAGCAGCGCGGCGAGCGGCACGAGGGCGGCGGCCGGGAGCACCCGGAGGAACTCCAGCGTCGGCCCCGCGGCCCGGTCGGCCCCCCGGCTCGCCCCGATCAAGGCACCGAGGACCGCACCACCGACGGTCGCGGCCAGCAGACCGAGGAACAGGGTCACCGTCGTCTGGGCGAGAGCGACGAGGAGCTCACCGCCCCGGGCCGACGCCCAGAGCTCGGCGAACCACCGCGACGGCGGTGGGAAGTAGGGCGAGCCCGGGTCCGCGAGCAGTTGCCACGCGAGGAGCCCGATCGCCAGCGGCAGGAGCCCACGCAGTGGAGGCATCCCGGAGCGACCCCGGGTGTGCCTCGACCGGCCGGGGCGGCCGCCGGCGATTTCCGTGGCGGGTTCGGTCGATGCATCGGCTCGGCTCATGCGGTCTCACCCGCCGCGTGCATCTGTCCGGGGACGAGGAGACGGGCGGCCGCGGTGAGCAGCGAGTTCAGCACGATTCCGACGATCCCGATCGTGAAGATGTAGGCGAACATGACTTCCGGCTGCAATGCCTGACCCGCCTGCACCAGTGCGTAGCCGAGGCCGGCCGGGTTCCCGACCATCTCCACGACGAGCGCCAGCACCAGCGCGAGCCCGACGCCCAGGCGCATGCCGACAACGATGGCGGGGGTCGCCGCCGGCAGCCTCAGCTTCCAGAGCCGCTCGGCCGGGCCGAGCCGGAGCACGTCGCCGACCTCCCGTTTGCGATCGCCGAGTGCCGACGTCCCGGCGATCGTGTTCAGCGTGATCGGCCACAGCGCGGCGTAGCAGGCCAGCACGATCTCGGTCCGGATGGTGAACCCGAACAGCAGCACCGCCACCGGCACGAACGCGACGATGGGCAGCGCGCGCAACCAGTCCAAGGTCGCCATCGAGTACGTCCGGACGACCGGGACGAGGCCGACCAGCATGCCCAGCGGCACACCGATGATCACAGCGAGCACCCATCCCAGCAGCGCTGCGGCGACCGTGTGTCCGACGTTGCCGACCAGCTCCCCGCTGGCGACGATCTCTCCCGCTCCGGCCACGATCTCCGACGGACGTGGCAGGTAGTCGAGGTCGACGAGCCCGACCGCGACGATCAACTCCCAGCACAGCAGCAACGCGACCGCGGTCGCCAGCCCCGAGACGTTCACACCTCGCCACAGGCCGGTCACCGCGGGACCCCGTGCCCGAGCGCGGCGTAGGTCCGGTGACGCAGGTCGAGGTACCCGGCGTCCTCCTTGGTGCCGATCTGGTCCCGCGGCCGCGCCAGCGGCACGTCGAGGGTGAGGCCGACACACGCGGGGCGACCGGAGAGCACGACGATGCGGTCGCTGAGGTAGACCGCCTCCTCGACGTCGTGGGTCACGAAGACGATCGTCGTCCCGGTCGCCGCCTGCACCGCTTGCAGCTGGTCCTGCAGTCCGGCCTTGGTCATCGCGTCCAGTGCGCCGAACGGCTCGTCCATGAGCAGCACCGACGGTCGCATCGCCAGGGCACGTGCGATCTGGACCCGCTGCTGCATGCCTCCGGAGAGCCGGGAGGGGTACTCCCCCGCGCTCTCCCCCAGTCCCACCATCTCCAGCGCCCCGTCGACGCGCTCGCGCACCTCTGCCGCCGGTAGCCGGGACTCGATACCGAGCGCGACGTTGTGCGCGACCGTCCGCCATGGCAACAGCGAGTTCGCGTAGTCCTGGAAGACGGTGACGGCGCCCTCCGGCGGCCCGCTGACCGGACGTCCGCCGAGGTGGTAGTCGCCACCGCTGACGGGGGTGAGGCCACCGAGCACCCTCAGCAGGGTGGTCTTCCCGGTGCCCGAGGCCCCGAGGATCGACACGAACTCACCGCGCCCGATCTGCAGATCGACACCACGGAGGATGTCGACCTGCCCGGCCGCTCCGGTGAGGCGCACGTGCACATCACGGCACTCGAGCTCGAGCGTCGCCGGCAACGACGCCTCCGCGGTCATGTCGGGATCCGAGCCGGGCATGCAGGTTCCTTCCGTTCGTCGTACTCATCGATAGTCAACTGTGGCGGACAGGGTGTCGCGCCCACCGGACCTATGGCGCGCCCACGACGAGCCGGTCCACGTCGACGTCCCCGGCGAACCCCGTCGTGGACCGCATCGCCTCCAGCCACGGCTCGACGTCCTGGGGCCGGACGGCCGTGTCGAACGTGGGGAGCTCGAGATTCGCGATCACGTCATCGGGATAGCCGAGCTCGTCCTGCAGAACGCTGCGCGCCGCAGCGTCGTTGTCCACGATGAACTGCTGGGCCTCGTCGAGTGCCGCCCGGAACCGCTCGATCACCGGACGGTTCTGCTCCGCCCAGTCGGTGCGGGCGGCCCAGTAGATCGGTGTGATCTCCTCGGCGAGCGACTGGAACGGCGAGCCCAGGCTGATCCCGCCCGCTTCCTCGATCTGCTCGTTGAACGGGATGACCGTCTCGACGGCGTCGATCCGTCCGCTCCGCAGCTGGTCGGCCTGAGCGGGTCCGTCCACCTGGACGATCTCCAACGAGTCCAGGTCCACACCCGACTGCTGCAACCAGTTCCGGGTGGCTATGTGCAGGGTTCCCGTCTCGTTCAGCACACCGATCCTCGCGCCGGCGAGCTGTCCGACGTCGGAGACACCCGACCCTTCCGGCACCATCAGGAAGCCCGACGGGTTGTCCGGGACGTCCACCGACGATCCGGATACCTCGGACATGGGGATTCCCTGGGCCGTCGAGGCGATCGCCAGCGTCGGTGTCGACAGGACGATGTCGAACGTGGTCCCGAGTGCCTGCGGAAGAGTCGCGACGTTCTCGATCTTGGTGTAGTCGACGTCGAGTCCGTGCTTCTCGAACAATCCCTGATCCTGGGCGATCCAGAACGGCAGTGCGGTCGCATTCGAGTTGGAGGCGACGCGCAGCTGACCCCCGTCCGCCCTGGATTCGCCGCCACCGCACGCTGCGATCATGAAGAGACACACCGACGCTGCGAGCAGCGTCCCGGCTCGTCGTCCGATTCTCATCCCGGCTCCTTCGCTGAGAGGTCTCCGTGGGCTGACGAGGACGTCCACGGCTCCGGCAGCGGAGCCCTCGCAGTCCCGGAGAACCTAGCGGAGAGGACAAGCGATCCGCCATAGCGGACATTGAGATTTTCTTTCCGGTCCCGGGAGGAGCCCGCACGGGCCAACTCGATGACGGGATCGCCGCTGCTCCGCGCAGACTGCACGGGTGTTGCGTCTCGGCTTCCCCGTCGTCGGTGTCACCGACCTCGATCGCGCCGCCGCGTTCTGGTCGGCCGCCCTGCACCTGACCGTCTCCGACGAGTGGTCGAGCGCGGCCTGGCGCACCCTGACCGGACCGGACGGCGCCCGCACGCTCGGCCTGATGCGCAGCGTCTCGCCACCGGAGCCCCGGCCGCGCCTGCATCTCGACCTGTTCGTCGACACCACCGCCGAGCAGGCCACCGAGGTCGCGCGGCTGCTCGGGCTGGGCGCTACCCGGCCGGACTGGGACGGCTACCCGACCGATCCGGACTTCGTCGTGCTCGCCGACCCGGACGGCAACGTGTTCTGCGTCGTGGACCTGAGCCGGGCACCGTCGTCCGGCTGATCCGCCGCACCTATCCTGGGATCCGTGACCGACACGCAGGACGCGCACGTACTCGACGAGACCGCGCGCCGGCGCACGTTCGCCGTCATCTCCCATCCGGACGCCGGCAAGTCCACCCTGACCGAGGCCCTCGCGCTGCACGCGGAGGTCATCGACTCGGCGGGCGCGGTGCACGGCAAGTCCGGCCGCAAGGGCGTCACCAGCGACTGGATGGAGATGGAGCGGGCCCGCGGCATCTCGGTGTCGTCGGCGGTGCTGCAGTTCGCCTACCGCGACTGCGTCATCAACCTGCTCGACACCCCCGGTCACGGCGACTTCTCCGAGGACACCTACCGGGTGCTCGCCGCCGTCGACGCCGCGGTGATGCTGCTCGACGCCGCCAAGGGTCTCGAACCGCAGACCCTCAAGCTGTTCGACGTCTGCCGGTCCCGCGGCGTCCCGGTGGTCACCTTCGTCAACAAGTGGGACCGGCCCGGCCGGGAGGCGCTGGAGCTGCTCGACGAGGTCGAGCAGACGATCGGCCTGCGCCCGATGCCGCTGACCTGGCCGCTCGGGATCGCCGGCCAGTTCAAGGGCCTGATCGAGCGGACCACCGGCGAGTACACCGCCTTCACCCGGGCCGCCGGCGGTGCGACGAAGGCGACCGCGACCGTCGTCGACGCCGACACGATCGCCGCCCAGGAGCCGGAGTACTGGCAGACCGCGCAGGACGAGCTGGGCCTGCTCGACGAGATCGGCGCGACCTGGGACGAGAAGGACTTCCTCTCCGGCAGCGCCACCCCGGTGCTGTTCGGTTCGGCGCTGTCCAACATCGGCGTCGCCCGGCTGCTCGACTCGCTGGTCGATCTCGCCCCGGCCCCGGCCGCGCGGCCCGACGTCGAGGGGCAGGACCGCCCGCTGGACGCGCCGACGTCCGGGCTGGTGTTCAAGGTGCAGGCCGGGATGGACAAGGCGCACCGCGACCGGATGGCCTTCCTGCGGATCTGCTCGGGCCGGTTCGAGCGCGGGATGGTGCTCACGCACGCCGCCACCGGCAAGCCGTTCGCGACGAAGTACGCCCAGTCGGTGTTCGGCGCCGAGCGCAGGACCGTCGAGGAGGCGTACCCGGGCGACATCGTCGGCCTGGTCAACGCGACCGCGCTGCGTCCCGGCGACACGCTCTACGCCGCCGATCCGGTCGACTTCCCGTCGATCCCGGCGTTCGCGCCCGAGCACTTCGCGGTGATCCGCGCCCGGGACGCCGGCAAGTACAAGCAGTTCCGCAAGGGCATCGAGCAGCTCGGCAACGAGGCCGTCATCCAGATCCTGCGCTCGGACCTGCGCGGCGACCAGGCCCCGGTGCTGGCCGCGGTCGGCCCGCTGCAGTTCGACGTGGTCACCGGGCGGCTGGAGACCGAGTTCAACGCGCCGGTCTCGCTGGACCGGCTGCCCTACCAGGTGGCCCGGCTCACCGAGGCCGCCGCCGTCGAGCTGCTGTCCGCGCAGTCCGAGTGCGAGGTGCTGCGCCGCGACTCCGACGGCGAGTACCTGGCCCTGTTCAGCAACAAGTGGCGGATGGACATCATCGCCCGCAAGTTCCCGGACCTGCGGCTCGAGGCGATGCCCGCCGGATCGTCGATCTCGTAGCGCCGGCGCTCCGATGGACGCCGGTGACGGCCCAGGAGACCGGTACCGGGCCTATCTCGCCTGCCTGAACGAACGACGGTTCGACGACCTCGGCGGGTTCGTGCACGATCCGGTGGTCCACAACGGACGCCGGCTGTCCGTCGCCGCGTTCGGGGACCTGCTCCGCCGGGACGTCGCGGAGATCCCCGACCTGCACTACGCGATCGAGACGCTGGTGACCGACGCCGACCAGGTCGCGTGCCGGATCCGCTTCGACTGCACCCCGGCCGGGTTCCGGGGCCTGCCCGCCGCCCAGGAGCCGATCTCGTTCGTCGAGCACGCCTTCTACCGGTACGAGGCCGGGCGGATCGCCGAGATCCGATCGCTGGTCGACATGGACGCGATCCGCGACCAGCTCGGCGTCCCGCGCTGAGCGCGGCCCGGCCGCGGTCAGGGCGCCGCGCAGGTCGGCGGCGCGCAGGGCGGCGGCGCGGCACCGTCCGAGCCGCCCGGGGCGGCCGGCAGGGCCCCGGACAGCATGGTGATCACGAAGGCGGCCAACCAGATCAGCGCGCCGGACAGGCCGACGACGGACAGCCCCGCTGCCGAGATCGCCGTCCGGTTCCCGCGGACCCCGCCGCGGACCGCGGCCACCGTGCCCAGCACCAGCCCGCCGGCCGCGAGCACCAGCCCGCCCGAGGCGAGGGCGAGCCCCACCAGGCCCGGCGGGGCGCCGATCGACAGGGCCACCGCGACGGCGACCGCCAGCGTCCCGAGGACACCGAGCACCAGCGCGGAGGTGCCCAGACCCACTGCGGGCGCGGGGACGGACGGCGCGGCGGGTGGCGCGGCGGCGGCAGGGTCGGGGAGCACGGGCACAGCATCGCCGACTCCGGGCACCCGAGCGCGCCCCGGGAGCCCGCAGATACCCAGTTCTGGGTACACCCTCGGCAGGTGTCCGGCTGCGACCGACCGGCGGTGTGGCGGCGACCGCCCTACGGTGGCCGTATGACCTCCACCGCCGACAAGGCCACCGCGCTCCAGCAGCTGCACGCCGCGCCGGATCTGCTGCTCGTCGTCAACGTCTGGGACGCGATCACCGCCAAGGTCGTCGCCGAGACGCCGGGCACCACGGCGCTCGCCACGGCCAGCCACGGCATCGCCGCGGCGCACGGCTACGACGACGGCGAGAACATCCCGCGCGACGAGATGATCGCCGCGGTCGGGCTGATCGCCCGCACCGCGGGCGACCTGCCGGTGACCGCCGACCTGGAGGCGGGCTACGGCGACCCGGGCGGCACGATCGCCCGCGCCATCGACGTCGGGATCGTCGGCGCCAACCTGGAGGACCAGGTCAAGCCGCTGCGCGAGGCGGTGCAGGCGGTCGAGGCGGCCGTCGCCGCCGCCGAGAAGGCCGGCGTCGACTTCGTGCTCAACGCGCGCACCGACGCGTTCCTCAAGGCGGGCGACAAGGACCCGGCTGCCGTGCTGGACGACGCGATCGAGCGCGGCCGCGCCTACCTCGACGCCGGCGCGTCCAACTTCTTCGTGCCCGGCAAGCTGGACGAGACCCAGGTCGGACGCCTGGTCGAGGCCCTCGGCGAGCGGAAGGTGAACCTGATCGGCATCCCCGGCTCGATCCCGCTGAAGACCGCGCAGGAACTCGGCGTCGCCCGTGTCTCCTACGGTCCGTGGAGCCAGAACGTGGCGCTCACCGCACTGGCCGAGCTGGCCGAGGACGTCTACCGCGGCGGCGGGCTGCCGGAGGGCACCCGGAAGCTGAACTGAGCGGCGGCCGGGCCGGCGCCACGCTGCGCCGGCCCGGCCCCCGGCCTCACATGTCCGGCGCGTCCGCGTTGGACGGCGTGACCTTCTGCGCGACGACCGCGTCGAAGTTCCGCAGGATGTACTCCCCGGTCCGCTGGGACAGCGCACCGATCGTCGACGTCGGGTTGACCGCGGCGCCGGTGGTCAGCGTGCTGCCGTCACAGACGAACAGGTTCGGCACGTCCCAGGTCTGGCACCACTTGTTGAGCACCGAGTCGGCGGGCGTGTTGCCCATCCGGCAGGTGCCCATCAGGTGCCAGCCCGGCGGCGGGTAGAGCACGCCGGTGTCGTTGGTCTCCACCGCACCGACCGCGCGGGTCGCCTCGAAGATCTTGCCGATGCCGTACTCGGCGAGCGCGACGTCGTTGGGGTGCAGCGCGTAGTTCACGTGCGCGGCGGGCAGCCCCGACGAGTCGGTGACGTCCGGGTCGAGGGTGACCCGGTTCGTCTCCACCGGCAGGTCCTCGCCGAACATGAAGACCATCAGGTGGTTGGCGAAGTGCGAGTCGAAGAACTCGCGGTGCCGGGCCCCCCACGGCGCGGTGTAGCCGGTGTGCGTGCCCATCGCGGCGTAGGCCGGGCCGAAGCTGCGGGCGACCTGCATGCCGAAGCCGTTGACGAAGCCCCGGCTCACATCGGTGTGGTAGAACTCGTGCGAGTACAGCGGGGCGCCGAAGCTGCCCTTGAAGCCCTCGACGGGCTCGTCGAACCACGAGTCGCAGAACGCGAAGACGTGGTGCATCAGGTACTTGCCGACGATCCCGTTCGAGTTCGCCAGGCCGTCCGGATGCCCCTTCTGGGCGCTCTGCAGCAGCAGCCGTGGCGACCCGATCCCGTTCGCGGCGAGCACCACGATCTTCGCCCGCACCTCGTGCCGCTGCCCGGTGCTGCGGTCGACGTAGGTCGCCCCGGTGGCACGGCCGCCGGCGGCGTTGATCGTCTCCACCCGGGCCATCGTGCGCAGGTCCGCGCCGTGCCGGACGGCGTAGGGCCAGTGCGCGTTCGCCGGAGTGGACAGCGACCCGGTCGGGCTGCCGGACAGCTCGTTGCCCATCGCCTGGTCGGCCTGCCGGTTCTCCCGGTCCCGGGTGATGATCGCGTTGTCGGACGGCCACCAGTGCCAGCCCAGGTCCCGCGACGCCTTGGCGTACTTCAGGCCGAGCTTGCCGGGCAGCACCTCCGGATCGCGCACCGCCTGCTTGCGGTCCGGGTAGGACGGGTCGCCGATCCGGCCGGAGATGCCGTAGATCTCGTCGCTCTCGTCGTAGAACGGGGCGAGGTCCTCGTAGCTGATCGGCCAGTCGATCGTGCCCTCGAGCCCGTGCTCGGTGCCCTTGCGGAAGTCGACCGGCTTGTAGCGCGGCCAGTGCCCGGCGTAGTGCACCGTGGAGCCGCCGACGTTGTTCATCATGTACGGCGTGGTCGTCCCGGTGACCGGGTAGTCCTCCGGGAGCTGCCGGACGTTCGGGTCGTAGGCCCAGCCGCGCTGCTTCTCCAGCTCCCACTCGTCGTGGTAGTGCGGGTGCTCGGACGGGGTGACCCAGGGGCCCTGCTCCAGGCACACCACCCTCATCCCGGCCTTCGCCAGCTTCAGCGCGATCCCGGCGCCACCCGGGCCGGCTCCGATGATCAGGACGTCGGTCTCGTCGTATGCGGCCATGACGTGCTCCTCACTTCGTCCAGGAGAGCTGGGACAGGTCGACGCGCACGACGTCGTCGGTCTCCAGGTACGAGCCGTTCTCGGCGGCCCGGGTCAGCAGCTCCTCGTCCCACGGCTCGGTGGTCTGCAGGTAGCCGTAGGGCAGCGGCGGGCCGTGGTAGTCCCGCCCGGCGGGCAGGTTCCGGTTGATCGCCAGGGTGACCACGGGCCGCGAGTAGTAGCCGTAGTAGACGAGCGCACGCAGCTGCTCGAAGAGCGGGTCACCCGCCTCCTCCAGCGCCGCGACGGCCGCGGCGCGGGCGGTCGCGTCACCGTCCACGAACGACTGCCCGAGCCGGTCGAGGCCCGCCGTGACGGCGTCCTCCTCGGCGAACGGGTAGTGCTTGTTCCGGTAGCCGGACGGGGTGACGTAGCGGCCGACGAAGGCCACGATGTCGATCTCGTCCGATCCGGCGTCCGGCCAGGCCGGGTCCGGCGGGATCATCGTCTCGGCGACCGCGCGGATCACCGCGGCCTGCCGGCCGGTGAACCGGATCGGTTCCTGCAGGCCGCCCAGCCGGGGCCGGCCGCTCTCGAAGAACCCGCCGGCCTCGCCGGGCGGCGCGGTCGTCTCCGGCGCCCCGAACGGGGCGGGCTTCTCACCCGGTGCGTCGTTCACTGCTGTCCTCCTCCTCGTCGAAGAGCGCTCTACAGGGGGGCGCCGGCCCAGTCGGTGCCCGCGCGCAGGCCGCCGTCGAGGTTGACGCTGACGTGCTTGACCTGCGTGTACCCGTGCACAGCCTCGAGGCCCTCCTCGCGGCCGGTGCCGGACTGCTTGTGCCCGCCGTGCGGGGTCATCGGCAGCTCGCCGAACCAGTCGTTGATCATCACGCCGCCGACCTGCAACCGGCGCGCGGTGGACAGCAGCCGGGTGATGTCCCGGCCGAGCAGCACCGCGAACAACCCGTAGATGCTGTCGTTGACGGCCTCGACCAGCTCGTCCTCGGTGGTCCAGGCGTGCACCGACGCGACCGGGCCGAAGATCTCCTCGCGGGCGATCCGGGCGTCGTGCGGGACGTCGACGAAGACCGTCGGCTCGACGAAATACCCGCCCTCGGGCGCCCCCGCCGGGCGTCCGCCGCCGTAGTGCAGCGTGCCCTCGGTCCGGCCGATCTCGATGTAGTCGCGCACCCGGTCGTACTGCTTCTGCGAGACCAGCGGTCCCATCTGGGTGCCGTCGGCGAAGCCGTCGCCGATCCGGGTCTCGTCGAGCCGCGCGGTGAGCTTCTCCAGGAACGCCTCGCGCACGTCGGCGTGCACGAACAGCCGGGTCCCGGCGACACAGACCTGCCCGGTGTGCGAGCAGAAGCCCTGCACGGCGGCCTCGACGGCGTCGTCGAGGTCGGCGTCCGGGAACACGATCGTCGGGCTCTTGCCGCCGAGCTCCAGGTTCACCTGGGCGACGTGGTCGGCGCCCAGCTTCGCGACGGCCTTACCGGTCTCGGTGGAGCCGGTGAAGGTGATGCCGGCGACGTCCGGGTGCGCGGCCAGCGAGGCGCCCGCCTCCGGGCCGAACCCGGTGACCACGTTGAAGACGCCGTCCGGGAAGCCGGCCTCCTTGACCAGCTCGGCGAACTTGCAGGCGGACAGCGAGGTGTCCTCGGCCGGCTTCACGACCACGGTGTTGCCCAGCGCCAGCGCCGGTGCACAGGACCGGACCAGGATCAGCAGCGGGTAGTTCCAGGGAACGATGTGCGCGGTCACGCCGAGCGGTTCGAGCAGCGTGAACGACAGCTTGTCGCCGGGCACCTCGATGGTGCGGCCGCCGACCTTGTCGGCCAGGCTCGCCCAGTAGTCCAGCCAGAGCGGGATCGCCCCGATCAGCTCGCTCGCCTTGGCCAGGTAGTGACCGGAGTCGAGTGCCTCCAGCCGGGCGAGCTCGTCGGCGTTCTCGGTGACCAGCCCGGCGAGCGTGCGCAGCAGGGCGGCGCGGGCGATGGCGTCGGTGAACTGCCAGTCGACGGCGGCCCGCTTCGCCGCGGCGACGGCCCGGTCGACGTCGGTGCCGTCGCCGCGCGGGACCTGCGCGACGGTCCGGCCGGTGTTCGGGTCGACGGTCGGGAAGGTCGCCCCGGCCGCGGCGGGGACGAACTCGCCGTCGACGAACATCGCCACGTGCTCGGCGGTGCGGGCGTCGGCGTCGAGGGTGAGTGCGTGGGTGCTGACGGTCATGGGAGATGGCCTCCTTGCCACGGGGTTCAGGGACGCTGGACGTGCTCGCGGTCGTCGAGCACCCGGCGCGCCTTGTGCTCGCTGCGCTCGAAGGTGTCGGGTGCGACGACCTCGACGCCGACCCGCAGGCCGACGACCCGGTGCAGGCCGCGCGCGGCCTCGGTCTCGAAGGCGGCGGCGTGCCCGGGGGCGGCCTCGGCGCGGACGACGATCTCGTCCATCGAGCCGGTGCGGGTGACCACGACCCGGTGCTCGCCCGCGTAGCCCTCGATCGAGCGCAGCACGTTGTCGATCTCGGTCGGGTACACGTTCTCGCCCCGGATGTGGATCATGTCGTCGATCCGGCCGTAGACCCCGGCCGGCAGCCGCGGGTAGGTGCGGCCGCAGCCGTTGGTCCCCAGCTCCCAGCGGGTCAGGTCGTTGGACGCCAGCCGGATCATCGGCTGCGACGTGCGCTCCAGGTGGGTGTAGACCGGGGTGCCCTCGTCGCCGTACGGGACGGTGCGGAAGGTGCCCGGGTCGCAGACCTCGTGCCAGACGATGTCCTGCCAGAGCAGCATCCCGTCCGGGCTGCCCGCGGTCGCCGACGCCGACATGAACGGCGTCATCTCGGCCATCGTCCCGCAGTCGACGACCCGCGCCCCGAACGCGTCGGCGATGGCCTTGCGCACGGTCGGGACCGACGCGCCGGGCTCGCCGGAGAAGAACATGACGTCGATCCCGAACTCGCGCGGGTCGATCTTCTCCTGTTCGGCGACCTCGGCCAGGCGCAGCGCGTAGGAGGGCGTCGAGTAGAACGCCCGCGGACGGGTCCGGGCCAGCCACTGCACCGCCCGCGCGGTCATCCCGGACGCTCCGGCGCCGTAGGGGAAGACCTTGCAGCGCAGACGTTCCGCTCCGGACATCGCGCCCCAGGAGCCGAGGTAGAGGGAGAACAGCGCGGAGACGAACACGGTGTCGCCGGGGCGCACGCCCATCCCCCACAGGATCCGGGCGTGGTTGTCCGCGATCACCTCCCAGTCCCGGCGACCCATCGCGAACGCGGTCGGGGTGCCGGTGGTGCCGGAGGTGCCGTGGATGTGGTGCAGCTCGGCGTCGTCCACGCAGACGTAGTCGCCGAACGGCGGCGCGTTCTCCTGCGACTCGCGCAGCTCCTGCTTGGTGACCACCGGGACCTGCTCGAACGCCTCCCAGGTGGTGACGTCGCCGACGTCCAGACCGATCGCGTCGTACTTGCGGCGGTAGAACGGCGAGGTGGTGTACGCGTAGCGCAGCACCTCCTGCAACCGGACCAGCACCGCCGCGTCGCGCTCCGCCGGATCCATCGTCTCCCGGTGCGGGAACCAGTACGGGCTGTCCGGATCCGGCAGGTAGGACTGGTCGTAGCCGGCCGGGAAGTGCCACTCCTCCATCTGGTCGCTCACTGTTTCCTCCGCTCGATCTCGGCGTCGTTCCAGGGGGTCAGCGCCTGGTGGTCGGGGACCCAGCCGAGCCCCTTGCCCGCGTCCGGCGAGGGCGCGTCCCGGCTGGTCACCACGTCGATCACGGCCGGCGCGTTCGCCAGTGCCCGCTTCAGCGCGTCCGGCAGCTGCCCGGGCTCGGTGACCCGTTCGCCGTGCGCACCCAGCGCCTCGGCGAGCGCCGCGTAGTCGTTGTGCTCGAGATCGGTGCCGACGACGAGGCCGTAGTTCTCGGCCTGGTCGTAGCGCTCGATGTTCCAGGCCGCGTTGTTGGAGACGATCACCACGATCGGCGCACCGTGCCGGACGGCGGTGTTGACCTCCATCGCGTTGATCCCGAACGCGCCGTCGCCGGTGACGGTGATCGCCGGCGAGTCCGGGTTCGCCAGCGCCGCGGCGATCGCGAACGGGACCCCGACGCCGAGGCAGCCGAAGGCGCCCGCGTCGAGATAGCGGGCCTGCGGCGGGACGCCGAGCCGGGCGAAGCTGAGCAGGTCGCCGCCGTCGGCGACGACGGTGGCGCCGTCCAGGTCGAGCTCGGCCAGTGCGACGAAGATGTGGTTGGGGTGCATCCGGCCGTCGGCGCCGGGCGGGGTCGCGGCCAGCTTCTCCCGGTAGCCCGAGGACCGCTCCAGGTGGGCGGCCCGCAGCTCGTCCCGCCAGGCCGGATCGCCGGACACCACGGCCGCCAGCTCGTCCAGGGTGGACCCGACGTCGGCGAGGATCTCCACCTCGCCGCGCCGGTTGTCGTACAGCTCGCCCGCCGAGTCCGCGATCCGCACCCAGCGGGCCTGCGGGAACGCGGCCGGCGAGCCGAAGCCGAGCTGGTAGTCGAGCTGCCGGCCGACGGTGACCACCAGGTCGGCGTCGCGCATCACCCGGCTGCGCAGCGCCCCGACGACGGCCGGATGCTCCTGCGGCACCAGGCCGCGGCCCTCCTGGGTGTCGAGGTAGGCGGCGCCCGAGGCGTCCAGGAACCGCACCAGCGCCTCCGGCGCCCGGCGGGCGCCGCGACCGGTGATCACCACCGGCCTGCGGGCGGCGGCGACCAGCGCGGCGACCGCGGCGACGTCGTCCGGGTGCGGGCGGGACCGGCGGGCGGGCGGGAGCCGCAGGTACTCGTCGAGGACCACCGCCGGCGGGACGGTCTCGCGCAGCACGTCGGTCGGGATCTCCAGGTAGACCGGCCCCGGTTCGGTCGCGTCGCCGGTGGCCCGGGCCCACCCCTCGTCGAGCTCGCGCAGCACCTCGTCGGCGACCCGCAGGGTGCGACTCTGCCGGGTCACCGGGCGGAGGATCTCGGTGTGCGGGATGTCCTGCAGCGGATGCTTGTTCGCCTGCGGCCGGGGCGGGCAGCCGCCGAGCAGGATCAGCGGGATCCGGGAGACCGAGGCGTTGGCGACCGCGGTGACGGTGTTGGTGACCCCCGGCCCGGCGGTGGCCAGCGCGATGCCCATCTCGCCGGTCAGCTCGGAGTGCGCGTGCGCCATGTGCACGGCGGCGGCCTCGTCCCGGACGTCGACGATCGCGACGCCCAGCCGGGCCAGCCGGTCCCAGATCGGTTGGATGTGCCCGCCCTGCAGGCCGAACACCCGCCGGACCCCGCGTTCGTACAGGAATCGCGCGACCAGCTCGGCGACGGCGGACGGAGGTTCCTCGCTCATGCGGCTCCTCGGGCTTCCTCGACCGGTGACATGCGCCACCTACTTTGCGCATACTGAATTCAGAAGTCAACCGGATGCCGAGCGGTGCCCGCGTCCCGGTAACCTGATGCCGTTGTCCGACGGGAGGATCCGACGATGCGGAAGGACGGTTCGCCGCGATGACGGCACTGCCCGCACCGCCCTCGCGCGTGCAGCAGGTCTACGACGCGATCGTCGACGACATCTGCACCGGCCGGCTCACCCCCGGCACCCCGCTTCGCCAGGAGCAGCTGGCCGAACGGTTCGCGGTGTCCCGCCAGCCGGTGCAGCAGGCGCTGCTCCTGCTGCGCAACCAGGGGATGCTCCGCGACTTCGGCCGGCGCGGCCTCGAGGTCGCCCCGGTCGACGTCGAATTCGTCCGGCACCTCTACGGGCTGCGCGCGGTGCTCGACGGCTACGCCGCCCGCTGTGCCGCCGGAAAGCTCTCCGCCGAGGAGTCCTCGCGCGGGTTCGCCCTGGTCGCCGAGGGTCAGGCCGCTGACCGCGAGAAGAACTACGCGCGCATGGTGGCGGCCGACATCGACTTCCACCGGTTCGTCACCGAGCACTCGGGCAATCCGCTGCTGATCGAGAGCGCCGGGGTGATCTGGCGGAACGTGCAGCGGGTGATGGGCGAGCTGCTGTTCCGCGGCAGCGCCCCGAAGTGGGTCTGGGAGGACCACGCGGCGATCTTCTCCGCGGTCGTCTCGGGCGACGCGGACCGGGCCGAGATGCTGGCCCGCCAGCACGCCGAACACGGCGAGCAGCTCATCCTGGACGCGCTCGCCGGGCACCCCGAGGAGACCGGGGACACCGCGACCGGCACCGCATCCTGATCCGGTCCTGATCCGGTCCTGATCCCGGCCCGGTCCGGGCCCGACCGCACGACCGGTCCGGCCGGACCGGCTCCCCCGGCGTCGTCGCTCCGCTTGATTCTGAATTCAGAATGTTGCATCGTGCGACGCTGTCCGTGCTCACTCAGCGCCGAGGAGCCCTCCGATGGCCGCACGTCCCGATCCCGGGCACGCCCGGGCCGACACCACCGACGACCGGGTGTACCGCACGATCGCGATCCGGCTCGTCCCACTGCTGTTCGTCTGCTACACCGTCGCCTACCTCGACCGCGTCAACGTCGGGTTCGCACGGCTGCAGATGGACGACGAGCTCTGGTTCTCCGACGCCGTCTACGGCATCGGCGCCGGGGTCTTCTTCGTCGGCTACATCCTGTTCGAGGTGCCGAGCAACATCGTCCTGCACCGGGTCGGCGCCCGCCGCTGGATCGCCCGGATCATGGTCAGCTGGGGGCTGGTCTCCGGGCTCATGGCGCTGGCGAGCTCCCCCGCCTCCTTCTACCTGCTGCGGTTCCTGCTCGGTGTGGCCGAGGCGGGCTTCATCCCGGGGATCCTGCTCTACCTGACGTACTGGTTCCCGGCGCACCGGCGCGGACGGATCACCGCACTGTTCCTCACCGCGATCCCGGTGGCGACCATCTTCGGCGGACCGCTGTCAGGCTGGATCATGCAGACCTTCGACGGGATCGGCGAGCTGCGCGGCTGGCAGTGGATGTTCGTCCTGGAGGCGGCGCCCGCGGTGCTGCTCGGGCTGGTCGTGCTGCGCCGGCTGGACGACCGGGTGGCCGACGCGACCTGGCTGACCGAGACGGAGAAGGCCGTCGTGGCCCGCGATCTCGCCGCGGACGACGAGGCCCGGCCCGGCGCGCACACCAGCGTCCGGTCGACGCTGCGCAGCCCGGTGATCTGGCTGCTGGGCGGGATCTACTTCACCATCGCACTCGGGATCTACACGATCAGCTTCTGGCTCCCGACGATCATCTCGCGCAGCGGGGTGGAGTCCACGGTCACCGTCGGGCTGCTCTCCGCGGTGCCCTACCTGTTCGCCGTGGTCGCGATGGTGTGGGTGGCCACGCACGCCGACCGGACGGGGGAACGCCGGTGGCACACCACCGTGCCGTGCGCGGTCGGCGGGATCGGGCTGGTCGCGGTCGGGCTGACCCAGTCCGCCACCGTCCCCGCACTCGTCGCGCTGACGGTGGCGGCCGCGGCGATCTCCAGTGCCCAGGCGGCGTTCTGGAGCCTGCCCACCGCCCTGCTCTCCGGGGTCGGCGCCGCGGCGGGCATCGCGCTCGTCAACTCGATCGGCAACGTCGCCGGTGCGGTGAGCACCTCCCTGGTCGGGGTGGTCTCGGAGGCGACCGGTAGCACCGCGGGCAGCCTGTACCTGTTCGGCGGCGTGCTCGTCGTCGGCGGAGGGCTGGTGCTCGCGCTCCGGATCGGCCGGTGATCCGCTACTCGTCCGGGTCGGCGAAGGCCCGGCCCAGGTCGCGGGAGAGCTCCAGTGCCCGGCGCGCCCAGTCCGGGGTGGCGCCGGCCAGCCCGCAGGCCGGGGTCGGGACGGCGAGCCGGGCCAGCCGGTGCCGGTCGAAGCCGAGCCGGTCGGCGAGCTCGAACCCGGCGCGGGCGAGCTCGCCGATCTCCGGCTCGCGGCGCGGCGCGGTGCTCGGCACCAGCCCGAGCAGCAGCGGCGTCCCGGCGTCCCAGGTCTCGCCGATCGCGTCCAGCGCGGCGGGCTCGGCGGAGGCGCCGGCGAAGGCGGGCCGGGTCGCGTCGATCCCGACGGCGGTGGCGCCGGCCCCGGCGAGCAGCCGGATCGGCGGGCGGTCGGCGCAGCAGTGCACGACGACCGGGGCGTCCACCGAGGAGATGAGGTCGCGCAGCACGTCCTGCGCGTCGGGTGCGCGCACGGCGCGCACGGTGCCGTAGCCGGACGCGGTGGGCAGCGAGCCGGCGATCACCGCGGGCAGGCCGGGCTCGTCGAGCTGGACGACGACCGACGCCCCGGTGCGCGCGGCGATCTCGGCGACGTGACCGCGCAGTCCCTCGGCGAGGCTGGCGGCGAACTCGCGGACGGCGCCGCGGTCGGTGAGCACCCGGTGCCCGGACGCCAGCTCCACCGCGGCGGCGAGCGTCCACGGCCCGGCGACCTGGATCTTGACCCAGGCCGGCCGGGCGCGGTCGCAGGCGTCGTCGAACGCGTCCAGGTCGCCGGCCATCAGGTCGCGGGCCCGGCGCAGGTCGCGGCCCGGCCGCGCGGTGACCCGCCAGCCGGTGGGGACGACCTCGACCGCGAGGTCCACCAGCAGCCCGGCGGTGCGGCCGATCATGTCCGCGCCGACGCCGCGCTCGGGCAGCTCCGGCAGTGCGGGCAGCTCCGGCGTCTCGCCGACGACGAGGGCCGCCGCCTCCCGGATGTCGGTCCCCGGCAGCGACCCCACCCCGGTGGCGATGCCGGTGGGCCACAGCTCCCGCGGATCGGCGGGCTCCTCGGGCGCGGCGTCGACGACCTCGATCCGGGGCTCGGGCGGGCGGCTCTCGCCGGGTCGCACGTCACCCAGGCCGGCGGCGGCGAGCGCGGCGGCGAGCGGATCGTCAGAACTCACCCGCCCAGTCTCCCCCTCCGCGGTGCCGGCTACGGCGCCGACCCGTCGCCGGCGAGGACGAAGACCGGGTAGCGGTGTGCGACCGCGGCGATCTCGGCGGCGGACGAGTCCGGGGTGAGATCGTCGAAGAAGACCTTCGCCATCCGGCCCAGCTCGCGCAGGTAGGACTGCAGCACCGGCACGGCCGCGTCGTGGGACAGCTCGGTGGCCCGGATCCGCTCGGTGGTTCCGGCCCGGAGCGCGGCGTGGCCGCCCGCGGCGCGCAGGTTGCGCACCCAGTCGGTCTCGCCGCGCGGGGAGATCAGGAAGCGGCCCCCCGCGCCGGCGAACGGGGTGAGCGGCACCGTGCGCAGCCGGCCGCTGACCCGGCCGGGGACGACCAGCACCACCGTGCCACCGGGGAGCACACCGCGCCCGGCGAGCTTGCCGAGCAGCGGGTTCAGCAGCTTGCGGTGCACGATCCCCGGTGCGCGGTAGTTCGAGTCGACCATGGGACCAGCCTTGCAGGGGGCGGGGCGCACCGCGAGCGTCAGGACAGCACGAAGATCGGGTGCCTGCGGGTGGCGGCGGCCAGCTCCTCGTCGGACGACGAGGCGTCGACACCGTCGAAGAAGGCCCCGACCTCCCACGCCCAGCGACGCAGGTACTCCCGCAGCACCGGCACCGAGTCGACCGGCTCGGTCAGCTCGGTGGCGCCGACCTGCTCGGTCCGCCGCCCGACGGTCAGCTCGGCCTGCCCGGCGACCCGCAGGTTGCGGACCCACTGCGTCTCGCCGCGCGCGGCGACCAGGTAGCGGCGGCCGTCGAGGGGCAGCGGGTTCACCGGGACCGTGCGGATCTCACCGGAGCTGCGGCCCCGGACGCCGAGCACCGCCGATCCGGCGAGCGGGAGTCCGAGCCGGGTCAGACCGGCGACCAGGGGGTTCATCAGGTAGCGGGTGAGCCGGCCGGGGGCCTGGTAGTGAGAGCGCTGATTCGTCATGAGAGCAGTGTTCACGTTTCTGCGGGGAAACGCAAGAGCAGTGCTCTCGTTCGTGGGCGCGTGCTTCCCCGGGGATCGGCCGCAGCGCGGCGTCGCACCCCGGTGGGGATCTCGTCCCCTGTGGACGGACTCGGTGGTGGTGGCGTCGGTGGCGTCGCCCGCAGGGCACGCGGCGCCGCACCCCCAACGCGACACCGCACCCCGGGAACGAGTCGCCGCACCCCCAGCACGACGTCGCACCCGCTCCAGCCGGTGCGCAGACAGTGCCGGGGTGCGAGCAGATCCGGGACGCAGTCGCGGACCACCCCCACCCCCGCGTCACCGCCCCGGGTGCGGCGCCACGGCCCCGGCGGTGGATCGCCCCACCTCAGCGCGACGCCGCACCCCGGGGATCGGTCGCCGCACCCCCAGCGCGACGCCGCACCTGATGGAACAGGTGCGACGACGGCGCCGGGGTGCGACGTGCAGCGGCCGGGCGGAGCGGAGCGGCCGCGCGGGCGGAGCGGCCGCGCGGGCAGAGCGGCCGCGCGGGCAGAGCGGCCGCACGGGCAGAGCGGCCGCACGGGCAGAGCGGCCGCACGGGCCGGATGGCGGTGCGAGCGCCCGGGGCGGGGTGCGATCCCGCGCGGTGGCCGGCTCAGCCGGTCCCGGCGATGGTGGCCGATCCGAGCACGATGTCCCCGTCGTCCGAGGGCCGGTAGAAGGCGACCGCCTGGCCCGGCGCGACGCCCCGCAGCGGCTCGGCCAGTGCCACGGTGATCCCGTCGGCCGACGGGGTGACCTCCGCGGCGGCCGTCCCGCCGTGCGCCCGCACCTGCACGACGCAGTCGAACGGCGCCTCCGGGGCGGACCCGGACGTCCAGACCGGCGAGTGTGCGGTGATCGACCGCACGTCGAGCGCGGAGTCCGGCCCGACCCGCACGGTGCCGCCGACCGGCTCGATCCCGAGCACGTAGCGCGGGCGCCCGTCGGCGGCGGGCCGGTCGACGCCGAGGCCCTTGCGCTGCCCGACGGTGAACCCGTGCACCCCGTCGTGGGTGCCGAGCACCTCGCCGGACGCGTCGTCGACGACGGTGCCGGGGCGGCTGCCCAGCCGGTCGCGCAGGAAGCCCTGGGTGTCGCCGGTCGGGATGAAGCAGATGTCGTGACTGTCCGGCTTGCCGGCCACCCGCAGCCCGAGCCGCTGCGCCTCCGCGCGGATCTCCGGCTTCGGGGTGTCGCCCACCGGGAACATGGCGTGCCGCAGCTGCCCGGCGCGCAGCACGGCGAGCACGTAGGACTGGTCCTTGCCGGGATCGGCCGAGCGGCGCAGCTCCGGCACCGCCGGGTCGAGACGCGCGTAGTGCCCGGTGCAGACGGCGTCGAACCCGAGCGCGAGCGCCCGGTCCAGCACCGCCGCGAACTTGATCTTCTCGTTGCAGCGCAGGCAGGGGTTCGGGGTCTCCCCCGCGGCGTAGGCGGCGACGAAGTCGTCCACCACGTCCCGGGTGAACTCCTCGGACAGGTCCCACACGTAGTACGGGATGCCGAGCACGTCGGCGGCGCGGGCGGCGTCCGCCGAGTCCTCCTTCGAGCAGCACCCGCGGGATCCGGAGCGGATGGCGTCGCGGGTCCGGGACAGTGCCAGGTGCACACCGACGACGTCGTGCCCGGCGGCCACCGCCCGCGCGGCGGCGACCGCGGAGTCGACGCCGCCGCTCATCGCGGCAAGGACGCGCACCGGATCAGCCCGTCACCGTGGCGGGGGTGCGCCCGGCGCGGCGGGCGCGCTCGATGACCGAGCCGATCGCCCCGGCCAGCGCGATCACGTCGGCGCGGGTGCTGGTGTGCCCGAGCGAGAACCGCAGCGAGCCGCGGGCCGTGCACTCGTCGGCGCCCATCGCCAGCAGCACGTGGCTGGGCTGCGCGACGCCTGCGGTGCACGCGGAGCCGGTCGAGCAGTCGATGCCGTGCGCGTCGAGCAGCATCAGCAGGCTGTCGCCCTCGCAGCCGGGGAACGACAGGTGCGCGTTGCCGGGCAGCCGGTCGGCGCCGAGCGGGGCGCCGTTGAGCACCGCGTCCGGGACCTCGGCCAGCACCGCGGCGACCAGCTCGTCGCGCAGCGCGGCGATCCCGGCGCGCCGCCACGGGGCGGTGGAGACCGACTCGGTGACCGCGGCCGCCAGCCCGGCCAGCGACGGGACGTCGAGGGTGCCGGAACGCACGTCCCGCTCCTGGCCGCCGCCGTGCAGCAGCGGGGTGCACTCGACGTCGCGGCCCAGCAGCAGCACCCCGGCGCCGTACGGGCCGCCGAGCTTGTGCCCGGTCAGGGTGAGCGCGTCGGCGCCCGACGCCGCGAAGTCGACGTCGAGGATCCCGACGGCCTGCACGGCGTCGGTGTGGAACGGGACGCCGAACGCGTGGCTGATCTCGGCCAGCTCGCTGACCGGGTTGACCGTGCCGACCTCGTTGTTCGCCCACATGACCGACACCAGGGCGTTCGCGTCCGGGTCCTCGGCGAGCGCCGCGCGCAGCGTCTCCGGCCGGACCCGGCCGGTGGCGTCGACCTCGAGCAGACGCAGCCGGGCGCCCTCGTGCGCGACCAGCCACTCGGCCGCGTCGATCACCGCGTGGTGCTCGACCGCGGACACCAGCACCCGGGTGCGGCGCGGGTCGGCCGTGCGGCGGGCCCAGAACAGGCCCTTGACGGCCAGGTTGTCGCTCTCGGTCCCACCGGCGCAGAACACGACCTCGGACGGCCGGGCGCCGACCGCATCGGCGATCCGCTCCCGCCCCTCCTCGACCTCGCGCCGGGCCCGGCGGCCCGACGAGTGCAGCGACGACGCGTTGCCGGTGCGGCCCAGCGCGTCGCTCATGGCGGCGACGGCTGCGGGCAGCATCGGTGTGGTCGCCGCGTGGTCCAGGTACGTCATCGGCACCCAGGATAATCCCCGCGCGCGCGGACCGGGCGCCTCACCCGCGTCCGGCGCGCACCCCCGGCGCAGGCACCGGGCGGCGGACGTGGTCGCGGGCCCGCCGGGCCAGCCCGCGGCGGTCGTCGGTCCCGGGTTCGACGAGCTCGCCCACCCGCACCTCGCAGACCAGCCCGGGCAGCCGCAGAACCCGCCCGAGCGTGTCCCCCAGGGACTGTCCACCGACGAACGCGGCCGCGGTGGTCGGGCGTCCGTCCGGTGTGGTGAGCGCGATGGTGACCGGCCGGACCGGCACCGCAGCGTCGATCGCGGCCTGGAACGGGGCCCGCCGGTAGTCCCCGCCCACCGCTCCGCACCAGGTCGTCGCCTCCGGGAACACGCCGACCAGCGCACCGGAGCGCAGCGCGCCGGTGACCGTCGCGACGGTCGCGGGCAGCCGGGACAGGCCCTCGCGGTGCACGAAGACCGTGCCGACCACGGCGCCGAGCGTCCCGATCAGCGGCCAGTCCCGGACCTCCCGCTTGGCGAGCATCGTCACCGGGCCGAGCGCGCCGAGCGCCGGGATGTCGATCCAGGACGTGTGGTCGGCGACGACCAGCGCGCCGCGGCCGTCCGGCGGGGCGAGCGGACCGCCCCGGACGACGAGCCGCACCCCTGCCCCGCGGAGCACCGCGCGGTGCAGGGCACGCAGCACCGGGCCGAGTGCCCGGGGGCCCGCCGCGGCGGCCGGCGGCACGGTGAGCAGGGCGAGGCCGAGCACCGCGAGCAGCACCGCGGCCCGGCGGACCAGCCGCCACCGGCCGGTCGTCGCCGGGGCGGGCAGGCACTGGTCGGCGGTGCACGGCGACCAGGCGGCCCAGGGGCCGCCCGGCCGCTGCGCGGCCGGCGGCACGGTGGGATGGGTCGGGTGCCCGTGCCTGTGCCCGGCCCCGGCGTGCGGCGGCACACCGGCACCGGGCGGGGCGGGCAGGGCGGGCGGTGCGGATAGGGCGGACGGGGCGGATCGCGCGGGCAGGGCGGGCAGGGCGGACGGGGCGGATCGCGCGAGCAGGGCGGGCGGGGCCGGCGGGGCCGGCGGGGCCGGCGGGGCGGATCGCGCCGGCGGGGCGGATCGGGCGGGCAGGGCGGCCGGGCGCGGGTCGGTAAGCAGAGCAAGGGCAGGCCCGGTAAGCAGAGCAAGGGCGGGCCCGGTGGGCAGTGCAGGGGCAGGCCCGGTGGGCAGTGCAGGGTCCGCCCCCGGGGCAGGTCGCGGCCCGGCGGGCGGCGCGGTCCCGCCGGCCGGATCGGCCGCGAGCGTCATCCCCGGGGCCCCGCGGGCGCGTCACCCAGGAAGAACCGGCGGTAGCGCGGGTCCATCAGGTCCATCCCGAGCAGCACCGGGAAGTCGGCGACGCCGAAATCCGGATCGTGCGCGGGCGGCCCGCACACCCAGGTGCCCAGCCGCAGGTAGCCGCGCAGCAGCGGCGGCATCGTCGTCGTGCGGTGCCGCGGCGCGGTGGCCGGGTCCCACGGCCGGTGCGGGACGGTCCGGTACCCGGCCGGGGCGAGGTGCCGCTCGCGGACGGTCTCCCAGACGCCGGCCGCACGGCTGCCGCCGTCGTCGAGCCCGACGCTGGCGCAGCCGATCAGCCAGCGGTGCCCGGTGAGCAGCATGTAGCGGGCCAGCCCGGCCCACACCAGCCCGACGACGGCGCCCGCCCGGTGGTCGGGGTGCACGCAGGACCGGCCGGTCTCCACCAGCGAGCCGCGCAGCGGATCGAGCGCGGACAGGTCGAACTCGCCGTCGGCGTAGAGCCCGCCGGCCTCGTGCGCGCCGCGCGGCGGGAGCATCCGGTAGGTGCCGACGATCTCGCCGGTGGCGTCCTCGCGGACGACGAGGTGGTCGCAGAAGGGATCGAAGCGGTCGACGTCGCGGCCGGGCACCGGGGAGTGCAGCCGGGCCCCGAGCTCGCCGGCGAACACCCGGTACCGCAGTGCCTGCGCGGCGGCGACGTCGTCGGCGTCGGTGGTGAGCAGCAGGGAGTACCGCCGGGCGGCGGTCTCCGGGGTGGAGACGATCACCTGGTTCACACCGGTGTTGGTACCGGCCGCAGCCGACGCCCGGACGGTCCGGCGGTGGCGCCGGGATGAACGCCCCCCGACGGGGCCGGGCGGGATGTCGGCCGGGTGTCGGCGCAGGCAGGCCCCGGTTGGCAACAGGTGAACGGGCCCCGCACGCGACGACGCCCGGTCACCGCGCGGGGCGGTGGCCGGGCGTCGCCGGTGCGGACGCCGGAGCGTCAGCTCTTGCGCTTGGTGATCTCCTCCTGCAGCTGCGGCGCGACCTTGAACAGGTCACCGACGATGCCGAAGTCGGCGACCTCGAAGATCGGCGCCTCCTCGTCCTTGTTCACCGCGACGATCGTCTTCGACGTCTGCATGCCGGCCCGGTGCTGGATCGCCCCGGAGATGCCGAGTGCGATGTAGAGCTGCGGCGACACCGACTTGCCGGTCTGCCCGACCTGGAACTGCGGCGGGTAGTAGCCCGAGTCGACCGCGGCGCGCGAGGCGCCGACGGCCGCGCCGAGCGAGTCGGCCAGGCCCTCCACGACGGTGAAGTCCTCGGCCGAGCCGACGCCGCGGCCACCGGAGACGATCACGGTCGCCTCGGTCAGCTCCGGGCGCGATCCGCCCTCGATCGGCTCGCGGGCGGTCACCGTGGCCTGCCGGCCTGCGGCCGCCGGGACCTCGACGGTCTCCCGCGCACCGGCACCGGCGCTCGCCTCGATGTCGATCGCGCCCGGGCGCACGGTGATCACCGGGTGCTCGGTGTTCGCCTTCGCCTCGGCGGTGTAGGCACCGCCGAACACCGAGTGCGCCACGCCGTCGGCGGTGACGCCGACCACGTCGCCGAGCAGGCCGGAGTTCGTGCGGACGGCGAGCCGCCCGGCGATCTCCTTGCCGTTCGCCGACGCCGAGATCAGCACCGCGGCCGGCGAGGCGGACCCGACCAGCGCCTCCAGCACCCCCACCTCGGGGGCCAGGAAGTCGGTCGAGTCGGTCTCGGCGACGTAGATCTTCTCCGCGCCGTTCTGCGCCAGCCCGTCGGCCAGCTTGTCCGCCACCCCGGCGGCACCCACCACGACGGCGGACGGCTCGCCCAGCGCGCGGGCGGCGGTCAGCAGCTCGTAGGTGGTCTTCTTGACGTCTCCGTCGACGTGGTCGACGAGAACCAGTACCTCAGCCATGGTTTCCGGTCTCCTAGGAAGAAGGGGTTTCGACTACGCCGACGGGTCAGATCAGCTTCTGGCCGACCAGGTACTCGGCGATCTTCGCGCCGCCGTCGCCCTCGTCGGTCACCTTCTCGCCCGCCTGCTTGGGCGGCTTCGGCGCGGACGACGTGACCGTGGTGAGCGCGTTCGCCAGCCCCACCTCGGACGGGTCGATCCCGGCACCGGCCAGGTCCAGCGACGTCACCGGCTTCTTCTTCGCCGCCATGATCCCCTTGAACGAGGGGTAGCGCGGCTCACCCGACTTCTCCCCCACCGACACGACGGCGGGCAGCTCGGCGGTCAGCCGGGTGACGCCGTCGTCGGTCTCCCGCTTGGCGGTCACCGTCGTGCCCTCGACCGAGATCTCGTTGGCCCAGGTCAGCGCGGGCACCCCGAGCAGGTCGGCGATCATCGCCGGCACCGCCGCGATCTGGCCGTCCGACGCCGAGTTGCCGGCGATCACCAGGTCCCAGCCCTCGACGGTGCCGATCAGCTTGGTCAGCGCCTTCGCCGTCTGCACCGCGCACGAGCCGTGGATGGCCTCGTCGGACAGGTGCACCGCGGAGTCCGCGCCCATCGACAGCGCCTTGCGGATCGCGTCGGTGGCGCTGTCCGGGCCGATCGTCACCACGACGACCTCGGAGCCCTCGTTGGCCTCCTTCACCTGCAGCGCCTGCTCGACCGCGCGCTCGTTGATCTCGTCGATGACCGCCTCGGTCCCCGCCCGGTCCAGGGTGTGGTCGGAGTCGGACAGCTTCCGCTCCGAGTAGGTGTCGGCCACCTGCTTCACCAGGGTCACGATCTTCATAGGACCTCTTCGACCTCCTGCCGCGGCGGCCTGCGCACACCGCGTCGTCCTGATTCGCGGTCCGGCACCGGTGGTCCGGTCCCGTCCCGTCTCGCGTCACCGTGACGGTGCTGTGCCGCGCGCTCTGCCGAGCGGAGGTGGGCCGCGGCGTCGCGCCCGTCGTGTACCCGGTGACTCTGCCAGCGTCGTGCCGTAGTGGCACGCCGTGCCACTGTGACGTTCATTGTTACCAACGAGTAGCCATGTGGCAAACGCCCGCGAGCGGTGACCGTACTCACGCGCGCGTCACGTCACGCCCGGCACGCGCGACGTCACACCGTGCATCGCCTGGAGGAGGGACGGGTTTCGCTACCGTCGGCACCTCGGACACCGGCAGGAAGGAGCCGTCGTGCAGGTGACCGGGTTCGACGACCGGTTGGGGACCGGCTACGTCCTCAGTACCGGGGCGCACGCCGACGAGGACGTCCCGGGCAGCCGGGTCGTGCAGCACGGCGGGATGACCGTGCGGGCCACGGAGGGCCTCGCCGCGATGCTGGAGGACGCGCTAGCCTACCGGCCGACCACCCGGTTGGGGTGGGGCGGGCCGGAGGTCCCGCTGACCCTGGAGGACGCGACGCTGCTCGCCTGGCTGCGGCAGGACGTCGGCGGGGTGGTCGCCGTCGCGGGCGAGCCGGCCGCCTGACCGGCCCGCGCCGCGGTCAGACCCGGGCGGGCACCAGCATCCGCTCGGCGAGCTCGCAGTAGAGCCGGCCGATCCCGTCCGGGGTGTAGGGGCCGGACGGGGTGAACCAGCGGGCCACGTCGACCCCCAGCGAGAGCACCGCGGTCGCGACGCCCCGCACGTCCGGCCGCTCCGGGTCCACCCCGCCGAACACCTCGGCGACGACCTCCCGGACGATCCGCTCGGTGGCCCGGCGCAGCACCGTCACCTGCTCGCGGTGCTCCGGGCCGAGCGCGGCGAACTCGTACTGCACGACCCGGGCAACGGTGCGCTGCTCGGCGTGCCAGCGGCTGAAGGCGTAGACCAGCGTCCGGAAGGCGTGCCCGGCGGGTTCACCGGCGGCCGCGGCCCGCACCAGCCCGAGCGCCCGCGCGTGGCCGCGCCTGCTGACCTCGAACAGCACGTCGTCCTTGGACCGGAAGTGCACGTAGAGCGCCGCGGTGCTCAGCCCGGAGCCGGCGGCGATGTGCCGCAGCGTGGTGGCGTGGAAGCCGCGGTCGGCGAACGAGTCGATCGCGGCGACGACGATCGCCCGGGCGGTCGGCGGCAGATCGGACCAGAGATCGTCACCGGCGAGCAGCACGGCGCCGGCCGCGGCCGCCCGCCCGGCGTCCCCGGTCACCGGCCCGTCCACCTCGGTCATCCGCACGTCCCCGTCCTGCGCACCGCGTCCCGGTGACGCCCTGCACACCCCATCATCCCCACTTGCCCCGGCGCTCCCCGCACTGGTACTTACTAAGCAATTAGTTACTCGCGAAGGAGCGCCGATGCCCGACGCCGTGATCGTCGCCGCCACCCGTTCGCCGATCGGGCGGGCCCGCAAGGGCTCGCTCGCCGGCGTCCGGCCGGACGACCTGGCCGCCCGCATGGTGCGGGCCGCACTGGACCGGGTCCCCCAGCTCGATCTTGCCGAGATCGACGACGTGATCCTCGGCTGCGGGCTCCCCGGCGGCGAGCAGGGCGACAACATGGGGCGGATCGTGCCCGTGCTGCTCGGCCTGGACACCGTCCCCGGCACGACGGTGACCCGGTACTGCGCGTCGTCGGTGCAGAGCACCCGGATGGCGATGCACGCCATCCGGGCCGGCGAGGGCGACGTGTTCGTCTCGGCCGGGGTGGAGACCGTCTCCCGCTACGACCGCGGCACCTCCGACTCCTGGCCCGGCACGCACAACCCGCTGTTCGCCGGCGCCGAGCAGCGCACCGCCGAGGTGGCCGCCACCGGCGCCGCGGGGTGGACCGATCCGCGCGCCGCCGGGGAGCTGCCGGACGTCTACATCGCGATGGGCCAGACCGCGGAGAACCTCGCGCTCGCCGAGGGCGTCACCCGCGAGGAGATGGACCGGTTCGCCGTCCGCTCGCAGAACCTCGCCGAGGCCGCGATCGGCGACGGCTTCCACGCCCGCGAGATCACCCCGGTCACCCTCGACGACGGCACGGTCGTCGACACCGACGACGGCCCGCGCGCCGGGGTCACCTACGACGCCGTGGCCGGGCTGAAGCCGGTGTTCCGGCCGGACGGGCGGGTCACCGCAGGCAACTGCTGCCCGCTCAACGACGGCGCCGCCGCACTCGTCGTCATGTCCGACACCCGGGCCCGGGACCTCGGCATCACCCCGCTGGCCCGGGTCGTCGCCACCGGTGTCTCCGGGCTCTCCCCGGAGATCATGGGGCTGGGCCCGGTCGAGGCGTCCCGGCAGGCACTCGCCAGGGCCGGCATGACGATCGACGACGTCGATCTCGTCGAGATCAACGAGGCGTTCGCCGCGCAGGTCGTCCCGTCCGCCCGGCACCTGGGGATCGACCCGTTCGGTGACACGCTCAACGTGCACGGCGGCGCCATCGCCCTCGGCCACCCGTTCGGCATGACCGGCGCCCGGATCACCACCACCCTGCTGAACGGCCTGCGCGCCCGGGACGCGAGCATCGGCCTGGAGACCATGTGCGTCGGCGGCGGGCAGGGCATGGCGATCATCCTGGAGAGGCTGTCCTGATGGCGAACCTGACCTTCGACTTCACCGGCCGCTCGGTCGTCGTCACCGGGGCGGCGCGCGGCGTCGGCCGGGCGATCGCCGAGCGCTTCACCGGCGCCGGGGCGAGCGTGTTCCTGGTCGACTTCGACGCCGACGCGGTCGCGGCCACGGCCGCCGAGCTGGGTGCGACCGGCATCGCGGCGGACGTGTCGGACACCGCGGCGGTGACCGCCGTCGTCGACCGGGTGGTGACCGACACCGGCCGGCTCGACGTGCTCGTCAACAACGCCGGGGTGCTGCGCGACGGCGTGCTCTGGAAGCTGACCGACGACGACTACGAGACCGTGATGGCGGTGCACGCCGGCGGCACCTTCCGGTTCACCCGGGCCGCGGTGCCGCAGTTCCGGGCGCAGGGCTCCGGCCGGGTGGTGAACGTGACCTCCTACACCGGGCTGCACGGCAACGTCGGCCAGTCCAACTACGCGATGGCCAAGGCCGGGATCATCGGCTTCACCCGCACCGCGGCGAAGGAGCTGGCCCGGTTCGGGGTCACCGTCAACGCGATCTCGCCGAACGCACGCACCCGGATGGTCGAGTCGATCCCGCAGGCCAAGCTGGACGAGCTGGCCGCGCAGATCCCGATGGGCCGGTTCGCCGAGCCCTCCGAGATGGCCGACGCGGTCGCCTTCCTGGCCTCCGACGAGGCCGCCTACGTCACCGGCGTCGTGCTGCCGGTCGACGGCGGACTGTCCATCTGAGCCCGCGGCCCCACCGAACCGAAGGAGATCCGGTGCCCGGATCATCGCAGCTGCTCTCGCGTCCCGACCTGGACTTCCTGCTCCACGACTGGCTCGGCGCCGGATCGCTCACCGCCCGGGAACGCTTCGCCGAGCACTCCCGGGAGACCTTCGACGCCGTCCTCGACGTGTGCGCCGAGATCGCCGCCGAGCGGTTCGCCCCGCACAACAAGCGCAACGACACCGAGGAACCCCGCTTCGATCCGGCGGGCGGCGGCCGGGCGGTGCTGCACGACGAGGTCCGCCCGGCGCTCGACGCGCTCGCCGGGACCGGACTGCTCGCCGCGACCGCGGACGCCGGGGTCGGCGGGCTGCAGCTGCCGCACGTGGTGCGCTCGGCGTGCGTGGCCTGGTTCGCCGCGGCGAACATCTCCACCTGGGCCTACGCCTTCCTCACCGCGGCGAACGCGAACCTGCTGCTCGCGCACGGCTCGCCGGAGCAGGTCGAGACCTGGGTCCGGCCGATGCTCGAGGGCCGCTTCCACGGCACCATGTGCCTGTCCGAGACCCAGGCCGGGTCGTCGCTGGCCGACGTCACCACCCGGGCCGAGCCGCAGGACGACGGCAGCTACCGGCTCACCGGCACCAAGATGTGGATCTCCGGCGGGGACCACGAGCTGGGCGAGAACATCGTCCACCTGGTGCTGGCGAAGATCCCCGGCGGACCGGCCGGGGTGAAGGGCATCTCGCTGTTCGTCGTGCCCAAGTTCCTGGTCGGCGACGACGGCACCCCCGGCGAGCGCAACGACGTCGTGCTGGCCGGGCTGAACCACAAGATGGGCTACCGGGGCACCACGAACGCGGTGCTGAACCTCGGCGAGGGCGGCCACACCCCCGGCGGGGCACCCGGCGCCGTCGGCTACCTGGTCGGCGAGCCGCACCGGGGCCTGTCCTACATGTTCCACATGATGAACGAGGCCCGGATCGGGGTCGGCGCGGGCGCCGCGGCGCTCGGCTACACCGCCTACCTCAAGTCGCTGGACTACGCCCGCACGCGTCCGCAGGGACGCCCGGTCGCCGGCCGGGACCCGGGCCAGCCGCAGGTGCCGATCGTCGAGCACGCCGACGTGCGCCGGATGCTGCTGGCGCAGAAGTCCTACGCCGAGGGCGCGCTCGCGCTGGTCCTCTACTGCGGGCTGCTGCTCGACGAGCAGGAGACCGATCCCGACCCGGCCGGGCGGGACCGGGCGGGGCTGCTGCTCGACGTCCTCACCCCGGTCGCGAAGAGCTGGCCGTCGCAGTGGTGCCTGGCCGGCAACGATCTCGCCATCCAGGTGCTCGGCGGCTACGGCTACACCCGCGAGTACGACGTCGAGCAGCACTACCGGGACAACCGGCTCAACCCGATCCACGAGGGCACCCACGGCATCCAGGGCATCGACCTGCTCGGCAGGCGCACCGCCGCCCGCGACGGCGCCGGGCTGGACGCGCTGGACGGGCTGATCGCCGGGACGGTCGCCCGGGCCCGCGCCGGCGGCGCCGAGGCGAAGGAGTACGCCGAGGACCTCGACGCCGCCCGGGCCCGGCTGGTCGGGGTGACCCGGGCACTGCACGCCGAACCGGACGTCACCGCCCGGCTGGCGAACGCCTCGATCCACCTGGAGGCGACCGGGCACGTCGTCCTGGCCTGGATCTGGCTGGAGCAGCTGCTCGCCGCCGGTGACCGGGCCGACGACCTGGGCCACGGCAAGCGGGCCGCCGCCCGCTACTTCTTCCGCTACGAGCTGCCCCGCACCGGGCCGCAGTTCGACCTGCTCGCCGCGGTCGACCGCACCACCACCGATCTCGACCCGTCCTGGCTGTAGCCGACCCCCGTCGAGCGTTGCGAGATGG
>NZ_BAAAJK010000002.1:0-4065 GCF_039526905.1 Pseudonocardia kongjuensis | reverse complement strand
TCGCAACGCTCGACGTCCGACCGGGCCGGTGCCCCGGTGTGGGTGGCGCCCGCCGCGGCGTGATGGAGTCGGCGGGTGACCAGCAGCCTGCCCCTCACCGGTGAGCGGACCGTCCCCGGGATCGCCGTCGAGAACTACTGGTTCCGGCGGCACGAGATCGTCTACACGGCGATCGCGGACCGCTGCACCGGCGCCGTCGTGCTGGAGGCGGGCTGCGGCGAGGGCTACGGCGCGGACCTGCTCGCCGGGACGGCACGCCGGGTGCTCGCGCTGGACTACGACGCCGCGACCGTCGCGCACGTCCGCGCCCGCTATCCCCGGGTGGCGGTGTCCCGGGCCAACCTGGTGGCGCTGCCGGTCCCGGACAGCTCGATCGACGTCGTGGTGTCGTTGCAGGTCATCGAGCACCTGTGGGAGCAGGAGCGGTTCCTGCGCGAGTGCCGGCGGGTGCTGCGGCCGGGCGGGACGCTGCTGGTGTCGACGCCCAACCGGATCACCTTCTCCCCCGGCCGGGACACCCCGCTCAATCCGTTCCACACCCGCGAGCTGGACCCGGCGGAGCTGGCCGGGCTGGTCGTCGACGCCGGGTTCGACGACGTCGTCGTGCACGGGCTGCACCACGGCCCCCGGCTGCGCGCGGCCGACGCCCGGCACGGCGGGCTGATCGAGGCGCAGACCCGGCTGGCGCTGTCCGGCGAGCCGTGGCCCGCCGCTCTCGCCGCCGACGTCGCGGCCGTGCGCAGCACCGACTTCGAGCTGCGCACCGACGATCTCGACGCCTCGCTTGACCTGCTCGTCGCGGCGGTCCGCCGGTGACCCCGGTCGGCACCTTCTGCCTGGTCCTGCACTCGCACCTGCCGCTGCTGGCCCGGCACGGGCGCTGGCCGGTCGGCGAGGAGTGGCTCTACCAGTCGTGGGCGCAGTCCTACCTGCCGGTCGTGGCGACCCTGCGCGAGCTCGCCGCGGAGGGGCGCGGCCAGCTCGCCACGCTCGGGATCACGCCGGTGCTGGCGGCGCAGCTCGACGACCCGTACTGCCTGCGCGGCGTGCACGACTGGCTCGGCGGCTGGACGCTGCGCGCGCACTCGGCGGCCGGCCGGCTGCCCGATCTCGCCGCGCACGAGCACCGGGTGTCCACCGCGGCCACCGCGGAGTTCGAGGCGCACTGGCGGCACGGCGGGTCGCCGGTGCTGCGGGCGCTGCGCGACTCCGGCGCCGTCGAGCTGCTGGGCGGGCCGGCCGCGCACCCGTTCCAGCCGCTGCTGCGCCCCCGGGTGCGGGCCTTCTCGCTGCGCGCCGGGCTGGCCGACCACGCACTGCGGCTCGGCGGACGACCGGCCGGGATCTGGGCACCCGAGTGCGGCTACGCACCCGGGATGGAGGACGACTACGCCTCCGCCGGGGTGCGACGCTTCCTGGTCGACGGCCCCGCGCTGCGCGGCGACACCGCGCTCGCCCGGCCGGTCGGCGGCTCCGACGTGCTGTGCGTCGGGCGCGACCTGGACATCACCTACCGGGTCTGGTCGCCGCGCCGCGGCTACCCCGGCTCGCCCGAGTACCGCGACTTCCACACCTGGGACCACCCGTCCGGGCTGAAGCCGGCCCGGGTGACCGGCCGCCGGGTGCCGCCGGAGCGCAAGAAGCCGTACTCGCCGGAACTCGCCGCGCAGGCCGTGCAGCGCGACGCCCGGGACTTCGTCGACACCGTGGTCGCCCGGCTGCGGTCGCTGCGCGCCTCGACCGGCCGGCCGGCGCTGACCGTCGCCGCGTTCGACACCGAGCTGTTCGGGCACTGGTGGCACGAGGGCCCGGACTGGCTGGCGGCGGTGCTGCGGCTGCTGCCCGAGGCGGGCGTCGACGTCCGGACCCTCGGCGGGGCGATCGACGACGGCCTGGTCGGCGACCCGGTCACCCTGCCCGAGTGCTCGTGGGGCTCCGGCAAGGACTGGCGGGTGTGGGCCGGGCCGCAGGTGTCGGACCTGGTGGCGCTGGGCGACGACGTCCAGCACGACCTGCTGGCCGGGCTGGACACCGTGTGGCCGGAGACCGGGCCGATGCTGCGCCCCGACGTCCGGGACCCGCTGGCCGATCTGCTCGTCGACCAGGCGCTGCACGCGCTGTCCAGCGACTGGGCGTTCATGGTCACCAAGGACTCGGCCGCCGGTTACGCCCGCTCCCGCGCCTCGATGCACGCCGGTCGGGTCGCCGAGCTGTCGGCGCTGTTGCGGCAGGGGCGGCGGCGCGCCGCCGAGCGACGGACCGAGCGGTGGACCGACGTGCCGGTGCCGACCTTCGGGCACGTCGACGCCCGGGATCTCGCCGGCCCCTGAGCCGTTCCCGGGCAACGGGGTGTGCCTCGCCCGGGCACGCTCCCCGCCCGGCCCAGACGCCGCACCCCCGGCCCCGCATCGCACCCCACCCCGGCCACACGCCGCACCCCCCGCGCCGCTTCGCACCCCTACCGCCACATCGCACCCATTGCAGACGGTGCGCCGACGAACACGCGGTGCGGCAGCCCGACTTGACCCCCGCGGTCGGCGCCAACCGGCGCCTCGGCAGCGGCGCCACCAGCACTCTGCGTTCGCGCCGGCCCCGCTCCGCGCACCCCGGCCACGGCATCGCACCCGTTGCAGACGGTGCCTCGACCGGGCCGGGGTGCGCGGACCGGCGCGCCCCTCGTACCCGGGGGTAACCGCCGGTACGGCGTTTGCCAGGATCTCCTGATGCGGGTGCTGATGGTCAGCTGGGAGTTCCCGCCGGTCGTGGTCGGCGGGCTGGGCCGGCACGTGCACGCGCTGTCCCGGGAGCTCGCCGCCGCCGGGCACGACGTCGTCGTCCTGTCCCGGGCACCCGCGGGCACCGACGCGGACACCCATCCGAGCAGCGACGGGACCGTCGACGGCGTCCGGGTGCTGCGCGTCGCGGAGGACCCGCCGCATCTCGAGTTCGGCACCGACATGGTGGCCTGGACCCTCGCGATGGGGCACGGCCTGCTCCGGCACGCGCTGACCTCGTTGCTGCCGGGCTGGCGTCCGGACGTCGTGCACGCCCACGACTGGCTGGTGGCGCACCCGGCGATCGCGCTCGCCGACGTGCTGGGCGTGCCACTGGTCGCGACGCTGCACGCCACCGAGGCCGGCCGGCACTCGGGCTGGCTCCCCGGGCCGCTGAACCGGCAGGTGCACTCCACCGAGTGGTGGCTGGCGCAGCGCGCCGACGAGGTGATCACCTGCTCGTCCGCGATGCGCGCCGAGGTGTCCGCCCTGCACGACCTCGACGCCGGCGCGATCCACGTGGTGCACAACGGCATCGACCTGCGCCGCTGGCGCTCCCGGGCCACCGCGCCGGCACCCGCCGGGACCGGTCCGCGGCTGGTCTACTTCGGACGCCTGGAGTACGAGAAGGGCGTGCAGGACCTGATCGCCGCCCTCCCCCGGATCCGGCGCAGGCATCCCGGGACCCGGCTGCTCGTCGCCGGGACCGGCACCCAGCAGGAGATGCTCGGGACGCGGGTCGCCGAGCACCGGGTCCGGCGCTCGGTCGAGTTCCTCGGCCACCTGCCCGACGCCGAGCTGACCGCCCTGCTCCGGGCCGCCGACGCCGTGGTGCTCCCGAGCCGCTACGAGCCGTTCGGGATCGTCGCGCTGGAGGCCGCGGCGGTCGGGGCCACGCTGGTCGCGTCGACCGCGGGCGGGCTCGGCGAGGTCGTCCGGGACGGCGAGACGGGGCTCGGCTTCGAACCGGGCGACGTCCCGGGGATCGCCGACGCCGTCGACCGCGCGCTGTCCGACCCGCGCGCCGCGCGACGCCGGGCCCGGGCGGCCAGGGCCCGGCTTCGCACCGACTTCGCCTGGCCGACGATCGCCGCCCGCACCGCGGAGATCTACGCCGCGGCCCGCCCCGGCCCGCCGCAGAACCTCCCCCGCCCGAAGATCCCCACCGGGAACCTCTTCGACCGCACCCCCTGACCCGCCGCGCCCCCATACGCCGCACCCCGGCCTCCGCCGAGATGCAGATCAGCGGGAATTGTGGATCTTTCCGGCCCGCTGAGCTGCATCTCGGCGG